>DASRDJ010000071.1:0-5199 GCA_035652655.1 Terriglobales bacterium
ATACGTGATGACTTACGCGCTGTCCGAAGCAATTGCGATGTTCGGGCTGGTGCTGCGCCTGATTGGATTCTCGCTGTCGCAAGTGGCATCTTTCTACATCGCCGGATTCATCCTTCTCCTGTTTTTCGGTCCGCGCCGCCCGGTTACCGCAGAAGCATAGCTTCCTACCGGCAATTCCCTTAAGATTCTTTTCAGGAGAGAAATTGTCGATCAACGAGCCAGAAGAACTGGAAGCTCTGCGCGCCGCCGGCGCCGTCGTACGCCTAGTTCTGGAAGCGATGAAGCGCGAAGTGCGCCCCGGTGTCACAACCGCGCAACTCGATGCCATTGGTGCCGCAGTGATGGCCGAGAACGGCGCGCGTTCCGCCCCCGCCACCGTCTACAAATTTCCTGGATCGAACTGCATCAGTCTGAACGAGGAAGCGGTTCACGGCGTGCCGGGCCAACGTGAACTGCGCCCGGGCGACTTGCTGAAACTCGATGTCACGATCGAAAAAGACGGCTTCATGGCCGACGCGGCTGAAACCGTGCCCGTGGGCGAAGTCACGCCCGAGGCACAGCGATTGATATCTTGCGCCCGCCGCGCGTTCGAGAAAGCGATGTTAGTGGCGCGCGCCGGATTCCGCGTTTCAGAAATCGGCCGCGCCGTGGAACGAGAGGTGCGCCGCGACGGCTTCTCTGTGATCCGCGAACTGGGTGGTCACGGCATCGGCCGCACGATTCACGAACAACCCCGCATTCCCAACTATCCGGATCCCGAGGCGCGCGAACTTCTGACCGAAGGCCTGGTGATCGCCGTGGAGCCCATCATTGCAGCTGGATCAGGGCGCACGATCCTCGCCGAAGATGGCTGGACGATGAAGACCGCAGACCGCCGCCCAGCTGCGCACTACGAGCACACGATCGTAGTCACCAAGGGTGCGCCCATCCTGCTGACCGCGTAGCCCTCGTCCAGCAAGGCCAAAACGCGCTCGGTCGTAGCACGAAAGGGCCATGTTTCGTCTTCAATTCGTTGACCAGGTCGCCCTTTCCAGATAAAGTCCAATCTTTGCAGTGCCTTGGTACCTCCCCGGGGAAGTAGAGTGTCCGAAGCATCTCACCTGAAGGGTCTGCTGGTCTTCCTGTGTCTCGCCGCGCTCAGCGTGTCGGCATTCTCTGCCGGTTTTTCTGCGCAAAAACGGGTTGGCATGCAAGAGGGCGACCAGTGGGAGCCCGCGATCGCGGCCGACGGCTACGGCCACCTTTACATCTTGTATCCGCAATACATTCGCGTGCCCGGATGCGCTTCGTGCCCCATCCCCAGCATGGTGCTGGTCACGAGCGCTGACAACGGCGTCACCTGGAAGTCACAACGGCGTCTGGCGAATCGCGGCACCGCGCAATTTGATCCTCAGATTGTGGTTGATCCCGTGGACCGCCGCACCGTGTATGCGGCGTGGCTCGAAAACGATCGCCGCGACATCGTGGTGTCGCGTTCCGTCGACTTCGGCCTGACCTGGGCGGAGATCATCGCGACCCGTACCGAGACAGAGGCCGATAAGCCCGTGCTGGCCGTGCACGGACTCGATGTTTATATTGCCTATAATCGCGCTGCGCGAGTATGGGTTGCAGCCTCGCATGACGGAGGAAACACCTTCGCCCCTGTCAATGTGAACGCCACCGACGGCATGGGATGGGCGCAAGCCGGGGGCGCTGCCATCGATCCCTCCGGTAGCGTCTTTTTGTCATGGGCGGGATACACGCGCGCCAACGCCGGCCAAGGCCCGGTCGATCTGTACGTGAGCCGGTCCGCTGACGGCGGAAAGACTTGGTCCAGCACGCTTGTTGACATTTCCGGAGCGCCGCCCGAGTGCTCCACCAACGAATGCGGATGGGCATATCTCGGAGCCCAAATCACTGTGACCTCCGACGCCGCAGGGACGCTGTACGCGCTCTGGAACGCAGGCCCCATCAACAAAGGCGCCGAACGGATTTATTTCGCATCGTCCACCACGGGCGGCCTGACCTGGTCGGCAAAGTCGAGCGTGTCAGGAGCACCGTATGGCGTTGGCCATGCGTTTCCGACCATGGTAGCCGGAACCGCAGGAGATGTACGCATCGCGTGGATGGACACGCGCCGCAGCCCGTTCTGGAATACCTACTACCGCAGTTCCACGAACGGCGGTGCGACCTGGAGCCAGGAAACGCAACTCTCCTCATTTGTCCCGGGCTACAACTACATCGAGCCTCGCGGATTCAAATTTCCCTTCGGCGACTATTTCGAAATGGACATCGACAATCACGGCGACACCCAGGCCGTGTGGGGCGAAGGGTTAACCTATGAGTCACCAGGTAGTATCTGGTATAGCAACGGACGTTAAGGCATTCTTCTAGGTATCCGTCCTCTTCGCTGACGACGGGCCGAAGGAGGAATGCATGATGATCCTCATGTGCGTCAATCTCTGGGCCGTGGTGGGTTCTGCCGTTGCGTGCATGGTCATCGGCTTCCTGTGGTATTCGCCGTTCCTGTTTGCGAAGCCTTGGATGCTGGCTATGGGCTTCGATCCCGCTGACAAGGCGAAAGTTGCCGACATGCAGAAGTCGGCTGGCCCGAAGTACGGCATCTCGTTTCTGGCGAGCATGCTGAGTGCGTTCATCCTCGGCAAAATCATCTACCACCTCGCTATTTCGACGCCTCTGTACGGGATGAAAGTCGGCTTTGCGGTGTGGCTGGCCTTCGTGATGACGGTTCAGCTGACGGACAAACTGTTCACCAATCGCCCGATGAAACTTTTCCTCATTAACACGGGCTACCAGTTGTGCTGCTACCTGGCGATGGGCGCGATCCTCGGGAAGTGGGTGGGTTGCTGAAGACTCTGAGAGCAGCATTCAGCAGGCGGCAGGGCAGCAGTAAGCATTCGGCATTCTGCATTTAGCACTTGGGGAAGGGCCCGACTTCAGTCGGGCCACAAGATCTCAAATGAGTGTCGGCTTTAGCCGCTGAGGTTCGCGAAAGTCCGCGGGGACAGCCCCCTACTCCATAGTCAGCCCGCCGGTCAACTCCGCGAGTTCCTGAATCTTGTGCTCCGCGCAATACCCCTCCAGTTCGTTGACGATCTTTTCAGTCGCGCACGGGTCCCAGTAACTCGCCGTCCCAATCTGAACGGCGGTCGCCCCGGCCAGCATGAACTCGATCACGTCGGCGGCAGTCGAGATTCCGCCCATGCCGATCACAGGGATCTTGACGGAGTGCGACGCGTCATAAACCATCCGCACCGCAATCGGCTTGATCGCCGGACCCGACAACCCTGCCGTAACGTTGGCGATGCGCGGCTTGCGCGTTTCCGGATCAATCGCCATCGCGATGAATGTATTCACCAGCGAGATCGCGTCGGCGCCGGCCTCCTGCGCGATGTGCGCCATCTGCGCGATGCTCGTCACGTTCGGCGACAGCTTCACGATCAGCGGACGCACCGAGACCCGTTTCGCCGTGGTAATCACCTCATCGAGCGAACGCGGATCGCAGCCGAACTGAATTCCTCCATGCTGTGTGTTCGGGCATGAGACGTTAAGTTCGTAGGCGGCGATGCCTTCGCCTTCGTTCAGAATCTGAATCGTGCGCTCGTAATCCTCGCGGGTGTAGCCGAATACGTTCGCGAAGACCACCGTGTCCTTGATCTCGCGCAGCTTGGGCAGCTTCTCTTCAATGAAGGCTCGCGCGCCGATGTTCTGCAGCCCTATGGCGTTCAACATGCCAGCCGCCGTCTCGTAAAGCCGCGGCGGAGGATTCCCGGTCATGGGCTCGCGCGACAGTCCCTTCACCACGAAGCCCCCCAGCTTGTCGAGGTGCACGACGTCTTCAAATTCGAGCCCGTAGCCGAACGTTCCACTGGCCCCAATGACAGGATTCTTCAGCTGGATGCCGCAAAAGCGGACGCTGAGATCGGCAGAACTTTTCGGAGTGGCAGCGCTCAATGCTGACCTCCTTCAGCCACGAAGGCCGCCGGCTTCAACTCGCCCGAGGGCTTCGGAGAACGCGGCGACCGCTCTGCCGGACGGCCCGGATTTTCTGCATGATGAACCGCCGCCAGGGCCTCGGTCAGAACGCGCCCGATTGCGTGCGTCGGTGCGTTAATGCCCAGTAGCGAAGCGAGCGTCGCGACCATATCCACAGGCTCCGAATGTGTGCGATAAGTTCCAAGCTGAAAGGGCAGACCGTAGAACGCCAGCGGTACGTGCGTATCGTACGTGTACGGCGCGCCATGATCTGTGCCGCCGCTTACGCCAATCATAAACGGCACCGGAACTCCCAGCACGTACCATCCGCCTTCGGGCGAGTAGCTGTTCAGGTAGCGGTGGCCGAGTTCGGTATCCGGTGCCGCGCCCTGTCCCAGTTGCGCTTTCGTAAAATATCCACGCAAGCCAACCTGCTTCATGGCTTCGCCCGTGGCGCGCTCGGCGTCCTCTTCCTTCACCTTGAGAGCGGTGAAAGCCTCGTCGTTCAGGAACGCAATGGGATAGTCGAACGACTTCAGGAACTCGGTAGCCTTTCCAGCCGCAAACCTCGTCACGAGAGTTTTATTCATCTGTCCTTGGAGAGCAGGAATATCCAGATAGGCGGCAGGGACATGAAGTTTGCTAGCGACCGTCGGAAGCGGCGCCACTCCATGATCGGCCGACAGTGCGATCCACACATTGGCCAGCCCGACCTGGTGGCCGAGAAAGTTGAAGAACTCCGCCAGTTGATGATCGAGCGCCAGAGCCATCGCCGCCATCTCGGGCGCATCCGGACCAACGGCGTGGCCGAGGATGTCGTTCGCTGAAAGGCTGACGGTCAGGAGATCCGTGGTTCCGGAGACGCCGAGTTGCTCGTACAGCACGAGCTCTTTCGCAAATTCGAGTTCGTAGTCATTGGCGAACGGCGTCGAGCCGACGACTTCATAGAACCCCGCTTCAATGCCGTCTTTTGCCTTGCGATGAGCGGTCGAGCGCAGCGTCACGCCATTGCCGTCGCGCCAATCTCGGTCCCAGTATTTTCCGGCGCGATTGCTGGAGTTGAAGTCGGCCGCCCATTTCGGAAGTTCGTTGCGATAGTAGGTGGACGTTACCCATGTGCCCGATTTCTGCTCGATCCAGTAAGCTGCGTCGGCAGCATGTCCGCCGGGAAGGACAGCGGCGCGATCTTTCAGCGCCACCGCAAACACTCGCGACTTCCCTGCG
>DASRDJ010000072.1:0-5348 GCA_035652655.1 Terriglobales bacterium
TTCGACTACGCTTTAAAATCGTCATCATGTTTGATTACGAAACACCAATGTTTAAGCGATCCCTCGCTGAAACGATTGCTTGGTGCGCTGGTCAGCCTCTGACGAATCGTCCCGAAGAGTCTCCCTCCATCCAACGCCGCCGCGCCCTGTTCGAAGAAGCGAATCGACTCCTCAAAGTTGTTTACGATCGTTTCAACCCCGACTGGGACAAGATCAAGGCAAGCGCAGAGTATCGTCAGTCCCAGACCTTATACGCCGAAGCGGACTCGCCTACCTTGTCCCTGCTGGACGGCCAGTTGCGAAGCACTGCGCTCAAGCCCAGCTTTCGATTAGATCAGTTTGAGGATGAGGTATGGGCCAAGGCGGTCGCTGAAGTGGTTGCGAAGCGATCGGTTGCGCAAGAGGGCGTTTCAATGAAGGTCGATGCACCGATGCTTGCGAGGGGCAGGCTGCTAGAGTTCATACCGAGCGAGACACTAATGGACGGAGCGGCAAAGTACAGTTCCAACGGCTTCTTCGATGTGAACAATGTCCCTCCGTGGGATACTTGGGTTGCCTTCTCGGAACGAACATTGGTGAGTTGGGTCTCACCCCTACTGGTCGAAATTGCTCAAGACGGCATCGATGCAAACCCTGAGGCTTGTATACGCTGGGCAGAGTGATTCCGATTCGTCAGTTGATGTAATCAGGCGATTACACCAGCTTGCGCCGTCTGTCCGCCTTTTTTGAGGTCAATGAGTGAAATGGCGATTTTGCAACAGTCACAACTGAGAATTGCTGGTGAGAACGCGATTTTACGCGACAGAAGAGGTTGCTTTTATCGGTGATCACCTTATCTCCGGCTATGGTTTCATCAGATGGTCGTAAATGAGTTGATAGGGTTCTGGTCGTACTCCCAGATCGCCCCGGAACGGACGGTCGAGAGCGAGGGTCATGAAAATGACCATCCCCAAGAATGCCGCCAGAAGTGTTACCAAGATGCCGTGTAAGCGCACATCCTCGACCTTGAAAAAGAAGGAGGCGCTCAGGCTGATGAACGCGCCCACAAATATCACGATCCACATCACGCTCGGCAAACCGGTGCCCACAGCATCGAGGCGGAGGCGGCGAGCCTGGATCATGTTGTTATAGGCCCGGAGTGTCTCAGCGTGGAGAAGTTTCTGGCCCTCGGTGGTCGGCTCAAACGTGACCAGCGTGTCCTGAAAGCGGTTCATCCGTTCAACGCCACCGCTCGGAACCTGGCCGCGCTGCTGCAAAGGCCAGGCTTCGTGGATCACGTAGTCAACGTAATCACGGACCTCCTTCTGTAGTTGGGGACGAATCGGCTCGGGATAAGTACTCACATCCCGGTACAGCACTGCCAAGGCGGTCGCCTCTTGTGAAATGATCTTCGACACGTCGGCGTAGGTCTCGAAGACGTTCACCGCGATCAAGGCGAGAGCCAGTCCGTAAAAAACCATCACGCTATGCACCATGGCCGCGGAAAAGTGGGAGTCCTCGTCGTGGATCCGCAGATGAGGCAGCACGCGGCGGCGAACTAATAGCAGTCCACCGATCGCTGACAGGCATAGGAATCCGACGATCGCCAGCCCAGCAATCACCAAAGGGATATCGAAGATGAATTCAAGCATGGTGCATTTTCTTGCAGCAACCGTTCCAGTATGCCTTGAGCTTAGGATTGGGAGAATCTCGCCACTACTGGCAAGTCTGACAGGATGGCATTGGTGGGCTGGCTATAAGTAACTGATGACATAACGACGTCGGCCCCGCGACGACCCGAGTAGACTTTGCGGTAACCAACCAAAAGGCTCGGGACGAAGGAGGCCGAGATGAAAATTGTAGGCTGCGATCTACACGCAAAGCAACAAACCATTGCTATGGTGGACACGGAAACCGGCGAATTCAGCGAGAAGACGCTGGCCCACGAAGGGAACAGGGTGCGCGAGTTTTACGTTGCCTTAGAAGGTCCGGTGGTGGTGGGTATCGAAGCCACAGGAGCGATGCAATGGTTTTTGCAATTGCTGGAAGAGCTAGGGATCGAGTGCCGGGTAGGACATCCGGCGAAGATTCGAGCCAAAGAGACGCGGAAGCAGAAGCACGATCGGCGAGATGCGCGGTTGGAGCTGGAGCTGCTAATGGAGGATCGCTTCCCGACCATCTGGATGCCCTCGACGGAGCAGCGGGACTTGCGAACGTTGCTGCGGGACCGTCATCAGTGGGGGAAGATGCGAACGCGCGTGCAGAACACGTTGCAGGCGATGGCTCTCAATCACGCGCTGCGGCAAGGGCGAACTGTGTGGAGTCCAGCTGGGCAGAAAGCACTCCAGGCCTTGGCTCGGTCTCGCTACACGAGTCAACGGCGGGACGAACTGCTGGGTTTGTACGTGCAGTTGCAGAAGCGGATCCAGGAACTAGACCGGCAGGTGGAAGAAGAAGCCAAGCAGCGAGCCCAGGCGCGGCGGCTTCTCACGCATCCGGGCGTGGGCCCAGTGACGGCGCTGGCGACCGAGGTGTTTCTCGGGGACCCGACTGGATTCACGCGTGGCAAGAAAGTAGCTAGCTACCTTGGGATGATCCCCTGCGAACACTCTAGCGGGAAACGGCAGCGATTAGGGAAACTGAGCAAGGAAGGCAACGCGCTGCTGCGCTATCTCTGGACCGAAGCGGTGATGCATGCGGCCGCGCAAGACCCGGAGCTGAAACGCTTCTATCGTCGCAAACTCATCCCGAAAGGAATGGGCAAGGCGAGGATCGCGGCGGCACGTAAACTGGGCATCCGGCTTTGGATCATGCTGCGCGACCAGATTGATTATGAAGAGTTCTGTCGCCGCGGAGGGTCGTCGTCTAACTCTTAAGACATCCCGGCCCGATTCCTCGATGAGTGTAATCGCGATATTACGCCAACTACCCAACAGAACTACTGTTGACAGCCTCCTGCTGGCCACTTGGTATGATAATGCGCCATGCTGGAAAAAATACGATCACAGACGGATTTGTTGCTTCTGCTGTCTGTGTTGCTGGTGATCGTGATCTATCCGTTGTTGGATCACGATGGCCTGCGCCGATTGATTTTAGCGGCACTGATATTCGTGCCGGTCCTCCTAGCGACCATCCGGCTATCGAAGAAAAGAGGCTGGGTGTGGCCTTCAGTTCTGTTGATGTCGGCCTCATTCATAGTCGCTGCAGCGAGCACGGTCTTCCCCATCCCAACCCTAGTCGGCATGAAATGGGGCTTGCTGACCGTATTTTTCGGATTCACGGTTTTCGGCCTCTTTGCCTACCTCAAGGATGCCCGTTCGGTGACCAATGCGCACCTCTATACTGCGATCAGCATTTACCTATTGCTTGGAATGCAGTGGTTCACTCTCTACAGCGCCATTAACGTCTTCTATCCGGGGTCGATCCTCCACAACAACGCCACGATTGCGGACCGTCAAAGCGAACTGCTGTACTTCAGTTTGGTAACTCTCTCGACGATTGGCTACGGCGATGTTGTGCCGCTTCGCGGTGAAGTGCGCATACTAGCGGCGCTGGAAGGCATCGCAGGTGTTCTCTATATTGCGATCACAGTGGCGCTGTTGGTCAGCGCCTACAAGCAACAGGACACTTTGCAGGAGCCGTAACAGGCTTCCCGCCAGAGTGCGAGCTGCGCGCCACAAATCGCGACCGCGTTTGCTTCACGGTTGCTGTAACCAGGCGATTACACTCATTGACCGCCAGTCAGTCTGTCGCACTACAATTTCAAGAAAATCTTCTTCCGCCATAAAAGCCAGAGCATGATCCAACAGACCAGCACTGCGCCAAGCGAATAGACTAAGGAGGCGTTGGCGACACTGAACCCAGACGCTTCGAGATGGGCTTGGGCAGCTTCATGCCAATTCATTTTTGCGCCATTCGCCGCAGTGACGGTGAACGTATAGCCCGGACCATAGATCAGCGAGTCAGCTACAAAACCTGCGATGGCATTCATGCCGAAGACGAGGATCGGCATGGTCCATTTCCCCCGCCAACGCTTCGCTTCGGTCATCCAGTAGAGCAGCGAGAAGAAGAGGAGGCAGAACCCGCCGGTGAACAGGACAAACGAACTGGTCCACAGGTTCTTGTTGATCGGAAACCAGCGGCTCCACAGCTCGCCGCCGAGCATTCCCAAAATTCCAAAGAACATCATGCCACCGATAAGCTCGGGGCTACTGCGCTTTGATTTGAGCCAGTGACCTGTCAGTACCCCAATCAGAGTCGTCCCGATTGCGGGAATCGTGTGGATTATTCCTTCCGGATCGCGGGTCCCCTCGTAAAGATGACCCATGAACAGTTTTCGGTCGAGCCAGGCAGGGAGATTCTGCACTTGGTCCATGAAAGGAATGTCCCGGCCGGGAACGCCAGCGCTAGGTACGGGTACAAAGCGCAACAGAGCCCAATAGCCGAGCAGGATCCCGAGAAATGCCAACAGTTGGCTGCGACGCCCAGTCCAGAGTTCCAGCATCGCGGCCAAGAAATAGCAAAGCCCAATCCGCTGCGTGACACCCTCAAAGCGCCAGCTGTGCAAGTCCAATCCATAAATAGGTGAGGCATTGACGAGCAATCCGACAGCGATGAGTATTAGGCTCCGCTTGAAAGCGTGCCAGAGAATCTGCTTGTTGGTTTCACCGCGCTGCCGCCGCGCGTCAAACGAGTACACCAGAGAAATCCCCACCAGAAAAAGAAAGGAAGGAAAGATGAAATCGGCCGGTGTCCAACCGTTCCACTTGGCGTGAATGATGGGCCAGTAGGCATGTTCGTCGCTCCCGGGGTTATCCACGATTATCATGGCCGCGACCATCAGACCGCGGTAGACGTCGAGGCAAAGCAAGCGCCCGGGAAATCCGTTGGCAGGGTTAAGCGGCAAATCTTTGGCAGGTTGACCCGTTGTTAACACGGAGTCACTATATCCGGTCTGTTAATGGCATCCACAAAGAAGTTGTCGCCGACTTGCTCCTTTCCTGATTACTGGCAATCCAGAAGTCGGCTCTCGTAAACAGGCGATTTCACTCATTGACCCGCAGACTGATTACCGATGTCGCTATCAGTGGCGAAACACCATTGTGACCGCGTGGTTGAGCTGCGGAGTCGCTCCGCCATGCGCGTTCCGACAATTCTTGGGGAGCTGGCGATAGTAAGTAGCTGCTAAGTGATTCCGGCCCAGTCTTTCTGCTGCTTGGCCTGCTCCCAAAAGGGCGGTGTACCGAAGTTGGGCCATTGCCTGTGCGGGAACGAGCGTCTATAGCCGCCGTCATCGTGCCGAGTGGCTGGCCAAACTGGTGGAACCAGGGGTGCGGATTCGAGCCGAGCATTTGTACCAGCAACTGGAT
>DASRDJ010000073.1:0-20272 GCA_035652655.1 Terriglobales bacterium
TCCTTGCCCACGTCAACCTTGCCCTTCAGATAAGCGCCTTCTTCAATCGCAATCCGCTGGGTGGCGATATCTCCCGTTACGATCGCCGACTTCCGCAACTCTACCCGGTCCGTCGCGTGCAAGTTCCCTTCCAGCTTGCCCTGAATGATCACGCCCTTAGCATCGACGTTCGCCTTCACCTGCCCATTCGGGCCCACCGTCAGGTTGTTGCCCTTCAGCAGAATGTTGCCTTCCACCTGGCCGTCAAGGTAAAGATCTTCGCTACCCGAAAGCTCTCCCTTGATCACGACCGACTTCCCAATATGTGCGAACTCCCCAGTCTTGGGTACATCCATGAGTGCATTCTCCTTGGGCAAATTGCCGGCGTCCTGCGGAACTCTGCTTCGTTGCTACCCTCCTGGCGGGCCTTGCGGCCACGGCAGGAAGCAAACTCGATGGGAAACCATGATACTAAACCATTTCCCGCGGATTTTCGCCCTTGATGCGCGTCCGCCCGAACCGAAAGACTCATGCGGTACCAGTTCACTGGTCAAGGCGTCAGATGTCCCTCCGGATAGCTCGCCTGTACAACAGTTGTTCGACGCGACCCGTCTAACGGTAAACTAAGCGGGGCGAGGCACTTCACATGATTTGGTCAAAGGTCTTTCGCCAGGCACAATGGGCGGTCGCCACGATTTGCCTCGGCTCCCTCGTGCACGCCGGACAAACGCCCGCCATCCCTGCTAACGACCTGGTGCGCACCACGGTTCAGAACGAAATCAAGGCCTCTGCCAATCCCACAGCGCGACACATGTTCGCGTCTCTCAAGCAGACAGCGAACGGCTCCCAGACCAAACTTTATTGCGAAACCAACGAGGCCATGGCCGGCATGGCAATCGCCTTCGACGGCAAGCCCCTCACGGCGCAACAGCGCCAGGCCGAGGAAGCGCGCCTCGAACAACTGAAGAACAGTCCCGCCGAGCTGGTAAAGAAACGCCAGCGTGAGAAAGACGATGCCGACCGCGTCACCCGCATCGTGCGCGCCATGCCCGATGCCTTCCTCTTCGAATACGCCGGAACGGAGCGCGGACGACCCGGCCTCGGCCGCGAGGGCGACGAACTCATCCGCCTCAACTTCCGCCCGAACCCGAAATACGAACCGCCCTCCAAAGTCGAGCAGGTCCTCACCGGAATGCAGGGAAACTTGTTGGTCGACGCCAACAGACGCCGCATCGCCCGCATCGACGGCATCCTCTTCAAGGAAGTCAGCTTCGGATGGGGCATCCTCGGCCACCTCGACAAGGGCGGTCACTTCCTTGTCGAGCAAGGCGACGTCGGCGATGGCTCGTGGGACATGCAGCGCATGGGCCTAACCTTCACCGGCAAGCTATTACTGTTTAAGCGCCTCGATATCCGATCAACAGAAACCTTCAGCGACTTCCGCCCCGTACCCGCCGCCCTAACCTTTGCGCAAGGCGTCGATCTCCTAAAGAAGCAGCAGGCCACGCTGGCGGAGAATCAGCGCTCCGAAACCGACCGTAAGTGATGGTGCCCCCTTCGCGCGTCTTTTGCGCTAAGGTGGGATTCACAAGTGCCAGAGACAAAATCATTCACTACCGCTGCGGCGAAGTGTTCCCAGTCGACGCCGGACTAGCCGTCCCAGGCTGCGCAGGCAAACTCCCCGAAGGCGCACTCGGGTTATCACCCCCAGTGGCTGACCCCGCGGTCCCCGCCTGATCCCCGATCGCCGACCCATTCACCACCAACTCCACGCGCCGGTTCTTCGACCGTCCGGCCGCCGTATCATTCGGCGCGACCGGCTGGCCCATCCCAAACCCCTGCGCGGAAATAATGTCGGGTGCAACACCCTGGCTCACCATGAACCCGCGCACCGTCTCCGCGCGTTGGTCGGAAAGCTTCTGGTTGTAGTCCTCGCTACCGATGTTGTCAGTGTGCCCTTCCACCTTCACATTCAGTCCGGGATACGCCATCAGAATTCCCGACACCTTCGCCAACCGCTCACGCGCCTCGCCCTTTAACGTGTACTTGTTGAAGTCAAACAGCACGTCCGGCATGCTGACGATCAGTCCCCGGGCACTCTCGCGCGTCTCGAGCACCTGGTTCAATTGCTGCATCAGGCGCGCTCGCGTCTGCTCCTTGTCCTGCTCTGCCCGCTGCGCATCCTGCCGAGCCTTCTCGCTCTCAGCCTGAGCCGCCTGCTTCTGCGCTAAAGCTTCCGCGCGGGCCTGCTCCGCTTCTCGCTGCGCCTGCTCTGCCTGACGGCGCGCTTCTTCAGCTTTCGCTCGATCCGTTTCCGCTTGCTGCTGCAACTGGATCGCGGCTTCTTTCTGCTGTACCGCCGCCTGCCGGTCTTGCTCAGCCTGCTCCGCTCGGCGTTGCTGCGCGATGCGTTCTTCCTCCTTCTTCCTCCGTATCGTCAACAGCCGCGCGTCTTCCGCAGACTGCACCGCCCCGCGCGCCACCGTGCCGATCGCCTTATCGCCCTGCTTACGCGCGTAGTAGTCCTGCGCCCGCGCGAGGAAATCTTCTGCCTTCGCCAATGTCTCCGCCGCATACTGCTGCGCGCCGGCCGCCTTCGCGATCGCCACCGCGTTGATCGCTTCTTTCAAGTCGGTAGGCATTTTCTCGTCCGCAGTTTGTGACGCCAGCTGCGACGGGCTGACCTCCACCGTGTACTCTCCACGCTGCAGCACATCGAACTTCGCTTCAATCGGCTGCTCCCAACCTTTCGTGTCGCTCTTGATCAGGTTTTCCAGAATGACCTGATCGCTGGGAATCGTCACCGCAAAGTAAGGCTCCGCTGTCAGAATCAATCCGAAAGCCTGCAAGTCAGTCGTCACCGAGAGTTCCGCCTTGCCATCCTTGCGCGGAATAATCTCGCCAAGATTAGCCGCTCGCCCTTCCGGCGTAATGGCCCACAGTACATACGTCAAATACTCGGGACCGTAGATCCCGGGCTTCGGCAGGTTCTCCATCTCGACGTCGATCTTCAGCCGCCCGGTGTTGCTCGCGATCTTCGCCTTTCCCTTCCCGTTCGGATCCAGCTTCGTGCCCTGAAAGTCAACGCTGGTCGTTGCCCGATGCCGGTAGTTGACGGCGCGCGTAGTACGCCCGACCACCTGCACGCGATACACCGGAGTCTGCGCCATGGGCGTCACATCTTGAGACGCATCCGCCGGAGTCGTAACCGTCGGCTCCTGTTGCGCAAATCCCACGCCCAGTGCCAAGCCAAGTGAAAGAGAGAAAACCGCAAAGTGGAGAAGCACGGAACGAAAAGATAAGTGTGGCATGACGGTCCCCTTTGTGAACGACGTGTGATGCCGCCACGTGTTCAAAGGGTTTCAGTCATGGGTACTGTAGGAAACGCAAGCCCGCACGCGTGCTGAAAACTAATGTAATCTCCTGAGGCGATGATGAACGCAAGCCTCAGTGTGCTTCGAAATCTCGGCATGACGATTATTTTCGCCCTGGCCGCTTCAGTTGCGCCAGCTCAGACAAAAATTCCGGAGTGGTGTCGCGCCCTCCCGCGACCGGAATACAAGACCCTCGAGCGCGTGTCCATCTCCGATCCCTGGTTCGACGTCTACAAAGTCGCACCCGGCGTCTTCGCCATCTACGAACCACATCAATCGGAAGAAACCATCAGCTACCTGATCGCGGGTGAAAAGAAAGCCGTCCTCTTCGACACGGGCATGGGCATCAGTGACCTGAAGAAAGTCGTCGGCCAACTCACCCAACTGCCCGTCATCGTCCTGAATTCCCACACCCACAACGACCACGTCGGCGACAACTGGCAATTCCCCACCGTCTACGACATGGACACCGACTTCACCCGCAGAAACGCGCAAGGCTCCACGCAAGATGCGCAGGAGGAAATCGCTCCCGACCAGATCTGCGGCGCTCTTCCCCAAGGATTCGACTCGAAGACCTACACGACTCGCCCCTGGAAGATCACCAAGTACGTTCACGATGGGGAGCACCTTAACCTGGGCGGTCGCACAATCGAAGTTCTCACCACGCCCGGCCACACGCCCGACGCGATCTCGCTAATCGATCGGGCCAATGGCCTGCTCTTCACGGGCGACACCTACTATCCCGCCACAATCTGGCTCTACCGCCCCGAAACTGATTTCAAGGCCTACGACGCATCCATCCGCCGCCTCGCGGCGCTCGCTCCGCACATCAAGACAGTCCTCGGTGCCCACAATATTCCGGTCGCGCCGCCGTCAGTGCTTGCGCGTCTGGTGACCGCTTTCGAAGCCGTTCGAGCTGGAAAGGTCGCGGCCACTCCGGGCGATCCGGGACAGGTCATCTACAAAGTGGATGACTTCTCGTTTCGGATGCGGGCGCCGAAGAGTCAATGAGTGTAAACGGCTGTTAACGTCAACTGTGATCTAGCCAAGCCAAGAACGGTCCAAGTACATACGCAACAAAGAAGCCGAGTGCATATATCACCGCTGAAATCCACAGCGCCACCTTACTGGCCCGGCTCGCATCCTCACATGCCGTCGGGTTGTCAGGAGAACATTGCTGTGCCCTCAATTTTGGCGCCATGTAGTACATATTCACGAAGCTCAGCGTGATGAGAACTCCTGATATGAAGAATGTCACCCGCTTGTAATGCGAGAGTGTGGCCAGCCATGGCAAAAATGAGAGCATCGACGCTAGGGATGCTCCCAAGCCAAAGAGCACAAGGAGAGACGGCAATGCGCAGCATAAGAGCGTACTCACCGACGTAAATAGTGAGAAGTAGCTGAGCAATGCCGACCGTTTGCTGGGTTGTGCAGCAATTGTGTTCATTTTCCTTCCATAATTGACCGATAGCGGATTGTGTCGGGCATTTTGCCCTTGCTCGCTTCGGGAATCATGCCCTCCACCAAGATGGATCTCCCCGTAAAGGAAGCCGCGTCGACGACACTGCTCGACTCAGGAACGAGGCCCAATACTTCGTTCGAACCGGACACTTGTACGCCAGTTTTGCCATTCGCGGTGACGACCGTTCCCGCGACGATTGCCGTTGACCCCTTCATCGTGAAACCGTTCTTGGCTATCGCTTCGTTCAGTTGCTTGAGGGTCGTCATGTTTCCCGGCTTCATCTTCACCGTAGCCAGACCCTTCTCAAGACTGACGTCGACTGTGTCCACTCCGGGCACAGCTTTCAATGACACGCGCACGGCGTGTGCACAGACTTCTCAATCCATCCCGAAAATCGTGATGTTGATGCTTTTAATTTCCGCGACAGAGGAGGTTGCCATCAAGAAGAAAAGGAACAGTGATGCTGCGAGGTTTCTCATTTGATTTCCCTAGTGTGAATGCCCATGCTGGAAGAGCAGGTAGCTGAAGTTCACCGCGAACCGGACTCGCTCCTTCGGAAATGCCGAGCCGACGTTCTGATAAATCGGGAACTGCGCACCGAAGCTCACGGTGTAGTTGTGAAAGATTCCCAGTGCTGTAGGTCCGAGGAACACTTGGTGTGCTTGCGTGTTCCCGACCGGAACGTTCGCCTGAAGGAACCTGTTGGAACGCTCTCCGACGAGCTCGCCGAACAGACGCCAGTCCCATTTGTCCGGCGGCTTGCGCCATTTCGGGGGACGGTAGCCATAGACCAAGCTGTAGTCGAGCACGTCGGACCGTCGGTCTCCGTTGTGCTCGTAGAATTTCGTGAACGTACTGCCGAGCCACAGGTAGTGGCTGCGTGATGCCATTCCGGTGACCGCTCCGAACATCGTGCCGGGCTCGTTCGTCGTATGCACGACTCCGTTGAAGCCCGATTGAGGACCGGCAACTACCAGACCCGCGAAGGCTGTGCTCTCAATGCGAGTACCAACTCTTGTGGCGCTGTGCTGGAATCGCCACGCGAGGGTGGACTCGAAGTCTGCGCCAGGCTGGATTCTTGTAGGTGGGAGCGGAGTATCTCCGACAACTGCTGGCAGCGTGAATGAGAGAGTTAAGTGCGGTGTGAAGCCATAGGCTACGAGACCCCGGATTGATGCTTGCGTACCATGACTCGTGTTGCGCCCGAACATCCCTTCGTCAAAGCTCCACTCGCCTTGGGAGTTTGTTGGTGTCGCCAGCCCAAACACTGGCCCATGGGCAGCTGCAATGGCAAGGGCAGGCAGACCGACCACTGCAAACAGGACTACAGCAAATTTCATGAATTTCCTCCGCGATGTGCAGACACACGTACATTGCCGTGCGAGAGCGAACGGTCGCGGAGTCTAGATTCGGAGAATTGAGCTTGGACCGGGTGGTGCGGGCGGCGGTAGACCCAAATGCGCAAGACTCTGATCAACTTGCGAGGTAGATGTCACTTCGAGAGGAGTGACAGGACCAACTAATCCGGCTAGAGGGTGGAAATGAATCTTCGACTGCAGAGACGCCACGGGCGAAGGTGAACTCGACACAGTCCTGCAGCAAGGATGGTGCTCGGAACCCATTTTGCAGTCGCCCGCCATCTTCTTGCAGCAGGCCATCTCGGACTGCGTCATCTGTGGGTTGGGCAGACAGGCAAATACGGCCGGAGCGGCCCACGCAAGGACCACCACAAACGCGAGCACGTGCCGCAACTTGCCCATAGCAAAATGCTATCCCGTTCCTGCCGATGTGTGCAAGCAAGTCCTAGGCCATCGTCATTTGATTGTCAGTTGACGAAAAATAAGAGGGTTTTTGGTGTGATCGCTGGGTAGGTAAATTATCCAAGATACCCTCTCAACAGCCTGGCTTTCCCGTTCTGAATTATTTCCGGTTTGCCTCCGTGATGCGCGAGCAAGTCTTGAAATCTGTGGCAAGCAAACTGAAGGGTTGGGCAGTTCAACGTATGCCTATGGAGAGCATTCGTATCAGCGCTGGGTCTTGGGTGCTCACGGAGGATAGTCGGATGACGGCAATGAACCAGGCGAGCGGGATCACGCGGCGCGGCTTCTTCAAACAAGGCGCGGAGGTTCTCGCAACCATAGGAATTCTCGCCGGAGTGTCCCATTCTGGTCGGATCCCAAGTCGGCCTTATTTACCCGGCGCGTAAGCGCCGGGTAAATGTGGCAACCGACTAAGCCCGGGAGGGGCGAAAGCACCCTCACCCGACGCGCACCACTTCCTTCTTCACCGTCAACTTCTCAATCAAATCTTCGCGCACGCGATAACCGGTCCCGGCCTCGTCGCTAACCTTGATAAACCCCTCGCGCGACACCTCAACCTCGGGCTCGATCACGTCTTCTTTCCAATACCGCTTCGACGCCGACACATCTCCTGGCAAACTGAAATTCTCCAACGTCGACAACGCAATGTTGTGCGACCGCCCGATCCCGGACTCGAGCATTCCCCCGCACCACACCGGCACGCGATTCTGCTGGCACACGTCGTGCACCTTCTTTGCCTCGCTGAATCCGCCGACGCGACCTACCTTGATGTTGATGATCCGGCACGCGCCGGTCTCCACCGCGCAAGCCGCATCACGCGCGCTCTCGATCGACTCATCCAGGCAAATCGACGTGCGCAATTCCTTCTGCAGCCGCGCATGGTAATAAATGTCGTCATTCCACAAAGGCTGCTCGATCATCAGCAGGTTGAACTGATCAAATTTCCGCAGATGCTCAAACTCATCCAGCGTGTAAGCGGAATTCGCATCCACGCTCAACCTGATGTCCGCCCACTTCGACCGCACCTTCTCAAGGACGTTGACATCCCAACCAGGCTTCACCTTGAGCTTGATGCGGCGGTATCCGGCAGCAACCTCGGTAGCAATCTTCTCCAGCAGTTGTTCGTGCGAATCCTGAATCCCGATGGAGACTCCGCAAGGAATCTCTCTGCGCGTCCCGCCCAAAATCTTCCACAACGGTTGCTTCTTGGCCCGCGCTTCCGCATCCCACACTGCATTCTCCAGCGCAGCCTTCGCCATGCGGTGTCCACGTATCTTACCCAGCAAAGCCGCCATTTCCCGGCCCTGCGACAAGGTCTTTCCAACCAGCGCGGGCGCCAGGTAGTGAGTGATCGTCGGCCACGCGCTCTCGATCCACTCACTGCTATAAAAGGGATCCTCGCCCGCCACGCACTCTCCCCACCCGCGCACGCCCTCGCCTTCCACACTGACCAAAAGAATCCGCCGGCTATAAAGCCGCCCAAAACTCGTCTCAAAAAAGTGGACAAGCGGCATCTGCACTTCCCGCAAGGTTATGGCTTCAATTTTCATAGAACCAGCATTCGTTTCACGAACCACTTCAGTAAGCACGTCCACAGACTCCCAAATCTCATCGCCCTACGACGCGTACGACCACTTCTCATCCCACTTTCCCAAAAGAAACTTCCCATTCCCCCCATCGTCGCGCTCGTACCCCAACACCGCCAGCCCATCTGAAAAAGCCTTCAAAAACTGCTCGCGATTGTGATCCTGCACGTCTTTGGCCCGAGCCCGCGTGTCCGGCGACGCCTTCCACTCATAAATCGGTCCCGGTACTGAAATCCGCGTCGTAACGTCAGGTCGCGGAAACGCTCCGTCGCGCAACAATGCATCCACTCGTTTGGATTTCAACCACCACTCGGCGATCAGGCGATCGGTCGGCAACCCACCCTGCAAAGGCGACGTCGTAATTCCATACTGGTTGATCGTGTAGCGCCGTACGATCGCGCCCAGCTTCTCAATGTTCAGATAAGCATTCTTGATTTCCAGCGGATCAAACGTCCATTCGATCAGTTCGAAGCCGCGCTCTAACGCCTCTTCGCGCTGGTACAGCTTGATGCGCCGCCCCAAGCCGCCATTGCGGTAGTCCTTGCGGACCGCCAGCATGTGCGAGTGCAGGTAGGAATGTCCGGCGCGTACGCCCGGCACGGCCAGCGCAAAACCGACCATTTCTTTCCCGACGAACGCTCCCAGCACCTGTCCCCCGACTTTCTCGGCGACCACGAACAGGCGCAAGGGCACCAGTTCCGCGTCCGTAAAGTTCCAGACCTCTCTCTGCAGGTCAACGGCCGCGCGCAGTTCTTCAATGCCCTGGCACTTGCGGATCTCGATCGAATCGCTAGTCACGCTTGGGATTTTTCCAGTTCTTTCGCCTGCTGCCATAAGGATTCGAGCTCTTCCGTGGAGGCTTGTTCCGCGTTGCGGCCCGATTCCTGAAGCCGAGCCTCCATCCATTGAAACCGCCGCTTGAATTTCCGGTTCGTCTTCCTTAACGCTGACTCCGGATCGACCGCCAAATACCGCGCGATATTTACCAGCACAAAAAAGAGGTCGCCTACTTCCTCTTCCAGCCTCAAGTGCAAGTCTTTAGGCACTTGCACGCGCCCGGATCCGGCCACCCCGCGCGCCTGCGGTTGCGGACCTGGCTCCGGAAATTTCTCGAGCTGTTCGCGCAGTTCGTCCGTCTCCTCGCGCAACTTGTCAAACAGCCCATCCACGTTCGGCCAGTCGAAGCCAACGTGTGCTGCCCGCGAACTGAGTTTATGCGCCTCGAGCAACGACGGCATCGCCGATGAAACTCCGCCCAGTACCGACTCCGGTTCCTGTTTTTGATCTGCCGACTTTCCTCCGCCGGCGGCCAGGCGTTTCTTCTTCTCCTCAGCCTTGATCGCTTCCCAGTTCTTCACTACTTCGGAAGCAGTCTCCGCCTGCACATCGCCAAACACATGCGGATGCCGATCGACCAGCTTGCGCGACAGCTTCTCGATCACATCATCGATCGTGAACGTCCCCTGCTCCTTCGACATCTCCGCATAGAACAAGACCTGTAATAGGAGATCGCCGAGTTCACCGCTCAACTCGTCCCAGTCACGGTTGTCGATGGCTTCCAGAACTTCGTAGGTCTCTTCGAGGGTGTAAGGCTTGATGGAATCGAAAGTTTGTTCGCGGTCCCACGGGCAGCCTCCCGGCGCGCGCAGCCGGGCCATAATCGCAACCGCGCGCTCAAAGCGCTCACCAGTGGACGAAGACATTGGCAACAATCTAAATGACCTATCGTCGCGGGAGCAAACCAACGTTCGCGAATTCGAAACTCATTTCGATGAACTCACCACGTCGGCCCTCGCTTACTCGCCCCAGCCAAGAATCTCTCGTGTGGAACGATGCACCCCAATCGATGGAGACGACCTCATTCCCAGAACGGGAGAGTTCTGCCCAAAATGCCATTGCTTATGAATCAACTACTTAGCAGTTTTAATATTACTATTAGCTACGGTAATACACATTCTGGTTGCGAAAAGTGTTCCACGTGGAACGTTTCGCGAATTCGTCACCAACGCCTCGTCACTACGGTTACCTTCCCTGAAGATGGCCCGAAGGTCACACTCTATCTGGGAAACTACGCGCCGCCAGCATGGAGATTTTCCTCCTCGCGGCCTGCCCCCGAGCGATGCAGCTGCCCAGCACAACTCGACCCGCACTTGCCGGACAACACTTTCAGGTCGCCGTCGTTGGCGGCGGCATCATGGGCGTCGCCATCGCACGCGAATGCGCGCGCGCCGGCAAGCGCACCCTGCTGGTCGAGCAACACGATTTTGCTTCTGGAACCACCAGCCGGTCGAGCCGCATGCTGAGCGGGCTCCGCCCGCTCGAGCAGGGCGACATCAGTTTCGCGCGCGAGTCACTTCGCGAACGGGAGCGCCTTCTGCGCAACTATTCGCATCTCGCGATGCCCGCGCACTATCTGCTCGCACTCAGCAACAAGAGCGCGCGCAGCGCGATGTCGGCGCGCACGGCGCTCTGGCTGTACAGGAAGATGTCGAGTAAGGCCGCAGACTCAGCAGGCTTCGAGATGGAGCGCAAGAAACTCGAGCGCGCACTCGACGCTGGACAACGCTGGTCCATTTTTGATTACGAAGACGCGCAATGCGAATTCCCTGAACGTCTGGTCGCGGAGTGGCTGACCGAAGCGATCGCGGCCGGAGCGGTCTCACGCAATCACACGCAGGTCATGGCGGTGGACGTCGCGCACGGACGCGCGCGCGGCCTTCTGCTGCGCGACTGGACCAACAACACCGAAGAAAAGATCGAAGCGACGTGGGTCATCAACGCTAGCGGTCCGTGGGTCGATCGCGTGTGCCAGAGGTCTTCGGTAAAGACACGCCGTCCGCTAGTCTCGAGCGCGCGGGGCTCGCACATTGTGCTGCCGCAATTCCCCGGCTCGCCGACCACGACGGTGTACGGCGAGGCGGTCGACGGCCGTCCACTCCATGTGATCCCTTGGAACGAACAGATTCTGGTGGGGGCGACGCACGTGCCCGACTCCGGCGATCCGGGCAAGGTGCAGGCGGTGGCCGATGAGGTCGACTACCTTCTGCGCTCGGTGGTCGCGATGTTCCCCAAGGCGCGCGTCTCGAGCGGTGACATCCGGCATTCGTTTGCAGGCATTCGCGCGCTGCCCTTCGATCCGAAGGGAGCGGGAGACAACATCGGCAAGAGCCACGAACTACACAATCACGAAGACGACGGTGTGAAGAGATTGATCTCAGTCGTCGGCGGAGATTTAGCGACGGCCGCGAGTGTCGCGCGCGATTGCGCCAACAAGATTGGCATCCGCACCGCGACGCCAAGGGCTGCCGCACCGGCCGACGGCGGCACGCTCTCGCTTCTACAGGACGAGTACGTGGCTGAGATTGCGAGCGCCGGCAGTGTGAACGAAGAGGCTGCCCGAGCCATCGCAGAGTGGCATGGTCTGCGGGCCATGGATATCGCACGCGCAGCGCGCGCGAGCTTCGAGTTGCGAACACCTCTCTGCACGCATTCCCAGCACGTGGTGGCGGAAGCCGTCAGCGCCTATCGCAATGAATGCGCGGTCACGCTGGGAGATGTGTTGTTGCGCCGCGTACCAGTAGCGCTCGGCTCGTGCTGGTCCGAGACCTGCAGCCGCGAAGCAGCCCAGCGCATCGGGGCGGTAATGGGATGGAACGAAGTAGAGACCGGCGCCCATCTGGAGGCACTGGAAACAGAGCGCGCCGCGTTCCTGCGGAAACCGCGCGCGAATGTCCGCATGGCTACGGCAGCCGACTGAACGTTACTCGCGCAACTTTGCCAACGTCTCGGTGTCGTCGGAGATGATTCCGTCCACGCCCATCTTCTGAAATTTCTGCATGCTTTCCTTGCGGTTCACTGTCCAGATGAAGACTTTCCGCTTGTCCTTCCGCAGTTCCTCGCATAGATCGACATCCATCAATGTGTAGTGCGGCAGCACGTACTGAGCTGGGAACTGAGGCCAAGCGGCGAGTTGCGATGATGTTTCGCAGAGCAGCCCCAGCGGCACGCGCTCGTCGAGTTTGCGCAGCGTGAGTAACACTTCGGGCAGGAAGGACGAGACGAAGTAGCCACGCTGCGGTGGATGGAATCGTAGGGACTGCAGGACGGAGGGCTCGAGGCCGGCAACTTTAAGTTCTATGTCGAGGAAAGCGGACGCGTGATAGCGGCCGAGCACACGGTGGAGGTCGGGAAAGTCGGCGAGTTCGCCGGGGCCGGCCTGCGCAATCTCAATTTCTCCTACGTTCGGGTCGTGGCAGATGAGGGCGCGTCCGTCGGCGGTGCGGCGGACATCGAACTCGAAGCCGTCACAGCCATGGGCGAGGGCCAGGTCGAAGGACGCAAGCGTGTTTTCGGGGATAGCCCGGGTAGCACGGGCGCCGCGATGGCCGAGCAGCAGAGGGCGAGACATTGCAGGTTATTGTAAGTCCCTGCTCGTTGTCCAACGAGAGTGGTATTTGCGGTCGAGGGCGCCTAGAAGGGCGCGGTTGAAAGAGCCGCGCGCGCGATGCAGCCAGGCGCCCTATGCTGTTAATTCTGATCTCCAGCGCCGTGCTTTTGCTTGCAGAGCTTGCAATATGTTGGAGGCAGAGCGTTGTCGACGCGGTGTTTCACCGGTGCCAGAGTTTTCAGGTACGCGAACATAGCTTTCAGGTCGTCGTCGGTGAGGCCTTTGAACTCCCCGTACGGCATGATCTGGTTCAGTTCGCGGGCGCCGACGTATCCGGTGCGCATGGCCGTGATGAAGGTCGATTCGCTGTAGTAACCGATGCCGGATGCGTCGGGAGTGAGGTTGGCACTGGTCACATCGCCCCACGGGCCGCGTAGATTCTCCCCGCCAGCGAATGGAAGTTTCTCTTGCGCCTGGTGGCAACCGCAACCCAGGTTGACCAGGTACTTCCCGCGCGCCAGCGCATCGGCGAGATTCGGGCCGTGGACTGGACCGGTGACGGGCTGCGGCACGCCGCGCACCAGATAATTGACCGGAAAATTGATCTTCGATGCCGACAGTGGATTTTTGACCGACGGGACACAACGCAGGTAAACGACCAGCGAGGCTAGATCCTCGTCGGAAAGATCTTTGTAGAGCATGTAGGGCATCATCGGAAAAAGCGTGGTGTCGTCGTGCTTGATGCCCTCTCGTATCGCGCGAGCGATCTGGTCATCCGTCCAGTTTCCGGCGCCGGTCTCTTTGTCCGACGTTAGGTTCGAAGCAACAAGGTGGCCGGGGAATCCGGGAAGCTCGATGGACTGCCCGGCAAAGTCCATGCCGGCGACTGGGGGCGCGCCGTGCTTGGTGAAGTCGCGTGGAGTGTGGCAAGTCGTGCAACCCAAAACCGATTGGGCGAGATATCGCCCACGCGCAACTCGCTCGGGGGTTGATTCGAATTGCCGGTCCGTCGTGGCGCGCTTCTTCGGCCCCAAGAATGGGCGCCATCCGATCGTGAAGTTGATGCCGAGAACGAGCAGCAGAAGAACAGAAGTGCAGATGACAAGCAGAGCTTTCCTGAGCTTTTTCATTCAACCCTTTTGAAGTGGGGGTGGTACGGCCCGTATTTCGAACTGCAATGATAGAGGGACGAGGAATCCGTAGCAACCGGTCGGAAAGGGTTTTGCAGAGCAATAATCGAGCATCTGGAGACTTCCGCAGCTGCGGGCAAGAGTCAACCTAAGAGGCGAGGCATACAATTGCCGCTCCGGCTTCTGACGGTGGAAGATACTCCATGATCCTATTGCTTGGTTTTCTACTCGGCTGCATCTGCGGCTTGCGCTCACTGACGGCTCCGGCAGTCGTATGCTGGGCCGCCCATTTTGGCTGGCTGCGATTCGACGGGACGCCACTTGCCTTCCTCGACCGTCCGGTGATGTTAATCGCCGTCACCGTGCTTGCTATCGGGGAATTGATCGGGGACAAGCTGCCCAAGACTCCATCGCGTACTGCGCCACTTGGACTGACGGCGCGCGTCGTGTTGGGCGGAGCCAGCGCCGCGGCCCTGGCGGTCAGCGCGCGCAGTGGGGTGCCGCTTGCGGCTTTGGCAGGAGCGATCGGCGGGGTGGCTGGCGCTTTCGGCGGATATAACGTGCGCCATTTTTTGGTGGCGAAGAAGCACTTGCCCGATTTCGTGGTGGCGCTGGCGGAAGATGCGGTCGCAATCGTTGGGGGATTGTTGGTTGTGGCGCGCGTGTGAAAGTACCGACACAATTCGTTCAGCTCAGTGCCACAAACCCAGTTTCTTGGCCCACGCTCCTTCTTCTGCGCGACGATATTGGCAAGCTTGGTAATCGGACATCGTGTGCGGCGGCGGCGGATTGAACCGAACATGCCCCTGTTGAATCAAGGCCAGCCCAAGGTCAACTTCCTTTTCTCCCTTTACGTAAACCACCCCGCTGACTTCATGTGGCCGCTCGTCGAGGATTATCCAGCTTGATGGATTTACCAGTACCTTCATCGATTTCTGGAGGGCCATGCGTTCGACGTTAGCCTTCGCCTCTTGCACGAAGGGCTCTCTTGATGCAACCGAGATTCCGGCGATGCGAACCTTCAATGGTGTGCCGGAGTCGGACAGAGTTAATAGTAGAGTGTCACCGCTCATAACCTTGGACACGTTGCCCTCAATTGGAAACCAAATCTGGCTTTCCACCAGCGGGTTGCCACAGGGATCTTGCGAGAAGTCAATTTGTCCGGAACTCAAACGGCCTTCGATCGATCTCTGTTGGCCCCAACAATGAATTGCGCAGACGACCAGTGAAGCCGTCATCAGAGTTTTCAGAATCATGCACTAGATCGTATCGCGTCCCCGCCTTTGGGTCTCGTCCTGTGTGTCGTTTGTTTCACCGGTCCGCGTAGTACCCGTTCCGGGCCTGAACCTTCAGGTCTTTCTGTTTCGTGGCCAGCGCGATTTTTCTGTAGCCCACGCCCTGATCGCTCTTGGCCGGCGTGTAGCCGAGACTGTACTGGTTACGCAGTTCTTCTTGCAGGTCGGCGTAGATTTTGTCGATGGGCTGCTTCTTCGACACTTCAAATAGACGGCCGCCCGTTTCCTGGCAGATGCGCTCCATGATCTTCTTGCCGTCCGGGCGTGACTCTTGCGGATAGCGGCGGCCTCCCCCGCGACCCATGCGTCCCATCCCTCCAAAGCCACCGCCACCGTTGTCGTAGGCTTCGTCGTCTTTGAACAAGATGGAATAAACGACTGTGTCGGCACGCTGGGCGGCTTCCATTGCAGCGTCGAGCGTTTCCTTGCTGCCCCGGTCGACTCCATCGGTTAGAACGATGAGAGCCTTGCGTCCTTTCTGCGGCTTCATCAATTCGTCGGATGCCAGATACGCGGCGTCGTAGAGAACCGTGCCGGCGCCTCCACCTCCGCCGTGGCCCCTTCCGTGCCCTCCGCCGCCGCCACCGGATCCGGGCCATCCGCCTCCCGATCTTCCGGAGCCTCCCGATCCGCCGCCACGCGACAGAGCCGGGCGCTCCGGCGCTTCGAGTTTGTCGAGTGCTGCCTGAAGTTTTTCATTGGAGGACGTGAGGTCTTGCAGAAGTTCAGCCTCGTGGTCAAAGTGAATTACGAAGGCCTGATCCCTTGGGCGAAGCATCTTTTCGAGGAAGGAGTAGCTTGCGCTGCGCTCCTCGCCGAGAACACGGCGCTGGCTCAGACTTGTGTCGACCAGCAAACCGAGCGTTAACGGGAGGTCCGATTCACGGCTGAAGTATTTGATGGTTTCGGCGCGCCCATCTTCCTGCAACGTGAAGTCATCTTTCGTCAGGCTATTGACGATCTGGCTGTGCTTGTCGCGGACTGTGGCGAGTACATTCACGACTTTCACGTCGACAGCAATAGTAGGCGCCTGGCCGTGGACAGGATGCCGACCGACCAACAGTACCGTCAGCACACTGAGGATCAGGGCCGGTAAGAGGCGAGGGGCAGACGGAATCCGGAGAGCAGACTTGCGCATGAGAACTTTTGATGTGCTTTTAGATCAGATTGCAATCGGCGAGCAAGAGTTGCCCGACGCTCGACGGAGGACGCCCGTCGATCCGTTGGTGGAAGGCATATGGATGGGTTCGCGAAATAAACAAGGCGCGGCCTATTCTGCGTCTTTTTTCTTTTTGGGTGCTTTGCCGGGCAGGCTCGCTGGATTTTCGTGGGTGCGCTCGCGGAAGACACCACGCATGCCGCCAGCCAGTCCGACGCTGCCTTCGCCAAAGCGGTCGCGAAGTTTGTCGGCGGCCGCTAGAGCTTGCTGCCAGCGCTGATGCCGTCCGTCTTCAAGAAGGCCGAGTTGTGTGGCCGGCTTCTCTTCGAACGAAGAAACGTGGACGCCGAGCAGACGAACCTCCGCCCCCCTCTTCCAGTTCTTGCGGAACAAGATTCGAATCTGCTCGAAGATCTCGGTGTCGAGTTGCGTGGGCTCTACCAGCGAGTGGGCCCGCGTGATCGTTGTGAAATCCTTGTAGCGCAGCTTGAGCTGAATCGTTCGGGCGTAGAAGGAATGTTCGCGCAGGCGGCGCGCGACCATTTCCGTCAGGCGCATCAAGGTGGACTCGAGCTGCGCCGGGTTGGCGGTGTCGTCGTTGAAGGTGTGTTCATGGCTGATGGACTTGGGATCTTCATGCTCGCCGACGTCGGCGTCGAACCATCCGCCCGCATCTTCGCCGCGCGCTTTGCCAGCGAGCGCCAATCCCCACTTGCCGAAGCGACGATCGAGATCGTTTTCGGGCAGCGCCGCCAGATCGGCGACCTGGTGAATACCGATCGCGTGGAGCTTCTGTTCCATCACCTTGCCGACGCCGGGAATGTCGCGCACGTCGAAGGGCGCGAGGAATCTGGCTTCCTGGCCGGGCACGACCCACAGAACTCCGTTGGGCTTAGCCTTTGCCGAGCTAACTTTGGCGATGAGGCGGGAGCTGCCGATCCCGATCGAGCAGTTCAGTTGGGTCTCGGCCTTCATTTTTCTGTGCAACGAATGTGCCGCCCGCAGAGGCGCGCCATGCAAGCGCTGCGTTCCCGTCATGTCGAGATAGGCCTCGTCGATGGATGCCATTTCGACTAACGGCGAGAAGGTGGTCAGAACCTTGTGCACTTTTTCAGAGCATTCCCGGTAGCGATCGGGATGGCCGTCAACGAAGATCGCATGCGGGCACATTTTCGCGGCGGTGCGTAAGGGCATGGCTGAATGCACGCCGAACTTGCGCGCCTCATACGATGCCGCTGACACCACGCCGCGCTCGTCCCGTTGCCCGCCCACCACGACGGCCTTGCCTTTCAGTGACGGATCGAACAACTCCTCGACCGACACGAAGAAGGCATCCATGTCGACGTGGAAGACCGTTCTGGGAAAGCCGTCCATAGAAGAGAAGGCGAAAGGCTGAGAAGATTCTAGCAGTGTTAAAGCTACGCGTTTCTCGAAATGTATGGCACACCTTAATGGGTAGGAAAATCTTAACCACAGAGGGGCACAGAGACCACACCGCGCACATTCTTTGCCTTCTGCTTTAGACGGCCGCGACTCTGGCGAGCCGGGCTCGGTCGTAGACCTTAACGTACTCCTTCGCCGATGCTGACCAGGAAAAATCGCGCGCCATGCCGTTGCGCATCAGGACTTGCCAGGACGATTCGTCGCGGAAAGCCTGCAGCGCGGCTTTGATGGTCAGCAGCAGAGACTCGCCGTTGTACTCGTAAAATTTGAAGCCGGTGCCCTTGCCGGTGCGAGCGTCCCACGGCTCGATGGTGTCGTCGAGACCGCCGGTGGCGCGGACGATTGGAACGGTGCCGTATTTCAGACTGTAGATCTGGTTCAGGCCGCAGGGTTCATAGCGGGACGGCATGAGGAACATGTCGGCGCCCGCTTCAATTTTGTGCGCGATGGCATTGTCGTACGCAACTTTGACGGCGATCTTGTGCGGGAATTGCTTTTGCAGGCGGAGAAACATTTCTTCGTAGTCTTTGTCGCCGGTACCGAGCACAACCAGCGTCATGTCTTCGCGAGCCAGGCGATCCATGATCTGCGAAATCAGGTCGAAGCCTTTTTGCGCCGCGAAGCGAGAGACGATGCCGATCACGGGAAGCTTCGGATCGGCGTTCGTGAAGCCGAAGGTGGCGAGCAGGTCGAGCTTGTCTTTGGTTTTGCCACTGAGGTCGGCGGGAGAAAACTTTGCGGCAACGAATTTGTCGGTGCCGGGACTCCACTCGTCATAGTCGACGCCATTCACAATTCCTGTGACTGTAGCGGCGCGGTTGCGCAGCACGCCTTCCAGGCCAAAACCGTATTCGGTGGTTTGAATTTCCTGGCTGTACTTGCGGCTCACGGTGGTGACGTAATCCGAAAAGGCCAACGCGCCTTTCAGGAAGTTCACTTGCCCGAAGAATTCCATTTTCGTGATGGTGAACAAATCCCAGGGCAGAGTCAGCAGGGGAAGGATTTCCGCTGGGAACAATCCTTGGTAACCCATGTTGTGAATCGTGAATACCGTCGCCGTCTCGCGGAATGCCGGGTCCTGCGAGTACTGCGTATGCAGCAGGACGGGGATCAGCGCGGCTTGCCAGTCGTGGCAGTGGAATACATCGGGGACACCGACGATCTTCGATGTCTCGATCACCGCCCTCGAGAACAAGGCGAAGCGCTCGGCGTTGTCGGGGTAATCGCCGACCGCGGTTCCGTACAGGGCTTCCCGATCGAAGAAGGGAGGGTACTCGACAAAAAAATAACGCACGCCCGCGTGCCCTCCCGCCGAGACTACCGAGCAGAAGCGGTAATGGTCGTCGAATGGAATGGTGACGCTGCGCGCCACGGTCTGCGTTTCGACGAGCTTGGTTTGACGGTAACGGGGCAGGTAAACAGTGACCTGGTGACCCAGGGCGGCGAGCGCGCGAGGCAAAGCTCCGACCACGTCGGCCAAGCCACCTGTCTTGGAATAGGGCACACCTTCCGAGGCCGCGAACGCGATATGCATGAAGCCGATCCTCCCTGGAAAAGCCGCGAACGCCGGGCGCAGGATATGATGAAGAAGACAAATTTTGGCGAGCCAAGGCCCGCACCACTCGACACCCAGATAAGCTGTGTCAGTCTAAACGGGCTCACGAAAGAGGGTCAACGTGCCAAGAGCGGTAGCTCACCGGCCAACGCGCAAGCCAAAACTCGGACAGCATTTTCTGACCGACGATTCTGCTGCGCGGCGCATCGTTGAGGCCTTGGGCGACGTGTCGCAAGGCACCGTGCTCGAGATCGGTCCCGGAAGAGGCGTGCTCACTTCCCTGCTGGCAAAGCGGGCGCGGCGACTGATTGCGATCGAATTGGATCGAGTGCTGGCGGCGCAGTTGCGCATGAAGTTCGGGCTTTATCCCAACGTGGAAATCATCGAGGGCGACGTGCTGGCGATCGACTTCAGCACGTTGTTCGGTCCCAAGCCCGGAGCTTCGCGGCCGGGACTCGTGCAAACCCCCGCACCGGTTCCCGTTGTCGGCAACCTGCCGTTCTACATCACGTCCGACATCCTGCTGCGCATGTTCGAATTCCGCCAGCTTTTCAGTACGATCGTAGTCATGGTCCAGAAGGAAGTGGCCGATCGCCTGGCAGCATCGCCCGGAAGCCGCGACTATGGCCTGCTTTCGGCGACGGCACAGTTGTATTCGCGGGTTGACCAGATTTTTACGCTTCCGCCGGGCGCGTTCTCTCCGCCGCCCAAAGTGCATTCGTCGGTGGTGCGGCTGACCATGTCGCCACGACTGGAGAAACTCAACGTCGAGGAAGAAGGCTTCATCAAGTTTCTAAAATTGTCGTTCGGGCAGAAACGCAAGACGCTGTGGAACAATCTGAAAACCGAATACCCCGCGAATCCGCTAAAGGAAGCTCTGCAAACCGCGGGGGTGAAGCCTACCGTGCGCGCGGAGGCCTTGTCGCTGGAGAAGACTGCCGCGATCTACCGGGCGCTGGCGTCAAACAATGGAGACCTCTCCGCAACCGGAAAGTAGTCACTTGCCAAGGGAATGATCATGGGCACACCGACAGTTCGTCCCGCTGCGGTTGCCGGAAAATTCTATCCGCAGGACCCGAAAA
>DASRDJ010000074.1:0-26315 GCA_035652655.1 Terriglobales bacterium
GTCTCGGCGGGAAGCGATGTATTTGCTTTCGCTCTTCCGAAGTAACTGCTCGTTGTAGACTTGCGATCAGAACTCAGTGCTCGATATAGGGCACAAAGCCGTCCGTCTTGGTGCGCAGCTTGTACACCGAAGTCGTCGCCGTGATGTAGAGCGTGCGATAGTCCTTGTCGCCCCACGTGAGGTTGGCAGGCTGCTCGGGAACGACAATCGTACCGAGATGGTTGCCGCTTGCGTCCCACACCCAGATCCCCTTGGGCCCAGTGACGAAGAGATTGCCTTTCTTGTCGACCTTGATGCCGTCGGGAACGCCGTCTTTTTCCCCTCCGGGTTCTTTCCCGAAAATACGTCCGTTGCTGAGTGTGCCATCCGCCGCCACGTCATACACATGAATGTCGCGCGTGTCGTCATCGTCCACGTAGAAGTGTTTGCCGTCGGGAGAAAATGCGAGGCCGTTGGGCTGCTTCAGATCTTTGGTCAGCAACCGAAGGTTGCCGGCGTCGTCAAGCCGGAAGACTCCCTGGAAGGGAAGTTCCTGCTTTTCTCCGGCGACTAGGTCGAGCGTGGGATCGGTGAAGTAGATCGCTCCATCGGGCCCGATGATCACGTCGTTTGGACTGTTGAGTCTTTTTCCTTCGTAGTGGTCGGCGAGGATTTTGTATTTACCGTCGGGTGTGACTTCGATGATCGCGCGCAACACGCTCGCGCAATCGATGAGCCGATGCTTGCGATCGAAAGTGTTGCCGTCCGGGTCGCCCAGCGCAATGATTTCTTCCTTCCTGCCGTCCGGAAACACGCGGAAGATCTTGTTGATGGTTTCGTCGCTGACGTAAAGAAAGCCCGCAGGATCCCACATCGGGCCTTCTGTGAAGCCGAAATCGCCGGCGACTTTCTCAAGCTTCGCATCATGATCGAGCAGTTCCCAGAATTTCGGAGAGAGAGACTGCAGTTCGAAATTGCGTTTCTCCTGACCGAATGCAACCGAGCAAACCATGCACAACAGCGAAGCAAAAAGCGCTCGAGAAAATTTCATTCCGTTGAACTCTCCGTAGTGGTCTTGCCGGTGCTAGAACCGCTTTTTGCGATGAAAGCTACAAGGTCGTCGACGTCCGATGCGCTGAGCTGGTCGGCATAGTTCGATGGCATCAGGGAGCGCCCGGCGTCCTCCACCTTCTGAAGGTCGGCTTTCCGAAGAAAGTGAAACGTGCCGTCTTTCGCCAAAAGCTGAATCGAAAAGTTATCTTCGTTCCGGATCATGCCATCCAGACGCTCGCCCTGCGCAGTCGTGACGGTAGCGAACCGGTATCCAGGGGACGGAACTCGATCACGTTTGGTGATTGCATCCCGGATCGCGCCGGGCGATGAGTTGGATCCATAGTTGGATAGGTCGGGCCCCATGAAGCCGCCGTTGCCCGAAAGGGTGTGGCAATGAAAGCAGCCGGCTGATCCGAAAAAGAGCGTCTTGCCGCGAGAGGAGTCGCCCGGTAGCTTCTGCCCGGCGCCCATCCCCTGCATCGCACGCAGATAGCCGATGATGGAGCGAACCTGCTCGGCATTGAGCTCGGGAAACGCCGGCATAGCAGTTCCGGAGATACCTTTGGCAATAATGCTGCGCAGCTTGGTGTCGGTTAGGTTCGCAAGGTTGTCGACGACATCGACGCCTTTATCGCCGCCTCGACCGTCGAGTCCGTGGCATCCAGCACAGTTGGCGTCAAAAATTTGCTGACCCGGGCCGCCTGTTTTTGGGCTGTTCCACCAGTCCTGCGCCGGCAATCTGTGGGCAGAGAACAATGCAACCACCAGTAGTGTCGCAGCGGAGAGGGATCGAGTAAGCGAAGTCATGATTCGGTCCATGGAGTCGATAATTGGAATCGGTTGATGCCTATTTCTGCTTGACCGCGATGACGGCGATCTCAATCCGCGCATTGTTGACGAGCGCTGCGGCCTGGATCGTAGCGCGCGCCGGTTTCGGATCGGGAACAACAGTCTTGTAAACCTTGTTCATCTCCGGAAAGTCTTTGATGTCGGCCAGATACACTGTTACATTGACAACATCTTTCAGATCGTAGCCGCCGGCTTTGAGAATCTTGCTGATGTTGTCGAGCGCGGCTTTGGTCTCCGGGCCGATGCCGCCGGCGACCAGTTTTCCGTTTTCGTCCTCGCCTTCCTGGCCCGCCACGTAAATCGTGTTTCCCGCTATGATTCCTGGGCTGAAGGGCAGGCCGGTCGCGTTCGAAACATTGACGGCTTTCTTTTCCTGCGAGAAACCGAATTGGCAGCAAAGCAGTGCGGTCAACGTCAAGCTGATCACGGCAAAAAGTCGAATCAATCCGTTACGCATTTTGTGAGCTCCTTTTCGAGTGCCTCGGACTTCCAACCGACGTGGCATCGGTGTTAGAGTCCGCGGACATGTATACAACCAGGAGGACGGAATGAACAAGTCGCACGCGAAAAGCGGGGTCGCTATTTTTTCCATGTTCTTTCTGATTCTTATTGCGCGCGAGGCTCAGCCGGTCCGTGCCCAGGCGGAGTCCGCGGCCTCAGACAGCGATCTGGTGGAGCAGTTCCGCCATGTGGAAGTGGCTTCGGTGTCGGATGCCATCGAGCAGGTCATCGGCAAGCGGATGTACATGACTCACCGGATGCAGCCTATCTTCACCGCGAAGTTCGCGGGCATTGCCCGGACGGTGCAGCTCAAGAAAGATGAGGGGAACAAAGATCCTGAGGCGTTGACCCCGATGCTGCAAGCAATCGACGAGGGATCTACGGATTCGGTCTACGTGATGGTCGTAGAAGACGGCGAGGACATCGCAGGTATGGGAGGATTGATGGGGACGGCAATGTATGCGCGCGGATATGCCGGGGCCGTGATCGATGGCGGCGTGCGCGATGTGGCCTACCTTCGAAAGATCGGATTTCCTGTGTTCGCTACTGGCATTGTGCCGTCGACCTCAGTGCATCACTACAAATTTGGCGGGGCGCAGATTCCGGTGGTATGCAACGGCGTCCCGGTGGCACCTGGCGATATTGTCGTGGCCGACAGCGATGGCGTCGCCGTCGTCCCGCGTGCCCAGGCACAGGCTGTGCTCACCGTGGCGCAACAAATGGACTACAAGGAACACGCCATGTACTCCATCATCGAGCAGCTCAAGTCGATCGTGGCCGCGGTGAAGAAAACAGGACGCCTCTGATCGGATTCGAGGTTTACAGAAAGGGCACCTTCATCGGATAATTCGCACTCTCATCTTTTTCGCTCATTTTCCGCAACGCGAGGCGGTATTAAAAGCTTTCATTGAAAGGGGGCAGGGCATGAGTCTTTCATTCACTCGCAGAATTTTCGCATCGAGGTTCGCTTCGGTTCTATCTGCTTTAGGGCTTACAGCGGCCGTCGTGCCGAGTGTTGGTCTGGCGCATGGCGGCGAAGGACAGGACGCTGGCATTCGCAAACTGAACGGCGAGGGCAAGCCCGGTGGCGAAAAAGACGTCATCATGCCGGTGGTCGTCAACAATGGCCTGATCTACGTCGCGGGAATAGGGGCGCACGATTCGCGCGACCAGAAGGAGTGGACCATCGAGTCGCACACCAAGATCGTGATGGACAAGCTGCAGAAGATGGTCGAAGTCGGCGGTGGAACGATGGACACGGTTCTGCAGGCAAATGTGTTCCTCGTGAAAATTGAGCACTGGGACGGGATGCACAAGACCTTCGCGACCTACTTCCCGCACGGCGGCCCTTCGAGGACCACGGTAGCTGTTGCCGCGCTTCCGGGGGACTCGCTGGTCGAAATCAATTGCATTGCCGCGGTTGCGAAAAAGTAAAGCCCAAGGAGCAGACTTCATGCAATTCCGCACGAAGTGGAACCGGCGCGGTTTTCTCGGGACCGCGGCCGCGATTGCGGCGTCCGTGTTCGCACCCCGCAAGCTGTTTTCGGCTGCTGAGCAGACATCCGGTACATCGGTGAGCGGCTTCGGGCAGACCGGCAATCCCTACGAAGAACTGGGCGTCGCGACCGTGATCAATTGCGAAGGCACGATGACGATGCTGGGGGGCTCCATTCTCCGGCCTGAGCTCGAAGCAGTGATGGCGATGGCCGGTAAACACTTCGTAAGCGTCCCTGAACTCGAGGTGGCGGCGGGCAAGCGCATTACCGAAATGCTGAAGTTGCCGGAAGGCTACAGCGCGCTGGTAACGTCGGGAGCGGCTGCTGCGATTCAATCAGGCCTGGCGGGTATTCTCACCGGCGACAACGAGGCGCTCATCAAGCAACTCCCTGACCTGACGGGCATGAAATCTGAGGTCATCATTCAGAAATCGCACCGCAACCCGTTCGACCACCAGTTGCGCACTACGGGAGTGAAGCTGGTCGAAATCGAAACGCGGGAGCAGTTGCGGAGGGCGGTCAGCGATCGCACCGCCATGATGCACTTCTCGAACTTTGCCAACGCCGCGGGACAAATCAAAGTCGATGAGTGGGTGAAACTCGCCAAGCAGTACAACGTTCCATGCATGAACGACGCTGCCGCCGATACCCCTCCGGTATCACATCTTTGGGACTACGCCGTCATGGGTTACGACCTGGTGACGTTCAGCGGCGGAAAAGCGATGCGTGGTCCCCAATGCGCCGGATTGCTGATTGGGCGCAAAGACCTGGTCGCCTACGCTCTGCTGAACAACAGCCCGCACGAAGACACGCTGGGTCGCAGTCAGAAGGTCGGCAAGGAAGAAATTCTCGGCATGGTCAAAGCCCTTGAGCTCTACCTGAAGGAAGATCACGATGCGCTCTCGAAAGAGTGGCAGAATCGGCTGGAAACGATTTCGCGTGAGCTCACTAAGATTCCCGGTGTGAGCACGTCGTACTTCATGCCGGATATCGCGAATCACGTTCCGCACATGCAGATCACCTGGGACTCAAAGATCTCGGCGACTCCTCAGCAAGTCTCGAAGACTTTGCGAAGCGCGAAGCCGTCGATCGTGATCGGCGGCGGCGAGGGGCGTCCGGGCCTGACGATGTGTTCGTTCATGCTGCAACCGGGCGAGGAAAAAATTGTCGCCGAACAACTGTCAAGTGTGTTGCGGCAGCATACGGCGTGAGAATGCAACGAACGATGGCGAACGGCCGACAGGGAAGCCGCACGTCAGTTCGCCGGCATGCGCAATTTCGATCCTTTGTTCTCGAGCCAGGCATTAAATTCCTCGCGCATTTTGGGCGTCCACTTTCCATCGATCTGCCCCGGCGTATATTTTCCTTCGCGCAACATCGTGTGCCCCCACTCGTCGATCATGCGGTCCATTTCAGTTTCGTCAGCAAGTTTCTCCGCCAGTTGCGGTGGAACAAACGTAACGCCTTCCGGATCGCCGATAGTGATGTCACCGGGCATCACGGTCACATCTCCAATGCGAATGGGGGTGTTAATGCCCGTGAGCATCACGTTCTCGAGAGCCGATGGGTCGACGCCGCGGGTGTAAACCTCAAATCCGGAAATTTGCTCAATGCCGGTGACGTCCCGGATCGCGCCGTTCACGATCAGCCCGTTGTGGCTTTTCGCATAGATAGCAGTGGCAAGATTGTCGCCGATGATGGTTCCGTAGCGAGTCTTTCCAAAAAGATCGACAACGAGAACATCGCCAGGCTGAAGGATGTCGATGATCCAGGAGCTCTCGTCGCCGACGCGATTCTCCTTCTTGCCATTCTGCTGAACCGCCGAGTTGAAGTCCGGGCGCGTCGGCATGAACACGGCAGTGCCTACGCGGCCGACGAGACGTTGGCCGGGATTCACCACTCGCCAGCCGCCTTCAAACTGATCGCGATAGCCGGCATCCTGCAAGGCGTCCCAAGCCTGATCGGCCGTCACGTCTTTCAAGCGTGCCAATACCGAGTCGGCTACATTCGGGCGTCCATCCGGGAAGCGATCCCCACGCTAGTCGGGGGTGAATTCAACGCGCTGTTCTCGCGGAAACAAGTCAAGTTGGCCGACCGCGAGAGCAGGCATTGCAACCAATCCGACAAGGACGAGAGCAACTCGATAGGTTATTCGTCTCATAGGATTCGAGCGAAAGGGCCGCAGAATCAAATCGACCACAAACTGGCGGCGAAGGTACCACAAGGGAATCTCCGGAACAAACCCGACCAGGCATGCGCAGAGCCGTCGCGGAGACATCTATGACCATTGCCGGAACGACTCGGGTGCGATGGCTACTGGTGTTCTGGTTATTTGTATTGAGTGCTGTCTCTTACCTCGACCGGGTCAATATCTCGATTGCGGGCGGAGCGATCGTCGATGCCTACCACCTCACCGACGTGCAACTGGGAAAGGTCTTCAGCGCTTTGGTAGCGGGATACGCACTGTTTCAGACCATTGGTGGCCAACTGGCAGATCGCTTCGGCCCTCGTCGCGTGTTAACAGGCGGCGTCATCTGGTGGGGAGTTTTCACAGCGCTCACCGCGCTGGTTCCCACGAACTTTGCCGGGGCTCTTCTCGCTTTCATGACGGTTCGCTTTCTGCTGGGGGCAGGCGAAGCTGTCATCTATCCGGCAGCCAACCAGTTTGTTTCGCGTTGGATCCCGGTGCGGGAGCGCGGAATTGCGAACGGATGGATCTTTGCTGGCGTGGGAGCGGGAGCCGGGCTCAGTCCTCCTCTCATCACGTACCTGATGATCCACTACGGATGGAGGTCGTCCTTCTGGGTCTGCGCGGTTCTCGGATTGGTTGCTGGAGCAGTGTGGTACCTGTTGGCGCGGGACACGCCCGCCGAACACCCGAGCGTGGCGCCTTCCGAACTCGCAACCATTGAAGCCGGACTTACGGCTCCAAAATTGGCCGAGGGCGCCGTCGCGCGCGTGCCGTGGAAGCGTGTGGCGGCGAGCTCAAACGTGTGGGCGCTCACGCTCAGCTACTTCTGCTATGGCTACGTTGCGTGGATTTTTTTTAGCTGGTTCTATCGCTATCTCGCAAAAGTCCGCGGTCTCGATCTGAAATCCAGCGCGTTCTATTCCATGCTTCCGTTCCTTGCCATGCTGGTCTGTTGTCTTATGGGCGGGACGATCAACGACCGGCTCACCAAATGGCGTGGACCGCGGGTGGGGCGGTGCGTCGTGGCCGCGGCTGCCATGGCGATTGCGGGAGTCTTTGTTGCGTTGGGTGCGCGGGCCGAAGACGTCCGCGTGGCAAGCATCGTCTTAGCCGGAGGAGCGGGAGCGCTCTATGTGGCGCAAAGCTCCTTTTGGTCGGTGACAGCCGACATCGCCGGCGGTTCGGCCGGTTCCGTTTCCGGATTCATGAACATGGGTGGCCAAATTGGAGGAGCCGTGACCGGCTCGCTAACACCCTGGATCGCCGCTCGCTACGGCTGGACTGCCTCGTTCCTGGTCGCATCCGCGTTGTGTGTACTCGGTGGCGTTTGCTGGTTGATGGTCAATCCGTCGAACACGCTAACGGCAGTCGGCGAGTCTTCGAACTGAAAGCATCGGAATTCAAGTCTCCCGATCTGGCGGGGAAAGAGAAGCCTCACCTCTTCCAGAGCTATTTGTGCCAGGGATTGATAGCGCGGAACATCCCTGAGAGTTGCTATCATGGAATCCTGCCAGCCCGGGCGCGTAGCTCAAACGGATAGAGCATCGGATTTCTAATCCGAGGGTTGCAGGTTCAATTCCTGCCGCGCCTACCATTTCTGGTTCGACGAGTGTCGACCCGTGCGGTTTTCAAGCGCAGCGTCAGCTTGCTCGCCGTGATCGAATGAAAAACGTACTTTCCCCATATCACGAGTAGAGGCGGCTGCTTGGCGCGCATCCCTGCTTGCCACTCGGGATAGGAGTCGACATTCGTTCGCGCCATTTAGGTAAAGTGAGTTTAGCTTTTCGCTCCGGTCAGGCTATCTCTTCCACCCAGGTCCGCGCAGGATGACACCCGCTTTCATCCCAGTGAGGTGTCCATCGTCGTATTCGAGCTGTCCGTTGACGAACACGTACTTCACTCCCTCAGAAAGCACCGATGGAGTCTCATAGGTGGATTTATCTCTGATGATTGCAGGATCGAAGACCGTCACATCTGCGAAGTAGCCCACCTTTAGAAGGCCGCGGTCACGCAAGCGTTCGCGCTGAGCCGGCAATGAGGTGATTTTGCGAATCGCTTGCTCCAAAAGAAGTAGGTGCTCATCGCGGACGTAGTGTCCAAGCAAGCGCGGCATGGAGCCGAAGGCACGCGGATGAGAGTGGAATTCGAACAGAGGGCCATCCATCGAGAGTTCGCTGGCATCAAGGCCGATGCTGGTCCAAGATTGCTTTAAGCCGTAGCGAAGATCGTTTTCATTGGCGATGAAATACAGGGCCCCCGTCTGGGCCTTGTCGGCCAGCACCAGATCGAAAAGGGCGTCGAGCGGTGCCTTGTTTTGGCTGGCAGCGATCTGAGCCAGCGTCTGGCCATCGCATTTCTTAAGGTCGGGATTCTCGATGCCGGAAATGAGCACTCCTGACGCACCTCCGCTGCCGAGATACAAGTTCTCCCAGTCGGGATGCTCCGTCGCCATTTCGCGTTTGATTCGGGCGCGAGTTTGAGGATCTTTGAGGCGTTCAAGTAATTTCTGCGTGCCACCTTCCGCGACCCATGGCGGCAAACTGGAGGCGAGGGCGGTTCCGCCTGCGACATAGGGATACATGTCGGCGGAAACGTCTTGTCCTGCATCGCGGGCACCTTGGATTTTGGCAACGATCTTCGGCATCGATCCCCAACGCGGTTTGCCAATGACTTTCAAATGAAAAATCTCGACGGGCAGATGAGCTTCTTGGCCGATGCGTAACGCCTCGTCGATCGCAGCGCCTTCGGTCTGCCCTTCGCTGCGCATGTGGCTGGCGTAGACGCCGCCATAGCGCGAAACTACTTTTGCCAACTCAATAAGTTCTTCTGTTTTCGCGTAATGTCCTGGGGGATAAATCAGCGCGGTCGAGATACCGAACGCTCCGTCCTGCATTGCTTGCGCGACCAACGCCTTCATCTGTTCGAGTTCGTCGGGGGTCGGAACCCGATTCTCGTCGCCCAAGATCATCTCCCTGATCTGCGCTGCCCCCACATAGGTTCCGATGTTGAGCGGCGTGCCGGATTTTTCGAGCCGCGCAAAGTACTCGGCCAACGTGGACCAATCCACCTTCAAGTGATACTGGTCGAGGCCAGGCTGAAGTTGCGCCAATGTGCGCTGGTTCTGTGGGGCAACTGAGGCGCCTTCCCCGGTGATTTCCGTTGTGATTCCCTGCGAGAGCTTGCTCAAGGAACGATTGTCGATCAGCAACGCCATTTCCGACTGGCCCAACATGTCGATGAAGCCTGGAGCAACCACCAAGTCCTTCGCATCAATGACGCGCTTGGCATCGGCTCCGGCCAAGTTGCCGATGGCGGCAATGCGGTCGCCACGGATCGCCACATCGCCGGACACCCACGGATTGCCAGACCCGTCGATGATTCGGCCGTTCCGGATGATCACGTCGTAACGGCTATCCGAGGCAGCCGTGGCTGGGGAATAAAGATCGGCATCATACGCGGCTGCCGCGATTTCACCCAGAGCTTCGCCCGCAATTTTCTGCGCGGCTTCAGGATCTTCCAACGAAACAGACACCATGTTGATGAAACCCGCGAGGGCGAGGTGCTCGCCGCTGGCCGTCTCCATGTAGCCAACCAGGCCTTTACCGGTAACCATCATCTTCTTGTTCAGCGCGTCGTATCCGCCATTGGTGCCCGTCTTTGCGTAGACGTGGCCGGCTGCCGGTGAATTCACCTGGATGTGCGAAAGCGTCCCATCGCGGCCGAGGATGGGCAGGCCACGTCGAAAATCGGTGAAGTCTTTCTGCGCGGACATGAACTTCAAATAGTGAATCATGAAATCAGGAGTGAAGAAGGCATTACCACCCGCGCCATCGCTTTGCGCAGCCGCTGTCAAGTCGAGATCACCTTTTTTAAGAAACTCACGTTCCAGATCGAATCCCGCCTGGTCGATCTCTTTATCTTTGTGAGCGAGCAGGGCTCCCAGCAAGAAGGGGCCCATGGAAGCGTGGAGATTCTGGCTGAGCTTCAGGGTGATCTTTACTTCTTCTTTCAGGGGCGGCGAGATGTGCTCGGCGATCAGGTTCTCGCTCAAATAGCTGGCGGCGAGCGCCTTGAAGTCTGGTGCTTTTTCGCCCGCAGGCGCGGAGATGTCCACTCCTTTCTCTTTGAGCGCTTCGGCAAGTACGGTGGCCGCAAACCGGCTTGGCTCCGGCACGGGATACGCCATCATTCCGGATCCCTTGCCGGGCGGAAGAGTGCCCGTGACCGTGATACCGCGGGTGCCATCCGCATTGGCTTTCTCGGCGGTGTAGTTAAGGCTGGGCTTCGAATCAGCCTTTCCAGTGGTGGCCTGATTGATGATCTGCAAATACGCGGTCTTGGGAGACACCTGCAAAGTTATCGGTGCGCCTTCTTTGTCTCCGCCAGTTGCGATCACATCGACGACGTTGTCATTGACGACGATTGGGGAGATCACTACGTTGGTCCCCAGTTCCCGGTCGCCCTCTGGAAAGAGGCTGACGTCCGCCAAGACTCGGCCTTTGACATGCCGGATGCCCTTGTCCGCAATCTGCTGCGCGAGTTTACGGACGACCAGCAACGGATCGCCTATTCCCTTGCTGTCGGGACCTCCGTAAGAGTGATCCATGGTTTCGTATGCCAATGTGCCATCGGGTTGAATGCGGCCCGATAGATTTGGATCGCCGCTGGCGACGATCACGATATCTCCATCTAACGTGCCATTTTTCTTGACAGGGCCCGTGCGGTACACGCGGGTGTGAAACTGGTAGTCGCCTCCCAAAAGTTCCAGTATCGCTCCTTCGGTGAGCAACTTCGTGGTGGATCCTGGAACCATCAGCTTGTCGGCATTGAGCTGGTAGATGAGCTTCGAGTTGTCGAGCGAATAGAACTCGACGCCGAAGGTGGAGTGCGCAAATTCCGGCCGGCTCATGATTGTTTGAAGACGTTCGGGTAAGGTCGTGTTTTTCTGACAAAAGAGCGCTGATTGAAACAGGTTCAGGATGGCAAGCGCTGCGATCAGGCAACGAAGAGTATTCCTCATGGATGATTGCTCCGGAAGGGATGCCGGTGCTGGCTGAAGAACGGGATTCCTTACGCATTTCAGGCGCTCACCTGAACGCGACGCTTCCAGTTCTGGCTTCGCACGGTGAGGCGCTGAATCAATTCTCTTTTCACGGTGTATCCCAGACCCGGGGTAGTGGGGGAATGAATCGTACCTCGTGAAGTGACTTCGACCTCGGGCTCAATGACATCTTCGGCCCAATAGCGATTGCTGGCAGAGACGTCGCCGGGAAGGGTAAACCCGGGCAGCGTTGACATGGCGATGTTGTGTGCGCGACCAATACCCGACTCCAGCATTCCGCCACACCATACCGGAACGCCGCGCTCGAAACAGAGATGGTGTACGGTGCGTGCGCTGCGATGCCCACCCACACGCCCGAGCTTGATATTGATAATTCTGCACGCGCCCAACCCGATGGCGGCCAGGGCCTGGTGTTCGTTGTTGATGCATTCATCCAAACAGATTGCGGTGGCTATTTGTGCCTGCAGGGCAGCATGAGAGTAAATGTCGTCCCATTCGAGGGGCTGCTCAATCATTAGCAGGTTGAATTTGTCGAGCTGGCGTAGATGGTCGACGTCGCTCAAGCGGTAAGCCGAGTTGGCATCAACCGAAAGCAAGATGTTCGGAAATTGCTCGCGAACGGCGGCTACGTAGTCCAGATCTTTGCCGGGCTTGATTTTGAGCTTGATGCGCTGGTATCCGCTCTGCAACTCCCGCGTGACCCTGTCCACCAGAGACTGGGGATTCTCGCGGATTCCCAAAGATACTCCGCAATTAATTTCAGATCTCGTCCCGCCCAGCAATCTCCACAACGGCAATTCCTTTTCCTGGGCCTCAATGTCCCAGAGTGCATTCTCGACGCCGGACTTGGCCATGTAGTGGCCGCGAATGCCCGCGAGTGCGTGAGGTACTTCCGCGGCGCTCGTTAGATCTGCCCCCGAAATTACGGGTGCGATGAAGTCCGAAACAATGTGCCAAGCGGTATCGGTGGTTTCGGAATTGTAAGAGGGAGTTTCGATGGCAGTGATTTCACCCCATCCGGTAATGCCATCTGCCAACACTTCCACGAGAAGAATTCGCCGGTCCTGGGTGATACCGAAACTGGTCTCGAAGGGAGCTTTGAGGCGCATGCGAATCTCTCGGAGCGTGATCTGCTCGATCTTCATAAACTCCCCGTCCGCAGCGACCGTTTTTCTGGTCCGCCGAAATCGACTGCTTCCTTTTAAAACCGCAGCGAATCGCTGTCAAGCGGAAATGCACCATTTGGTGATTAGTATTGACATCATGCACCATTCGGTGTAAACCTTCCGAAATTCGAGGGGGGCGAAACTAGGCGTGGCGTCGCGAGCGAAACCGGCAACAGGTCCGATCCGCCACAACGGAACGGATGCGGATCGCAAGCCGTGGATGACCGCGCTGGAGCAGCGCCTCGCACAAGCGCAGACCGAACTCAATGCCAGCCGCCGGCAATTGTTGCAGGCAATTCTCGACAACGCTGACGACAACCACTTCTTATCGTCACGTTCGCTGGCCAAGCGCTACCAGGTCGACAAAGCAACCATCGTGCGCAGCATCCAGGCGCTTGGTTATAAGCGCTATGCGGAGTTCGCGACTGATCTGCGAGCACATTTCATCAGCCGGATCACGCCCTACACGCTAATGAAGTCCGCGGCGCGCGAGAAGCGCACCGTGGCCGGACACGTGGAACACAGCCTTGAAATGGATCTTCACAATCTTCAGTCGTTGCGCTCGACTCTCGATACAAACGACGTAATCCAGATGGCCAAGCGCTTGGGTCGCGCTCGCCGCATTCTTGTCGTTGGTGTGGACTTCGCCGCAGGGCTCTCTTACCTGATGGCATATGCCCTAGTTTCTCTCGGTTACAACGCCGAGGCTCCCGTCGGGTCATCGGGCAATCTGCACCAGAAGATTAGCCTCCTCGGCGCCAAGGACCTGCTGATCGCAATCAGTTTTGGCCGCTGTCTGCAAGCCACGGTCGACGCGGTATTGCACGCCCGTCAGAACGAGGTACCGACATTCGGAATCACGGATAGCGAGAAGACTCCGATTGCCCGCTTCTGTGATTTCTTCTGGGTCGCTTCGATTGCCAATCCATCATTCCACGGATCGTACGTAGCTCCCTTTGCAGCTATGGACGCGCTCTTCGTTGCCTGTGCGCACCTTCAGCCCAAACGCTCGCTGGCACTATTGCGCCGAAAAGATCAGGATTCGCGATCGCGCTGGTACTCGCCCGACACCTCCGGCACGTCGAACCGGAGGAATGCCAAGGAGGACGATTATGTTTTGCCTGGACTCGATGAAAGAAACTCGTAGGCTCTCGATATTCCCCATACAGAAAGTGATGGCGAGAATAGCGCGCGTGGCCAGTCGCGGTATCTGGATGGGCTTGATCGTGATGGTTGCGACGATTGGCATTTCCAGGCGAAGCCAGGCGCAAACCGCCGCAACCGGTGGAATTGCGGGAATCGTAACCGACGCCAGCGGCGCAGTTGTGGGAAATGCCAAGATTACGGTCACAGGCGACGTCACAGGCGATATCCATACCGGGACGTCAACCAGCAACGGCAGCTATGTAGTTCCGCTCCTGCCTCCGGGCAATTACACGGTGCGTGCTTCCAAGACCGGCTTCAAGGAGTTAGTTCGCACAGGCCTGACAGTGCATGTTACCGAGACCACAGTTGCTAATCTTCAACTCACTGTGGGCGCCTCCTCGGAAGTCGTGACGGTTTCGTCTGAAGCGGAACTTCTCGATACGCACGACCCGGCGCTCGGAAAGGTGACGAACGAACTCATTGTTTCTTCCCTGCCTTTGGTGACGCGAAACTACACGCAGATCATCGGTCTCTCTCCGGGAGTTGCCACCGAAGTTACCAACGCGGCTGACTTAGGGAGGGGCGCCGGGAGTGAGGCGATTGGAGACAGGGGATTTTCGGTTCACGGTGGACCGACGAATGACAATAATTACCAGGTTAACGGAGTCGAGGTAAATGACCTCATGGGCTCCGGTTCGTTCAGCGGCGGAATTGCGGTACCCAATCCCGACACCATTCAAGAATTCAAAGTTCAGACCGGCCAATATGACGCTTCCTATGGAAGGAATGCCGGTGCAAATGTGGATCTCGTGACGAAGCGGGGAGCGAATGCTATTCACGGGACCGCATTCGAGTTCTTTCGGAATGATGTGCTCAATGCGAATGACTATTTCTTGAAGCAGGATGGTCAGCCGCGTCCTGTAATCAAACAAAATCAGTTCGGTGGATCTTTGGGCGGTCCGATTGCCAAAGACAAGCTTTTCTACTTTGGTTCCTATCAAGGTACGCGTCAGCGCAACGGGTTGGGCGGTGGCCTCTGCAATAGCAACGTACCGTCTCCACCGTTGACGGATGACCGGTCGCGTGCAGGACTAGGGGCTCTGTTCAATGGTCCCAGCGGCGGAACCATTGCGCAGGACGGGTCAAATATCGATGATCGGTCCTTCGCTCTGCTCAATCAAAAGTTGCCGAATGGCAAATACGTGATCCCGTCGCCTCAGACAGTTGACGAGTCGCAATCTTTTTTCAGCCAGGGATCGTCGACTTTCAGCCAGGCCTGCCCATTCAGGGAAGACCAATTCCTGATCAGCGTGGATTATTTTCCCAGCGTAAAGAGTTCGATCAATGGCCGGTTTTTCTACTCGAATGACAGCCAGTCCGCTTTGCTGCCGACCAACGCCAACATCTCTGGTTTTGGCTTGCCCGGTTTTCCCCAATCGGATGACAATTGGTTTCGAGTCTTCTCGCTGAGCCATACCTACAGCTTCAGTCCGCAGTTCATCAATCAATTTACGGTTGGCTACCATCGGCTGCGTGGAGCCATCGATCAGAGCGAACCTTTTACTTATTCCGACATCGGTGTCACGGCTCCGGATTTTGTGAATAGCTTCCCGGAGATCGGTGTCGTGGGCTCATTTCAGACGGGAGGAAACGGACAAGGCATCCACATCGCCCAGAATAAGTACAACGTTGCTGACTCGATTCTCTGGTCTAGCGGGCGGCATTCGATCCATTTCGGAGGCGGTGTTGAGCGCGCCCAAATCAACCAGACGGATTTTCACTTTTTCGGTGGAATTCAGTTCCCGGACTACACCCAGTTCCTGCTCGGAAACGGATCAGTCACCATCGACGTTCCGGGGCTGTTCGATCGTTATTGGCGTACTTGGGACTGGAATCTTTTTGCCCAGGATGACATCAAGGTCAGTCAGAAGTTCACTGTGAATCTGGGATTGCGCTACGAACGGCTTGGCGATTTATCGGACGAATTAGGAAGAAACTCGAGCTTCGATCCTGCACGTGCTGACCACACTGGCGCGGGGAGTCAGGCGGGTTTCATTGTGGCTTCCAACCTCAAGGGCGTGAGCCTCCCGCCCGGAGTCATCCGCGCACCCAACGAGGCGGCAACCAACGGATTGGGAAAAAATACCTGGGGTCCGCGCATAGGTTTCGCCTGGGAACTTCCCGGCGGTAAGAGTGTGCTCCGTGGCGGCTACGGCATTTATTATTCGCGCACCAGCGGTCAACCCATATTGCAGGAATTAACAGGCCCTCCTTTCGGCCAGATTCGTTTTGTGCAGAGCATCAACATCCCGTTCGCGCAACCATTTCAGGACCCACCAGTGTTGCCATCGTTCCCCACGTACTCGGCAGCGACTTGCACAGTTCCGCTTCTCGACCCAGGCTGCGTCTCTTTCGTCAACGTTTCCGCGGATGTGAAGCCACCGCTGACGCAGAATTACAGCCTCAATGCGCAGGTGGCATTGCGTCCCGATCTGGCGCTCGAAGTTGGATACCAGGGTGCGCGCAGCACGCGCTTATGGGAATTTCGCAATTTCGATCAGGCCTTCTCAGCAAGTCCGGGACATCCGATTAACGGAGAGACCGAGAACACTTTTTTTAATATCACCCCTCGCACTCCAGTTCCCGGACTTAATTCAGTCAGTGCGGGGCAGGTAATGGCAACCGGAGCATCCTGGTACAACGCACTCGTCGCCAGCCTTAACAAGCGCTTCAGCCATGGGCTGCAGTTCCTGGCGTCGTACACGTGGTCAAGCGCCCTTGGTACTTCGCAGTCGTTCGCCACCGGTACCCAGCTTGGCGGCGCGGTCGTGGGCGACCAGAATAATCCCAGGGCCCGGTATGGCTGGGACGACTTTGTACGGCCGCATCGCTTCATTTTCAGCGGCGTGTATCAACTTCCCGGCTTCGGCCAAGCACATTCTGCGATGGGGAAGGCTCTGGGAGGGTGGTCCGTCGCCGGCGTGTTCACGATTCAGTCGGGCCAGCGTCTGACGCCGACCGCCACGAATGCGCAAAACGTGTTCGGTGTTGTGACCGATCGCGCTCCCTTCTCGAACGCTGCCGGATGCAACAATCGGTTTGTAAGCCCAGGATCCGTCCAGAGCAAGCTGAAGAATTACATCAATACTCCGTGTTTTGATCTCAGTCTCAACAGCTACCCCATCATTGGCGCCGACGGAATCGGAACGGATTTCGGAACCAGTGGTATTGGTGAAGTGATTGGACCGGATCAGAATAATTGGGACATCGCACTGATCAAGAGCACCGCATTGACCGAACGGGTGAAATTGGATTTCCGTGCCGAATTCTTCAACGCTTTCAATCACCCTCAATTTGCCAATCCAGACCTGGATGCGGGCTTAAGTGCGCCCGAGTTAGGATTAGTCGCTCCAAATCCCAACTTCGGTCGGATTACGGGACCGAGCACCAACCCGCGAATCATACAGCTCGCGTTGAAGCTGAATTTCTAGACGGGATGGCTGACTGTGGCGCGGGCGTCAGCAGCGTTCGTAGAAGCTAACGCACCGCCGCTACGCCTGCCCGTCGCGGCACAGAGTCTCCAACTCGATGCTTGTGTGAAAAGAGGATTAACGCATGAGAGATTTCGGTTTAGGAGTACGCATGGCTCGCAGGGCTAGAGGTATCGCTCTCATTCTCTGCATGTCTCTTGTCGGTGCATTCGCGCAGGGACCCAAGCCGGCGTTGCCGAAACCTGAGGCAAAGGCCGCAGCCGTACCGACCACTCCCTCCACTTCTCATGAGATGACTCAGGAGGATGTCGGAGCCTTCCTCGACGGCATCTTGCCGCAGCAGTTGGCCCGAGAAGATATTGCCGGCGCGGTCGTGTCGGTCGTTAAGGACGGCAAGGTTCTGTTTGCCAGGGGCTACGGCTACGCTGACGTGGAGAAGAAGACTCCGGTCTCACCGGACAATACGCTCTTCCGCCCAGGATCAATCTCCAAGCTCTTCACCTGGACGGCTGTGATGCAACTGGTCGAGCAGGGAAAGTTGGATCTGGATCGCGACGTCAACGACTATATCGATTACAAAATCCCGGCGACCTTTCCCAAGCCGATTACGTTGCGCAATGTAATGACCCACACGCCGGGTTTCGAAGAAACCGCGCAGGAGTTGTTTGTCGCGGATGCCAAGGACATGAAGCCTCTGGGCGCCTACTTGAAAGCACACTTGCCAGAACGCGTGTATCCGCCGGGCACCACGCCGGCTTATTCCAACTACGCGACTGCGATGGCGGGATACATTGTGCAACGCGTCTCGGGCCAACCCTTCGACGACTACATCGAAGAACACATCCTCAAGCCGCTGGGCATGACGCATTCCACCTTTCGCCAGCCACTGCCGGACGCCCTCGCTCCGTTAATGTCGAAGGGCTACGACGTCGCTTCGCAACCCGCGAAAAAATTTGAATTCGTCGAAGCCTCGCCCGCAGGAAGCTCTTCCGTGTCGGCGATGGACATGACGCGCTTCATGATGACCCACCTGCAAGACGGAAAATTCGGTGATGTCCAGGTCCTGAAGCCGGAGACGGCTCGATTGATGCATGCGCGTCAGTTCGAAAACCATCCCGACATGAATGCGATGGCGCTGGGTTTCTATGAAGAAACGAGGAATGGCCACCGGATTATTGGCCACGCTGGCGACACGGAAAACTTCCACAGCGATCTCCACCTGGTATCGGACGCGCAAGTCGGCTTTTTCATTTCGTACAACAGCGCAGGCAAAGGCGAAGTCCGGGCGCGGGAAGCCGTGTGGCACGCGTTTCTGGATCGTTATTTCCCCTATCAGGTGCCCGAGAAAACAGCGCCTGCGAGCGCCGCGCAGGATGCCCAAGAGGTATCCGGCCACTACCTGGTGAGCCGCCGCGGCGACACCACCATTCTGAAAGTCCTTAACGTCGCCGGCGAGACCAAAGTTTTCCCGAACAGCGACGGCACCATCAGCGTCAGCGACCTGAAAGACATGAACGGCGAACCTAAAAAGTTCCGTGAGGTCGCTCCGATGGAGTACCGCGATGTGAACGATCAGGATCGGATCGCTTTCAAGAAAGACGATGCAGGGAATCTAGTCGGTGTCATTGACTTTCCATTCATGGTCTTCCAGAAAGCAGCCTGGTACCACAACAGCGCTTTCCAGTTGCCCCTGATTGTAGTATCGCTGGTCATCCTGTTGCTCACTGTGCTGCTGTGGCCTGGGATGGCACTAGTTCGGAAGCATTATGGCAAGACGTTGACTCTGACTACGGAGCAACGGCGGCTGCGGTTGCTCGTGAGGCTGGGTTCGCTGGCCTTTCTGCTCTTCTTTGGCGCATACGTTCTCTTCTTCACGATCGCGCTCAAAGACATTGGAATGTTGAGCCCGCGCGGGAATCCGTGGCTGCGCTTGATACAGCTCTTGGGCTGGCTGGGAATCGGAGGCATGATCGTTGCCCTCTACAGTGCATTCCGATCATGGCGCGAATCCGGAGCTTGGCTGTGGAGCCGAATTGGCGAAACACTCATTGCCCTGGCCTTCGTGGGAGTGTTCTGGTTTGTGTTTACCTGGAACATGCTGCATTGGAGCTTGAAATACTGACAGGACGATGCACTTCGGTCGAATCCCTTAGTTGAAGGTAACTTGAATTCGGCCGATGCCATTCTTCTTCAACGCACCAGGACAGAGAATCAAGAAACGGGAGCCCTTTTGCGCCTGAAGAAAAAGTTCGCCAAATATCGCTGACCGCTTCACGCCCAGCCGAAGATCATGCACGATAGAAGCGGATGGCTTTCTTCCAAACTCGTTCCACGCGATCCAGCTACGTGTTTCCCCCGGGTCTTGAGCACAACCTTCTCTGGTATGCCTTTCGTAAGTTTCGTCCGCACGATCCCATTCGCCTTTTTCAGGACCTTGCCGCCCACTTCGGCGATATTGCGCACTACAAGATTGGTCCCGAACACATCGTGTTCCTGAACCATCCGGACTACATTCGTGAAATTCTCGTGGTGCAGAACTTGAACTTCGTAAAGGAGCGCACCGTGCAACGTACGAAGATGTTGCTGGGCGAAGGCATGATCACGAGCGAAGGCCAGGATCATCGCCGGCAACGAATGGCGGCACAGCCTGCATTTCACCGGCAACGCATCCCCGATTACGCAAGCATCATGGTAGAAGAGGCGCTGCTCGAGCGGGAAAGCTGGCGGCCCGGTACGACGATCGATGTCTCGCAACGCATGATGAACTTATCGCTGGCCATCGTCTCGCGCACGCTGTTTTCGACGCGTCTCGGTCCGGAAGCTGCCGAGTTGACCGCCGCCATCAACCGCATCATGGATCTCTACCACTACCTTGTTCTGCTGCCCGCGGTCGAAGTGCTGGTCCATCTCCGTGCCCCCAAGATCGGCAGGTTTGCCAAGGAGCGAGCGCGGCTGGACGCAGTCGTGAACCGCATGATCGACGGACATCGCAAAACCCGCGGAGCTCGCCAAGGAAAAGAGGACTTACTCGATATGATGATCGATTCGGAGGAGGGAACTCCAGACTCCGAAAAAAGGCTGCGCGACCAGGTGATCACGGTCTTCCTGGCTGGATACGAAACAGTCGCGAACGCGCTCACCTGGACCTGGTACTTGCTGTCGCAGAATCCGGAAGCCGAACAGCGCTTTCATAGTGAAATAGATGAAGTGCTCGAACAGCGACCATTTCCCACCGTCGAAGACGTTCGGCGCCTCCGTTATAGCGAGATGGTGGTCGCCGAGTCGATCCGGCTTTACCCGCCTGCCTGGGCCATGGGACGACGGGCGCTCAATGATTTCCGCCTCGGGTCGTATTCACTTCCCGCTCGCACCACGTTGCTGATGTGCCAGTATGTGACGCATCGCGAAAGCCGATTCTTTCCAAAGCCACTGCGATTCATGCCAGAGCGCTGGACTGATGAGGCAAGAGCGAAGCTTACCCGGCTGGCATACTTCCCATTTGGAGCAGGAGGCCGCCAATGCATCGGAGAATCCTTCGCGTGGATGGAAGCAGTTCTCGTTCTGGCGACGCTGGCGCAGAAGTGGAAACTCCGGCTCGTGACAGGACACCGGGTCGAGCCGCAGCCACTGATCACTTTGCGTCCGAAGTACGGCATGCGCATGGAGGTCGAAGCACGTACGCCTATAGCTCGGCCTTCCGCCCGATTCGGCCGTGCCATCTGAAGCATTGGCGGTGAAACTTAGCGAGAGGCATAGAGGTTGGCCCGTTTGGCAGCGAAAATTTTGCTTCTACTTATCGCAGTCTCCCCGACTGCAGTAGAATCGTCGTACTCGCCCACGGAGTCCAAGTGAAAAAGCTGACACTCATCCTTGCACTGGTCGCAGCCGTCTTGTTGCACTCCCAGGCTTTTGCCCACCAGATGGCAAACCCGCAAAGCCGTGCCTACAAGAAGGCGGCTCGCAAGGCGCAGAAAGACATGGTGAAATACAGCAGGCAACAGCAGAAAGCCATGCGCAAGTCGGCCAAGGCGCAGAGGAAGGCCCTGAAACGCGCGCAAAGTCAGAATCATTACTAGGAGTGTGAGTCCGACAATACGGCTAGCCGTGGAGTGCGGTGTTCACCTTGTCGATGACTTGCTGGGCGTTCATGCCGATGGCGTGAACGGTGGCGACAACAATCAGTACGAGTAGCACGAGCAACACCGCGTACTCACTGACGTTCTGGCCTTCTTCTCCCTGGATCTTTGCCCAAAACCTACCGAACATCGCCTGCCTACCCATTCCCGCGGTCGCTCAGTCAATTACGGCTCGCTGAAGTCTACCGCCCCGGCAAACTTCACCCGGGGCGGTCACCGCTGCGATGATTGTCGGCGAAGTAATTGCCAGGGTCCATGGCACAAAGGTGGAGCAGCTATCAGAAGATAGCGCACGCCAGTAGCACCATCGTGTGATGCGTTGGCCGGTGCCGCTGATTGCCTTTGATATACTTTCTTCAGTTCACCGAGCCGACGTAGCTCAGTTGGTAGAGCAGCCGATTCGTAATCGGCAGGTCACCAGTTCAAGTCTGGTCGTCGGCTCCAGCCACTTCAGGCAGCTGCCGACTTTCTTCATTGGACCCTCACTTCATTGTGACGTGAGTTGCGATTGGTCGATGGCCTTCTTGATTCAAGAATTGGATGCTGAGAGCGCATCAACTTAGTGTGCCGGGTACTGTTTGGTGTGCTTCGTTCGAGAGTTGAACACTTCGAAACTTCCGTCGGGCCGTGCCTTCAATTCCAGGTAGTTCGCCGCATCCGTACCCTGCGGATTGGCGATGAACTCCGCAGAAACATTGTGTGCTGTGCCGCCCTCGTCCGAAAAGTGTAGTTGCCAGAGATTCTCAAGTCGCGGCGACTTCTGAATAATGTCCCACGCCGAAGGAGTTCCGCCCTTCTTGGCGCCATTGTCCATGATCGCCACGCGCGGCGCGATCGCGTTCAGGAAGGCAGGGCTGCCACTCTGATACCACCCATGGTGAGACACGATGTACACGTCGACCGCGCCCAGCTTGTTATTGGGGCACACCAACTCCATTTCTTTATCGCGTGTCAGATCACCCAGATCCAGGATTCGCAGTTTGCCGAATGTAACCAGGATCCCGAGGGAACGGATGTTCTCGGTTTGGTCGGGAGGGTATTGTTCGGCATTGTTGCAGGCGGCATTTTCCTGCCCCATGGCCGGCAGGGGTCGGCCGATGACGGCGCCATCTGAACTCAGGACCGTTGCCTGAATTCCACGGATTGGCAGGCTGTCTCCGGGCTTGACGGTCAAGCGCTTGAATTTCTTGTCTGCCAACAGCGCCTGATAGGCCTGCCAGACTTGCACAGTGGGGGCGTCCGTATTTTCGCGGTTGTCGCCGTGATCGATGACGGTGCCGACTGGAATACGGGCAGCAAGCTGGGGCAACCCGCCCACGTGGTCATTGTGAAAGTGAGTGATCAGAACGTAGTCGATCTTGCTAAGCATGACTTGCTTAGCCGCAGCCACGATGCGGTCAGCGTCTCGGCCTTCATTTCCTGGCCAGCCTGTATCGATCAGCAAGGATTGTCCTGTCGGCGTTACGAACAAGGTTGCTTGCCCGCCCTCAACGTCCACAAAGAAGATCCGCAGAACGCTATCGGCTTTGGGAGTCCGTGCTCCCCACGCGCAGGAAAGCAGGAGGAACGAAGAGAGGACATACAAGGCGATCCTGGGGAGATGGCGGCAGTGGCACCATGCTGCGGCGGAGTTGGTGTTGGCCATATTCCGACCTGAATTCTGGTATGCGGAAACCCGGCGATCATCTTCCGAAGATCACGTTTTCGTCAAGCAAAACTGTACTTCGAGATTACGTTTACCCACAGATTCCACGCCGGGATTCGTAAATTACACGCGCTGCATCACTTATTCGGGAAGTTGCGCTTGGCCGATGATCGTGAAAGTGGCTTCAGCGGTGGGAGCGCTGGTGCCCGGCTGTCCGCCACCGATGGAAAAACGGTAAGAACCTGGCGTGATGATGTGCTCTCCCGCCGGGTTGACGTGACTCAGGGCGCGAGGATCGAGCGTCATGCGGACGTGTTCAGTCTCGCCGGCGCCAATGTGCACGCGTGTGAAGCCGCGAAGCGCGCGGAGGGGTGCTCCAGGCGAGTTCGGGAAATGCAAGTAGATCTCCGCGACTTCATCCCCATCACGCTGGCTCGTATTCTTCACGTCGGCATCAACCGTGAGGGGTGCGCCTGCCGACAACTGTTTCGCAGACAACTTCACGTTGCTGTATTCGAACTTCGAGTAGCTAAGTCCGTAGCCGAAGGGATAGAGCGGCGTACCCTCGAAATAGCGGTAGGTCCGGTTCGACATGGAGTAATCGTCAAACGGCGGAAGGTCTTCGACCCTTTTGTAGAAAGTCACGGGAAGGCGGCCGGCGGGATTGTTGACGCCGGCGAGCGTTTGCGCGATGGCGGTTCCACCTTCTTCGCCCGGGTACCATGCTTCGAGAATCGCATTGCCGTGCTCGTTCGCCCAATTCACTGAGAGCGCGCTGCCATTCATAAGCACAACAATGAGTGGTTTGCCGGTTGCCTTTACGGCCTCGAGCAACGCTTCCTCTTCCTTGGGCAGGTCTAAACTCGTGCGGTCGCCGCCTTGGAACCCTTCGATCTGAACGTTCATCTCCTCGCCTTCCAGATCAGAGGTAATTCCCACGACGGCGACAACCACATCGCTCTCTCTCGCTGCTGCTACGGCGTCTTCGATCGGAGTTTTGGTCACATCCGTCGACCAGACCAACCGGGCAATTGCGTCGCCCGTGGTCTGAAAATACTCCAGCTTGATGGCATACTTCCGGCCCTTCTCCACTCTGAAGTCCACCAGTTTGGTGACGATGCCGTGCGTCGACCAGTCTTCTGCGATCTTTTTACCGTCAATCCAGAGGCGGAAGCCGTCGTCGATCGTTACCCCGATCCGGTAGCTACCCGATTGCGACGGCGTCATGAATCCGGTCCAGCGCGCGGAAAAATTATCCGACTTGAATGCGCCGGAGTCGAATCCGGGAACAGGGTCCCGCACAAAATCGAACTCGATGTCCTTATCGATGCGAGTAACGGCCGGAGTGCCGCTGAGGTCAGTTCCCTTGAAGTACTCACCTTGAAGTCCCGGCTTGCCATCGGGAGTGGTAAGCCATTCCCCGGGAACTGGCTTTGGCTCGCGAAGGAAATGGGTTCCGGCGACAAATGTAATTTTCGATGAAGGAAACTGCTTTCGAATGCCGTCGAGTGCCGTGCTGGCGCGAGAGGGAGTGCCGTTGTAATTTCCCTCCAACACGCGAGTGCTGTCGGCCAGCGGGCCTACGATCGCGATGGTTTTGGGCGCGGTCGTGAGCGGCAGGATGCCGTCATTCTTGAGCAACACCATGCTCTGGCAAGCGGTGGTCAGCGCCAGTTTGCGATTTGCCTCGGTGTCATTTTCGGGGAGGGGGATCTGTGCATACGGCACCATGTCCGGAGGATCGAACATGCCGAGCAGGAAGCGAGCGCGGAACAGGCGATGCAGGGCGACATCCATATCTTTTTCAGAGAGCAGACCCTGTTTTACGGCATCCAGGTACTTCACGTAATCGGAGTTATCCGTGACTGTCTGGATGTAATCAATGCACTCGTTGTCCATGCCGGTTTTCAGGGAAACCGCGGCCGCTTCTTCTTTGGTCTTGCTGTAGTGGTGACCAGACCAGATATCCATGACCGCCCCACAGTCGGATACGACGAAGCCGTTGAACCGCCACGCCCCGCGCAGCCGATCCCGGAGCAGGAAGCGGCTTGCACATGCGGGTTCGCCATTGATGCTGTTGTACGCGCACATCGTCGAGGCAGCATGTCCCTCGATGATCGTTGCGCGGAAGGCCGGCAAGTAGGTATCTTCTTCGTCGTGCTTGGAGGCGGGAACATCGAACCCGTGGCGCTGAGACTCGGGCCCGCTGTGGACAGCGAAATGTTTGGGCGTCGAGACGACGCGCAGGTATTTCGGGTTGTCCCCTTGCAGTCCGGTGACAAACGCAACGCCCATGCGGGCGGTGAGGAACGGATCTTCGCCATACGTCTCCTGACCACGTCCCCAGCGTGGGTCGCGGAAGATGTTGATATTCGGCGACCAGAAGGTCAGTCCCTCGAAGATGTCGCGACGCCCCTGGCGGAGGGCTTCGTGATGCTTGGCCCGGGCTTCCGTGCCGATGACCGTGGCGACGTCATGCAGCAGCGGGGCATCCCAGGTAGCACTGAGCGCGATCGCTTGCGGAAAGACCGTCGCAAACCCGGCCCGGGCAACACCGTGCAGAGCTTCACTCCAATAGTCATAAGCGGGAACCTTAAGCCGCGGAATCGCGCGCGCCTGATTTACCAATTGCGATGCTTTTTCCTCCAATGTCATGCGCGAGACAAGATCATCCACGCGCTGATCGATGGGCAAGGCCGGGTCAAGATAAGGTGCGGCCGGAGCGGTGGCGTTACCTTGGGCAAGCAGATGCAGAGGAATGATGGCGGGAGCTGTCACCAACAGGGCGGCCATTGCGATTCGTTTCATGAAATGCATCAAGTGCATCGACCTCTCCAGTTCTGGATCATGTTCGAGTTCACGTTCCGATTACCCTCCACCCGCCGCTTGGTCGGACAACTACGCTACCGCGATCCGATCTGGTGAAGCGCGGGATAGATACGGCGGTAAACACCATAGGCGGAGTTGAGAATCTGAGAACTTCCTGAGTCCGGCTGAAGTTCTCCGGCAATTTGGATTACTTCGTCGCATGCTTTCTCGACGGACTGCCAATTCCCCGCGCCCACTCCGGCGAGGATCGCGGCACCATACGCGGCCCCTTCTTCGGTGCGCACCATTTCGACGGCATGCCCGTAAACGTCGGCCTGAATCTGCCGCCATAACTGCGAACGGGCTCCGCCACCACCCAGGCGGATGCGGTCTACCGGGATGTTCAGTTCCTGAAAGATCGTGAACGTATCTCGCAGACTGAACGCGACGCCCTCCAAAATCGCGCGGATCATATGTGCGCGGGTGTGGCTGGCGGCCAGGCCGATAAAGGCGGCGCGAGCATTCGGATCAAGATGGGGGGTTCGTTCGCCCATCAAGTACGGCGCCCACAAAACACCTTCACAGCCAGCCGGAGCGCTAGCCGCCTCGCGGGTGAGTTCCACGTACGGGTCACGGGCGTCTTGGCTCACTATCCCAAAACAATCGCGGAACCAACGAAGAGAAAGACCCGCCGCCTGCGTCACTCCCATCACGTGCCATCGCGAGGGAAGAGCATGGCAGAAGGTATGGATTCTCCCCCGGGGATCCAGAGCGGGTCGGTCCGTGGCCGCA
>DASRDJ010000075.1:0-2319 GCA_035652655.1 Terriglobales bacterium
TGCGGTGGGGCGTCCAACTCCTGCCCGCCAGGCTCGGAGCCCTCACCGGTCACTTGGATCGGCACGTGCCACAACCCGGTCGACAATCGCGACTATCTGATCTCCTACGCCGACTGCTGCGGAAAGGCCATATGCGACCGGTGCAAATGCCACAACACGGAGCGAGAGCGGCCGGTGTATGACGCCGGCAAGAGCAACTCCGTGCTGTGGTGCTTCGGCACCGAGAGTCGCGAGTACCACTGCACCATCAGTCTCGTGCTCGGTGTGGCGGATGGCAAGGGATAGGACCGACTCGCGACGCCGACGCGAGGTCCTGGCAGCCGGCATCCTGCTCGCGATAGCTGCCACGACCTCGGCCGACCCGCGCGTTGACTACCTGTTGCACTGTGCCGGATGCCATCTCGCGGATGGCGGGGGCAGCCCTCCGTCCGTGCCGTCCCTGGCCGGCCCCCTGGGCCGGATCGTCTCGTCACCGGAAGGGCGCGACTATCTCGCCCGCGTACCGGGGGCAGCGCAGGCGCCGATCAGCGACGATGCGCTCGCGGGCGTGCTGAACTGGGTGCTGCTGGAGTTCAACCGCGCAACGCTGCCGCGCGACTTCAAGCCACTGCGCGCCAGCGAAGTAGCACGCTCCCGGGCCCGCGTTCTCGCGGATCCGCTCAAACTCCGTCGCGAGCTCTGGCCCGAATCCGAGGCCCATTGAGCCTCGCTCCCGGCCAGAATCGGCCGGTCGACAGACGCAGGCGGTTTTCCGCAAAGCGGGCCTTCAGGTAGGCTTGCCGCAGCCTGACTCTGTGGCCCGACACGCAATGCACAATTTCACAGCGCCGGAACTGCTGGAGACACCGAGGCTGATCCTGCGAATGTTTGATGACAAGGATTGGGATGCTTTGGCCGAGCTTTTTGGAGATGAGGCATGCGTGCGCTACACGACTGGCAGCACGCAGACCCGCTGGCAGTCTTGGCGCACGCTCGCGGCCTATGTCGGACATTGGACCTTGCGTGGCTATGGACCCTACGCAGTGACCGATCGCGTAACGGGAGACACACTCGGCACAGTCGGCCTGTGGTTCCCGGGCGATTGGCCGGAGCCGGAGGTTAAATGGGCTCTCATTAGACGGTTTTGGGGGCAGGGTTACGCAACCGAGGCGGCTGCAGCGGTGATTGCGATGGCGAAAGGAGATCTCGGGTGGGTCGTCTGATTAGTCTGATTGTTCCAGAGAATCACGCGTCGAAGGCGGTTGCACGACGCTTGGGAGGTGTCCACGAGAAAACTATCCCGTTTAGAGGCGGGCTAGCCGATATATTTGCGTATCTGTTCGATTGACGGTGGACACCCTGGTCTTTGCTCGCGATGACTGCTTTTGGGGAAAGGCGAGCGGTTAGGGTCGCGAGCGGCAATTGGGCGATGTTCCGCTGTCGGGCAAGAAGCGGACACTGCCGTAAGAGACCCGAATTCCCCGACACCGGTCATTCACCAACCACCACTCTTCAGAGGTTTCAGACGCTTCGGCCAGACGAGTTCCCCTTACCCACCCTCATCGCTAACGTGAAATCAGCACGCGGTAGTACACCCTATCGATGCTCTATGCGCCTGTACTCGGTACGGGACATACACCTTACCTATCGGAGTCGAACCGATTTGTGCTGTCCTCGCACGGCCAGTCGGCATTGCCCCGCCGCAGGGTCGTGCTCGCCTTTAACGTCATCGATTACCAGCTCGTCTTATTCAACAAGATCGGTCTTCCAATCTGCCTCCTGGATACTGCTATCCAGCTCGCGCAATTGCTTGGCGAGGTCGTCTGCCTTGCTCTGAATCGCAGCGACCCTTACGGTGCTTACGAATTTGACTTCCGATCGAGTAGTCCGAGTCTGAACGGTAGACGCGGCAGACGCGAGTTCTCGATATGCGTTCTGCCTGATCTTGAGCACGTCCCGCTCGGCGAGCGCATCCGCCAGGCTGCCCGTTCCGAGCCGTGAGGAGGCATTCGTCCTATTGATTTTCTGTATGAGGCGGACAAGCTCCTCAGCACATCGTTCAAACTCGGTTTGGAGCTGCTCCGGAGCTTCCTCAGGCTGATCTCCCTCCTGAACCCGCGCGTTCTTGACAAGCCGCTGCTTCAGTTGCTCTAGTCGACGCTGCAGATCAGCCCGGAGTGCCAGTGCTTCAGCGACTTTCATAGCCTTTCCCCCATTTTGCATCGCATCACTCGGCAGCGCCCGTGCGAGCTGTGTAGCCTCCTCAAGCCGACCCTCCCCGGGTGTCGATGAATTTCGAGAAGCATCGCCTGCCGTTTGAGTCAGGCATACACGCTACCT
>DASRDJ010000076.1:0-24931 GCA_035652655.1 Terriglobales bacterium
GAATCACGAAAAGTCATTGATTCTCTATGGTCAGAACATGACGATCTGGGGATCATCGAACTGGACTTGGCCATCGTTCAACTATCAGCAGGAACATAATTATTTCACCAAGAAGCCGCTGTTTTTCCAGTGGTTTCAGAATCAGTTCGAGCGTCGGTGGGATTCAAACACGGAATATAAAGCTTTCGTGCCAATTGGGCCAGGTGCACCAAAAATCAACGCGCCGGCGACCGGCGCCACTGGAGTGCCAACCAGTGTGACCTTATCGTGGCAGGGAGGTCCGTGGGGTCAGCTATACGACATCTACTTTGGCACAGCCAAAAATCCTCCCTTGGTAGCGCAAAACGTCGACACCGGCGCGCCCGAAGATCCCAATGGCCCGCCCACTTACGAAACATACAAAGTTTCCGGACTCACGCCGGGGACAGTGTACTACTGGAAGATTGCCACCAAAACGATGGCGAATCTGACTGTCATCGGCCCGGTATGGACGTTTACTACTGGCGGTACTGCTCCGACTAGCGGCGGCGCAAGCGTAACAGGTATCTCTCCTGCAACGGGTCCTAGTTCTGGCGCAACCGCGGTGACCATCACCGGCACGAATTTCTTGGCCGGTGCCAACGTCACCTTCGGTCAGTCGACTGCTAGCGGAATCAAGATCGTCAACTCCACCACCATAACGGCAGTGGCGCCTCCACATGTGGCTGGCACTGTCGGTGTTACGGTGACTAACAAAGCGGGTGATGCCGGAACACTCCCGTCCGCTTATGTGTACACCCCACCCACTCCACCATCGACAGCTCCAAGGTTGAACGTTATTCACCCCAATCATGGTTCGGTGAGTGGCGGCGATGCAGTGGTTATCACGGGAAGCAATCTCGTTGCGGGCATGACCGTCACCATCGGGGGTAACCCTGCAACTGTCACCAGCAGCAATTCGGTTTCGATCAAAGCAACGACTCCAGCTGGCAATGGCGTCGCTGATGTGGTCGTTACTAATCCCAAGACGGGACTGAGTGCCACCCTCAAGGGTGTCTTCACCTTTGCCGACGCTCCGGAACCGCCCAGCGCTGAATCCATCACGCCCACCAGCGGTTCGATCAATGGTGGCACCCCATTCATGGTCAAGGGAGAAGGCTTCTACAGCGGCGCAGTAGTCACCGTCGGTGGCGTTCTCTGCAACACGATCATCGTTCTGGATAGCAACACGATCACCGCGGTTACCCCGGCGCACGCGCTGGGTGCTACCGACGTGGTGGTTAAAAACATGGACGGCCAAACGAGCACTCTGACGGGCGCCTTCAGCTATAGCGCGGCGCCACCGCCGAGTATCAGCAGCATCAGTCCAAATACGGGAGGCGTTGCTGGTGGGACTAGCATTACCATCAATGGCTCGGGCTTCGTCTTCGGGGCCAAAGTCTTTGTGGGGAGCTCGCTGGCGACGGTTCAAACCGCGACGGGCAGCTATATCTACGCCACGGTTCCATCGGGCACCCAGCCGGGGCCAGTGAACGTAATTGTTACCAACCCCGACGGCCAGAGTAGTTCCGCTGGAACGTACACCTATCAGTGATAGTGAATCGCAGTAGCAAGACTGACAACACAAGCCCCTGGCTCCGCCGGGGGCTTTGTGCTCTCAGATTTCATCGTTGTCATCAGCTTGCAGGAACTTGCGGATTCGCCGCACAAGCCCGCAAAAGAAGGGAAAGCTGCGCTCGAAGCGTGAGGACACGATCGCAGGCGTGCTTATCTCCATGACTAGGCTTGTCGGTTGTGACGTCGGGTTCGATCGCAGCCTAAAGCAGAACGCTTTAGTCGGTGGGGTATGCAGCACTAGCAAAGACAAAAGCAGTGAGCAGCTCGAGAACGAGTCCGGCTGCTCACTGCTTTCGTCGTCGTGAAGGCTTGCTAATTTACGTTGAACGACACCCATGCAAAATTGTGGTCTGACGGCCTGACGCCTTTGTCATCGGCCGTGCCAAGTTTGACGGTCACGAGTCCCGCAGTCCCTGCAGCCCTCTGATCCGGGATGCCTCCTCCGGTCACTGAAACCCCAGTGGCGCCCTTGGAGTACAAAACGTGGTCGATCCGGCTTCGTCGCGTCCGGGTATCCAGGCTGACAGGGTTGTCTGCATACGCCGACGCAGTGCCTTCGCTAACCGCTTTGTCCCACCCGCCGAAATACTGCTGGAGCAGGATGTCGATTTCCGGAGTGCCAACCTGTGCATTGAAATCACCAGCGACAATCCTTGGCTCCGCAAATTTCGAGGCAAACGTAATCAGTTGATGCGCTTGAACTTGGCGTTCTCCGCTGGCGCCTGCTGGCCATTGAAAATGTGTAGCAAAGAAGCTGATCGGCTTACCGTTGACTTTCACGGTCGCCTCGACGATCGGCATCTGGTAGCTCATGAAATACTGCGCCGAACTAACGATAGGCCACTTCGACAGCACCATCACTCCTTCTGGACAACCAGCGTACTTCGGGGCGTAGGCGCTGTACCACGTAAGACCGGTCTTCTGCTTCATCAGCGCCGTAATCAGCGCCGGGTCGTTCCAGCCACCAATGACCTCCGTAAGAGAAGCGACGTCGGGATTCATCTTCACGAGCCAAGTCGCGACTCGGTCCAGATTCAGAACGTTATCCGTGCCATGCCCGCCGTAAGAAATATTGGCTTGTACCACGCGCAATTTGGTGCTGGTGGCAGTTCCCGTCACACTGACAACGGTCGCCGCACTGGCCAACGTTCCCGCGCTATCGGTGATTGTGAGTTTGGCGGTGTAATTACCCGAGGTTTGATATACGTGAGAAGGTAACTGCGCCGATGAACTCTGCCCGTCGCCGAAATTCCACGCGTATGAGGTAACGGAACCGTTGGATAACGTGACCTTCGGAGTAAAGGCTACTGCCAGAGGCGCCGCTCCGCTTGCGGAACTCGCCTGAATGCTGACTGTTGCCGACGTGAGTACCGGCAGATTGGCAGCCAGCACGGTCGCATCCTTCACCGCTTTGCCGGGAGCGGTCGTAAGAAAGGTTTGGGGAGAAAGCACAATCTGGTCGATCGAAAGGCCATCTTCCCGCACCTGAACTCGAAGCGTATGGGTGCCGGTGGTTTGAAAGTACAAGGGGGTGCCCGCGCCGCACCATCCGTTGTCAGACCAGCCCCATGCCGACTCCGCAGCCCCATTGCACGCTTGCAGGACTACCGTCTCCGCTGAGGTGGTTCCGATGCGAGCGGTCGCCGTACCCGCCGCGGTCACGCTATCGGAAAACTGCACATAAACGGAATCATTGCTGGTGGCGTTATTGAGCGACTTCGATCGAATCCACAAGTGGTAGGGCAGGCCGGCATAGGCCGGGAACTTGATTTCAAAGTAGTTCGCCGGTTGGGCGCGTGGCGCCAAAACCTTCGGAGCGCCGAGATCTGGGGTCCCGATGAGAAACCCTCCAGCCGCGGTGGCATCTGCCTTGACCGCCCAAGTTCCTGCCCGAACTGGCGCTTTTGAGGCATACAAAACGACGTCATTGCTGTTCGCGTGGGCGTTCGCGACCCATGCAAAACTCAGCAAGATTGCGAACGCGTACGACATGAATTTGGGGGAAAGTACCATCTTTTCGGGCCTCCAACAGAGATTGGCTTGACTTTCCAACGTGATCCCCACGAAGGCGTCAATGTGTGCACTTTTTGTGGTTTAAGGTTTGTAACGCAATAGTTTCCGACTACTCCCCGTCGTTGGTCGAGATCACGAAGGTACATGCGCTCGTCCCTCAATCAACGTGGCTCATCCTAGTCCGGCGATACGAACAGGCCTTCAGCGAACTCTGGTTCAACACGAAGCCGATCGCCATCAGGATGTAGGAAACGGTCGATACCGGTCACAACAGACCCCGACCGTTACTTGCGACGAAGAAGCAGGTGCGAACGAAAGATCGGCCAGATAGTCGTTCGCACAGCGAGGCCCAGCGACTAACTTTCCTGGGCGGCCGATTTCTTTGAGATCCCGGCCCGAGCAAAAACAAGAAATTTACAGATGGCCGGGAAGTCTATCACAGCCAACTGTGAGAAACGCAAGTGGTTGTCCGCGACGCCTGGAGATCGAAGCCTCGCAGGTGCGACTCAAAAGTTACCATCCTTGATCGTTTTTTCCTGCAAACCCAACCCTGACAAAGGCTAGCTTTTGCAGGATGATCATTCTAAAGTTGCCAGAGGACACCGAGGGAGTCTGTGACCACTGACCTTGACCGCCAAAAAAATCATAGCCTGACGGCGAATGTTTCGATCGCAAGTGCACAAATGTCTCTGGGCAGGAGCTCGAGAGCCGGTTAGGTTGTTCGCGTCTTCAGACCAAGAGACTATTAATGACATCTTCAATACGAGGCGAAGGAATCACGGCGCCCATTCAGCCACGAACCGCGACACACGAACCTGCAGCGTCGGTTGATGTATCAGTAGTTATCAGCACCTACAATCGATGCACTCTTTTGGCGCGGGCATTGGAGTCACTGCAAAATCAGGACACTGCTGACGTCTCCTACGAGATTCTCGTGGTGGACAACAATTCAACCGACGAGACGCGCGCCGTCACGCAACGCATGATAAATGCCACTCCTGGAAGATTGCGCTATGTTTTCGAATCGAAACAGGGGCTATCGTATGCGCGCAATGCGGGAATTGCCAGCGCACGAGCGAAGATTATTGCCTTCACGGATGACGACGTGCGTGTCGCCAATAACTGGGTATCGCGAATCAAAGCTGGCTTCGCTGCGGAGCCCAGTGTGGATTTTCTGGGCGGCAAGGTCTTACCGCACTGGGATGAGATACCGCCTGCATGGCTGACTCGGGCGCACTGGACTCCTCTCGCGCTGCTGGATTATGGAGATCAGCCGTTCTTTGTGGACGCGGACCGTCCGATTTCCCTGATCGGAGCCAACTGTGCTTTTCGAAAAAGCGCCTTCGACCAGGTGGGCCTGTTCCGTGCCGACTTTCAGCGCGTCAAGAACGGCGTGGGCTCATTGGAGGATCACGAACTGCTGTTGCGCCTCTGGCACGCTGGCCGCAAAGGAATATACCTGCCCGATCTGACAGTCACCGCCGACGTCCAGGCCGACCGCCTGCGGAAAACTTACCATCGCGAATGGCATACCGGACATGGGCGCTTTCACGCCATACTGCGCTCGGAACTGCTGGAACGCTCCAAACTGGGCAAGATTCTGGGCGTCCCCGCTCATCTCTATCGCCGAGCCGCGAGCGATGCGGTTCGATGGACGATCAGACAACTTCTCGGCCAGCGGGATCAGGCCTTCGGATACGAAGTTCGAATGAGGTTCTTCGCGGGTTTCGCCGGCAGCCGTTGGCGCGAATACCTTCACTGTAAGAATTCGCCAAAGTCGGCACAGGAATAACCTCGTGATTGCCGATAAAGTCGGCGAGCTATCGTTTCGAATCCTTAGTGGCTCGATAGAAATGTTTGCCGTAGAAGAATCCGGCTAGCGCCCAAAAGCATAATTCGCTGGCGAACTTCTCGGAAGGGTCCGGGTGGGCCTTCGCGGGCGGCCTAAGAAACTGCAACGTAGCGCGAGCAGCCTCGCCAAAGAGGTACCGTGGTATCCCCAAAAAATAAGGTACCGGCTTACGGTGCTCCCGGTCGAGAATCCCCGATGAGATCCCCCGGCGAAGGCACCAGTGCCGGTAATAATGTTTGGTGAGCCTTTGGGGATGGATATAGTGATAGATGACTAGATCAGGCAAATACAACCCCTTGGCGCCTGATTCGATCAGCCGCAAATACATATCACTGTCCTCGTCGGCCAGGTAGGTATCTCCGTGGGGTCCCAAAACCGTGGAGTACGGCATCAACTTCTGCAAGGTTGACCGCCGCATTACTGCATTCCCGCCAGGCAGGGTGGTGTCCGTGCCGTATGGGCGCCGTTCTGGGCCTAAATTGAACGCCCCGATCACGCCCGAATATCGGCTGGGGAGCCATGAGGGCGGCGGCGCGCCCCAGCGCGGCACATACGGGCCTCCGATGAAATCCAATTCGTCATCTGCGAAGATTTCATGAATCCGCACAAACCAGGAACGGTCAATTTCCTCATCGTCATCGATCATTCCAACCAATTCGCCGGAAGTAGCGGCAATACCGGTGTTGAGAGCGTGCGATTTTCCCGGATTCGGTTCGAACAAGTAATTCAATCGCCCCGCAAATCGGGCCTTAAATGAATCCACCACCGATCGTGTGTTGTCTCTGGAATTGTTGTCGACGGCCGTGACCTTCACCTCAAGGCCTGCGGGCACATCAGCCACGAGAAGACTCTCAAGAGCGCGCTCCAGCAAAGAGTGCCGATTGTATGTGGGCACAATAACGTCCAGCTGCATAGCGGACTAAACTAACCTCGCCCTTCGGAATGATTGGATCGCTTCCGTGCAGTGATACTTCGTGATCTGCTCCCCGCTTCGCCTTGTAGAAGCTCCGCACCTTGCCTGGCGAACTACCTCCAGCTCCGGTACCGCGAGCGCTGGCGCGGATGACCGTCCTTCCCCCCGCAGCCCTAATCGCTTTGGTTGACTGGGTCGTTTTGCCGAATCAACCGTTGCGCACGATTCCTCCTGTGAACCGGAGGTTATCGTCAGTGGAGAAGTCCGTCCAATGCACTATTTTCCAGAGGGAAACTCTCCGAAGTAACTGGTTTGCCATGCCTTTGGACGATTCCACGTACGATACAATATTACAATAGAGGGTTCCCCCCATTTGTTTACACCCTCGTTTTGATCACCGTATGCAGTTTTCATGGTCCGGCCTTACCTACTATGGCGACGACAGAATTAGTAATAAAACCGCGTAAAGGATGGCAGCCCATTGACTTCCGAGAGGCCTTCCAATACCGGGAGCTTCTCGCATTTCTGGTTTGGCGGGACATCAAGATCCGGTACCGTCAAACTCTTTTGGGAGGACTTTGGAGCGTCCTTCAGCCATTACTGGGCACGCTCATTTTTGTGCTGGTCTTTAATCGTTGGGCTGGTGTCCACAGCGACGGGCCTCCCTACTCCCTGTTTGCATTCGCAGGTTTGGCGCCCTGGACCTTCTTCTCCAACTCCGTCTCCAACTCGAGCAACAGTTTGATCGCGAGCCAGCAATTGGTTTCACGCGTGTATTTCCCGCGCATTTTCATCCCCTTAGGCACCGTAGGTGCGTTTCTGTTGGATCTAGCCTTGAGCCTGGGAGTTCTCGGCGGCATGATGATCTACTACCGCTGGCCGTTGTCCGCGAAGGTTCTGCTGCTCCCCATATTTGTTATCGGCACCCTCATGGCTGCCTCAGGCATCGGTTTTGCGTTCTCCGCGTTAAACGTTCTGTTCCGTGACATCAAGTATGTAGTGCCATTCCTCATCCAGATGGGCCTATTCGTTACACCCGTCATTTATCCGGTGCGCTACATCCCTTCGCGCTGGCAAGCACTGTTTGGGCTGAACCCGATGGCGGGCATGGTATTGGGATTTCGCTATTGCCTGCTTGGCAGTCCCGTCTACTGGCCCCTAGTTCTCACGTCGCTCTTGGTTTGCCTGATTTGCTTTGTGGTTGGCCTGATGTTGTTCCGGCGCATCGAGCGCCTGTTCGCGGATGTAATTTAAATGTCAAACGTAATTGAAGTCCGCAATTTGTCGAAGCAATATCGAATCGGAGGTATGAAGGCTCGGAACGAGACCTTTCGGGAATTTCTTGTCAAGACGCTGAAACGCCCGCTGCGCGCCTTTTCCAACAGGGAGAATTCCCGCGGCGATCAGTCTTTCTGGGCGTTGCGCGACATAAATTTTGATATTTCGGAAGGCGAGGTAGTTGGCATTATCGGGCGCAATGGCGCCGGTAAAAGTACGCTTTTAAAAATTATCTCTCGCATCACCGATCCTACCGACGGGTATATCAGGGTGCGCGGCCGCTTGGCGAGCCTGCTCGAAGTTGGCACTGGATTTCATCCCGAGCTCACGGGACGGGAAAACATCTTTCTGAATGGCGCGATCCTGGGCATGACTCGTGCGGAAATACTCTCAAAGTTCGATGAGATCGTCGCCTTCTCAGAGATAGAACGATTCCTGGATACTCCCGTGAAGCGCTACTCGAGCGGGATGTATATCCGGTTAGCCTTCTCAGTGGCCGCCCATTTAAATCCCGAAATTCTAGTCGTGGACGAAGTATTGGCCGTGGGCGACATGGCCTTCCAAAAGAAATGCCTGGGCAAGATGAACGACGTCAGCCGCAGCGGACGGACTATCCTTTTTGTTTCACACAATATTTCGGCGATTGAGCATCTGTGCAAGCGCGGAATCGTGCTCACTCAGGGCCAATTGGCGTTTTCCGGGACTGCCAAAGAGGCCGTTCACTATTACATGCATACAGCGATGGGAGATGGTGACACAGGAACGTCCGGCAACTCTGTTGATCTTAGTCAAGCACCAGGCCGGTGGGCGCAGCGTCGGCCATTGCTGCGGCAGTTGGAGTTTTGCCTGGAAGACGGCAAGTCATTGAAAGCTGGGGTACGTATCGGGGCGCCGCTCACGATTCGCGTGCACTTTGTCCTCCCGGTCCCAACCTCCAGCTTCGACATTGGCTTGGGATTCGACAACCTCCTTGGCCAGCGAGTCTTTACGGCGCATACCGCGTTTGAGCCTATCCGTGGTCACGACCAGGTCACGGGACCTCAGGTCATCGAGTGCGAAATTCCCAGCCTGACGTTAGTTCCCGGAGAATATGTTTTGCGTGTGTGGATGGATATCGGGCAGGCTGAAGTCGATAAGATCGATAATGCAGCACGCTTCGAAGTCATCCCATCCGATTACTACGGTACGGGCAAGTCGCCGTGGAATGGAGTCTTCGTCCTGAAGCATCGTTGGTCTATGGTCGGTCCGAAAGATAACTCTTCATTCGCCGCATCCGAAGCAATTCCTGCCATCGAACCGCCTGTGAGCTAGGAACACCACCAGACTGAAATTAACCCTGCCGTCACACTGCTTTCATTAACTGTTGAAGTGTGGCTGCTCAACTTCCAGTTCCACTTCTGATTCCTACGGTGGGCCACTGCCTCAGATCTTTAGAAAAATGCTCCGACGGTACATCCAAAATAGGATGAACCAAAAGATCAGCATCACTGCAAAACCATGGAGCACGGGCTGAATCGTCGGTCCGGCCATTGCGGCTAGCACCCTTCCAAGGTGGCGATCTAAGGCGCTCCCGAAGAACCTCGACATGGTCCAACTCATCACATAAACGGCAATCGAGTTCATTCCCACTACCACCAGCGGGAACGCCCATCGACGCCATCCTTTCCATTCGATCAGCGCGTAAAAGCCGGCCAGGATCAAAATTACCCAACCCCCGCTATAAAGGGTGTACGACGATGTCCAGACCCTCTTGACGATCGGGCAAATGCCGGCCCATTGAAAAACCAGCCCGAGCAAAAGCAAGCTCGTTCCCGCAACTAAAAGCCCACGTAATTTCTCTGGCTTCGACCCGTTACCCTTCAGCCATTCTCCGGTCAGAAGCCCGAGAATCATGGTCGCGAGTGTCGGAATAAAACTCAGTGTGGACCAGCCCCCCTCGTTGAAGACAAAGGGGTGCTCTCGCGGAAAGAGGTTCAGGAACCAAACATCAAACGCCCAGGCAAGATTGGAATTCTTATTCCAGTGAGAGAGGAATCCACTGTAATTGTGAGACCAATTTTGTGGAACCCCTACCCTGGCATAGTCAAACTGGGGGCCGGGCGCTGGATAGAGGGCAAACGCCGCCCAAAAACAGATCAGGATCAGCACCAGCGCCACCACCTGGGTTCGCGGGCGCGTGAAAGCCAACAGAAACAGGAATACGTAACCCAATCCGATCTGCGTGAGCGTGTCTTCAAATGTGAAGTAGGTTTGAGGCGACCGCAGCGACCGCAGGAAGATTCCGAGGAAAACCAGGAGAAGTGCGCGTCGGACTGCATGCCCAAGCATGGGCCCGAAGGTCTGTCCCTTTATCTTTCGGCGCGCGATCGAAAACGGAAGCGCCACGCCGACCAAAAACGAAAAGGCGGGCTGGATCAGATCATGCAGCGAGCATCCTTGCCATTCCACGTGCTGAGTGTTGAATGCGATCAAGCGCCATAGCGTGCTCTGCGGAAAAGCTTGCGCCACCTCAGGCAAACGCATGACTTCTGCGAGCATGAGGACCATCACCAGTCCGCGGAAGGCATCCAACGAGATCAGCCGAGTGGTGCCTTCAGATTTGCGTTCAGGCGCTACTCCAGGCGCTACTGCTACGGGATTCGCGATCTGCACGCTTTCGATCATCAAGGGCTCCTCTGACCAACTGACGATGGGGCAAAGGCATTCTCTTCCTTGCCTGTTTTCGCGATGGCACTTAAGTCTGAATTGCAAAGCCCGGAGAATCCGTGTGGATGCTCCACTTGCCACGCGTGAAGTCGGGGAATTTCTGCGGAGCACCATTCTGTGCCACAGATGCCTCACTCAATGGAGTAGGCGCACTCCATGCGGCGGCATCGTAGACGTTGATATCGGGCACGAGACCCCTTTTCAGGCAATCCATAAGGCGATAATTCATGACGTAGTCCATCCCGCCGTGGCCACCCGTTTTGCGGGCCATTTCTCCGGTTGTCTTCCAGAGCGGATGTTCGTACTTTTCGCGAAACGCATCGATGGTCTGCCAATCCTCCTGCTTTGAGCCGTCGACGAAGATACGCGGCGGGTAATCGGCGAAAGCACCCTTTGTGCCCGAGATCGAGTTGAGACGGCTGTAAGGTCGGGGATTGACAATGTCATGCTGGAGAAGAATGGTGCGACCCTTTTGGGTTTTTATGATACTGGTGTTCATGTCGCCGCAGATGTACTTTTCCGCCCGCTTCGGGTCCCCATCCGCGAAGTTCGCTTTCACATAAGCGCTCAGCGCGGCTTCGGCCGAACTCACCGAAACCATGTAGTCGAACCGGTCGCCCCGGTGGATGTCCATGTAGTGAGCCACTGGGCCCAGTCCGTGGGTCGGATACAGGTTGCCATTGCGTTTCATGTGCGGAAAGCGGCGCCACAATCCTTCCCCTTCACTCGACGTCAATATGCCGCGCAGGTCGTGGAGATAGGCCGCCTCGCCATGCGTGATGTCGCCGAGTATTCCGTCACGCACCATGCCCAGGACCATCATCTCGTTGGATCCATAGCAGCAGTTCTCCAGAATGACGCAATGCTTGCGAGTCGCTTCGGAAGTGTCGACTAGGTCCCAGCACTCCTGCAAAGTCGTACAGGCCGGCACTTCGACTGCGGCATGTTTGCCATTTTTCATGGCGTTGAGTGCCATTGGAACATGCCAGTTCCAAGGAGTAGCTATGTAGACGATGTCGAGTTCGAGCTGGGTCAAATTCTTGAAGTCCCACTCGCCCTTGCTGAACCCCACTGGCTCCGGTTGGCCTGCGCCCGTGACGGCCTTTTGCGCTCGCGCTACTTTTTCCGGCACCAGGTCGCAGATCGCCTTGATCTCCACATTTTCGACGGCCAGCAAATCCTTCAGCAAGCTGGTACCGCGCCCGCCGACGCCGATGATTCCCATCCGCACTTGTGCTCTCGCATCGAATGGGACGCCAATCATCGTCGAGGTCGCACTTTTCGGTTTTCCAGCTGCGAGGAGATCTGGATCCAGAATGTCGGCCGCAACTACGAGTCCTGCGCCGCCAATGGCCGTGCGCTTTAGAAAACTCCGACGCGAGATTTCTTGCGATTCTCTATCCGTTGCCAAGGTGGTGCCCTCCTCCAATTACGATCCGTCAGATGGTTATTAGTTCTACATCAAAGTGCGCTGAGCTTCACGCCAGTGGTTGCAAAACAACGGCTGAGGATAACTGATTTGGGGCAGGTTAGAAGACATTCAGCCGGGCAGACCTCATTGGCCGCTGCTGGCAAGCCGAATTAGAGAGATCACGCAACTGATTGAATCCTGAGGTCTGTTCAATGGTGGGTCAAAAATAGAACTTCAGCGCGAACTGTATGTTGCGCTCACCTTGCGAGCTGTAGATCAGTCCGAGATAGGGGCCCAGGCCGATGACGGGGGAATTCAAAATTGGCGTGTTGGTAACGTTGAAGAATTCCGCCCGAAATTCCAGCCTCTTCGATTCGCCCAACGGGAATTCCTTCTGAATACTTAAATCGGAGGTGCGCAGACCGGGGCCGCGTACTGTGCCCACACCACAGGTTCCGAAAGTGCCCTGAGCGGGCGGTGCATACGATGCGGAATCGAACCATTGAAATCCGCCGAGCGGGCTAGGTTTTCGCCCAAACACGTGAGGCGGCGCGACGCAGTTACCTCGCGACCCGCGAGAATTGGTGCCGGAAGCGTCGTCGGCATAAATCGTGAGTGGAAATCCGCCATGGAACTGGACGATACCGCCCAGTTGCCAATCACCGATCGCCGCATTGATGAATGGATTTAAGTTTCTACCCCATCGCTTGTTGCGGCCGACGGGAAGTTCGTAGATCAGGTAACTGCTGAGCACATGCGCGACGTCGTAATAGCAGGGCCCCCACTCGGAGCGCCGGTCGTAAAGGTTCTGCCAATATGCCGAGGTCGGCGCCGCCTGGCCGACTGCGCCGAAATAGCCGACGGAATCGGTCATGCACTTCGAGTAGGTGTAGGCGATCTGTCCCTGCAAGCCGCCGCTGAAGCGTTTCTGCAAGGTTGCCTGGAGTGCGTCGTAGCGCATGTTGCCGATGGACGCCGTGCCAGAGATCTGCGATACCTCGGACTGAAGAGTAGGGTTTCCGGACAGGTATGGGCTCGACGTAATCGACCCGTCCGCATGCAGCTGTTTCTGGAAGTAGGGCAAGGCGACCATCAAGTGGGTGCCGTGCTGGCCGACATAACCCACCTGAAGCGTGGTCGAATCGGTAAACTGGTGCTCAATCGTAAGATCCCATTGCTGCGTAATAGCGGGTCGTATGTTTGCATCCCACAAGCGAATGATCGAATTCTGGAATGGATCGGTGGTGGGTGGCAGCAGCCCTTGACCGGTGCTCGTAGCCGGCAGGTTGCTGTTGGTGTAGTCCGTCTCAAATTCAGCACTGGTTGGGGGGTTCATCGGAAGCCGGAGATTGTTGCCCGTACCCTCCAGGTAGGAGGAGATTCCATAGGCCGCTCGTAGCACGGTTCTTCTGTCGAGGAATGCGGGAGTCCAGGCTAACCCGATGCGGGGCTGAAAATTCAGGCCGCCATTGTAGGAATTGTAGAGCGCACGGCAATTGCTGTAGATGCAGGGCTGACCGGCCGTCTGAATTTTCCCGGTGATCGGTGCAAAGTTAATCTGACGGTTCTGCACCTCTACCCAGGGGCTATGATTTTCATAACGTAATCCAAGATTCAGCGTGAGAGTGTCAGTCGCACGCCAGTCGTCCTGGAAATAAACGCTGAACACATTGGCGCGCTGGCCCCAAGGCCCGGTACCGTTAACTCCCCGCCCAAAGGATTCAGGTAATCCCAGGAAGAAATCTGCTTCTCCCGCGCCGGTTCCGCCGCCCGGCACGGTCAGTTGCTCCGGACCGGCGGTAAAGCGTCCGCTGAAAGCCATGAAACCGGTTCGACCGTTGGTGCCTGCTTCGTAGGTATTGACGCGCTGTCGCCAAAACTGGGAACCAACCTTGAACAAGTGCCGCCGGTGAGTGACGACAACATCGTCTTTGTACTGAAACACGGTGTCGGCAAACAGCTCTGCAGCGCCAATATTCTTGCTGCCGATGGGGTTCACGCCGCCCATGAAAAGGGTCAGAAGTCCGGGACCATGATCGTTCGCGTTGGCGATACCAAGTTTCTCGCCCAGGTTGCCGAAACCGTTGTCTCCCCCGCCCCGAGCGATACGGACATAGTTCGCACCCACGCTCGCCTCGTTCAGTACGTTCGGACTGAAGTTGTGTGTCCAGTTGATCGCGCCGTTTTCCAAGCGAGCCTGGTCGAAGGTATCGAACAATAGTCGAAAGGAATTAATGACTGGGCTATCTTGAGAGCCCTCCGATATCCGGAAGTAGAGCCGATCTTTCGACGAGATCTTATAGTCGAGCCTCACATCTCCCTGATCTACGTTGTTGTGACTTCGAGTGGTGTTGACGAAGTTGTTTAACAACTTGCTATTCTGCGGTTGGGGGTAAAGGCCCGAGTCAAATAGATTTGCCGCCACTGGATCGAGCATGCTCAGGGGAACCAAATTGTTCTGAAACTTTGTCCGCTCTCCATTCGCATCAATCTGGAACGGGTTGTACAGCTGAATGCCTTGCTCGGTCAGCAGTTGAGAAAAGTCTCCCTGCCTTTCCGCTGCGGTGAAAAGCGTGATCGAACTGCTCGAGGACGGGTGATCGAAACGCTGTCCCTGATAATCGACGAAAACGAACAATTTATTCTTCAGGATGGGACCGCCGAAGGTGGCGCCGAACATGTTCCAGCGAAGCAGGGGCTTCGGGAGCCGCTGAAAATTGTTTGCCCAGTTGTTGGCATTGAGAACATCGTTGCGAAAGAATTCAAAGATGTTGCCGTGGTAATGGTTGGTGCCGGACTTGATGGATGCACTGATAATGCCGCCCTGGAAGTTCCCGAACTCGGCGGAAGCATTCTGCGTGATCACGCTGAATTCCTGAATCGCATCCACGCTCGGAGTGAAGGCAACGAGGTTGTCCGACACCTGGTTGTTGTCCATGCCGTCGAGCAGGAAATTATTAGCTTGCTCGCGATTTCCGTTGATGTACGGTCGGCCGCCGCCCGACGGGCCATCTCCGTTGGTCAGCGTTTGAGGATCGGGATGCACGCTGCCGGGTGCGAGCAGGGCTAACTGGATGTAGTTGCGCGAGCGCAGGGGGAGATCAACGTTGGTGTTCGAGTCGAGAACCGTGCTGAGCTGCGTTGTGTCAGTGTGCAGCAAGGGAGGAGACGAGGTGACGGCGACGGTCTCGGTAGCCTGTCCCAACTGCAGTTGAAAATCAATGCGAGCTGTCTGATTGAGGACCAGCGTAATCCCATGGAAGATCGTGGTTTGAAATCCTGGTGCGCTGACTTTGAGTTCATAAGTTCCTACGGGAAGGCGCGGAATGTGAAAGACGCCCGCAGCGTTGCTATGAACAGTGTCGGCAGTCTGCCGTTCTGTATCTTTCGCCGTGACGGTTGCGCCGACAATGCTTGCGCCCGTCGGATCTATAACGCTGCCGGTAAGGGCGGCAGTAACTTCCTGGCTCCGCGCGGTCGGGAACAGTCCGAGGCACGCGACCATTAATAGAAGAGAACAGGCTGTCCGCGTCGAACGGCGTTCCGGCATCACTAACCTCCAGACTTCCTTGCCATACGCCGTCGTTAGGGAAGCGAGCACTAACGAAAGTTTTTTACCAGCATGATGCTGGATTCCGCCTCACCTTTACCATCGTAGAGAATGGACCTGCCGTCGGCTGACAACCCTATGCCCACTCCGCCCGGCTGGTCCAAAGTTGAAACCGTAGTGATCTTCTTGCTTGCGAAGTCAAAGAAATTCAGCAATCCGATATAGTCGTGGTCCTTCGATTCCTTTGCATCACGAAAATAAATACCGTTGCGGGCGAGTGCCCAGCTAGCCCAGTCGCCGCCGCCGGCTCGATCCAGGACACGTTCTTCTTCGCCGCCCTGCAGCGGCATTTTGTATATGCCGGGGACCTGGAGCTTCGCGTAATAGAGAGAACGGCCATCTGAGGATTCGGCGGCAAACACGCCGCCATTCTTCGTGATCTGGACAGGGGGGCCTCCGTTGATTGGCACCTTCCACAATTGAAAGGGTTCGCCTCCCCGGTCGGAATAGAAGTAAATCCACTTTCCATCACGCGACCAATTGGGTCCCCCATTGTCAGATCCCGGCAGAGTTGGTAGCAACCGGGGTGGGCCACCCCCGACCTCGAGGAGATAGATTTCGCTGTGCTCGTTGGGGCGAAACTCGAAGGCAATATAGCGGCCATCTGGTGACCAACGTGGAGCTCCGGCTGTACCCCGCAATGCGGTTAACGGCGCGCAATGCGATCCGTCGCTATCGCACGCCCAAATTTCCGGATAGCCCAAACCATTCGATTCGAATGCAAATCTCTTTCCGTCCGGAGAAAACTGCGGCCGCCAGTTTATGCCCTTTTCGGATCTGAGGATTGTGGGCGCTCCCTGAGGATGGTTATTGTCCGTCAGGTTCAACCGGAAGACACTGTCCTTGAAAGCCATGTGCTGGTACACCAGCCGATTGCCTTTTGGAGCAAGAGAAGGAGCCCAGGCGATTACACCCACACCCTCCACCGGGCGCGGTGCTCCTCCAGAAGCGGAGACGCGCCATAGAGCGCCCAGCCCCCCGCGCGCGGAAGAGAACACGATCTCGCGACCGTCCGGAGTCCAAGTGGGCGACCCGAATATCCAGGTTTTGTCGAAGGTCAGTTGCTTAGGTGTGCCACCTGTGGCCGATACCACATATAGATCAGACACCACTCCCGCCACGATCCCACGAATAAATACCACTTTCGAGCCGTCAGGCGAGAAAGCGGGAGCAGAGTCATACTCTTGGTTGGACGGCGAAGTGAGCGGATGGATCGCCGAGTCGGCGAGGGAAAGCAATGTAATCCAAGCGCGGTTCTTATCCTCCTGGCTCTCCGAAAGAGCCAGAACCTTGCCATCGGGCGACCAATCCAGACCAAACGCCCAGGGTCCGAAGAATCCTGTGTGCAGCCTTTGCTCCATGCCGCCGAGGGCAGGAACCGTGTAAATGGCGTTCCCATGCTCGGAGAAGCGGTAAAAGGCCACCCGACGCCCATCGGGCGACCAGGTTGGAAAAGCATCGCCAGGACCGTTAGTGAGACGCAGTGGCTTATCGCCGTCGACCATGACGGTGTAGATCCCGCACCTATCTCCTTTTGCCCCGAACGCAAAGGCGACCTGGTTACCGTCGGGCGAGAACGCAGGGTCACTCTCAAAACCGGGCATTGCGGCCATGGGCACTACTTCAAGCGGGGGCAGGGCAGCTTCTGCCCGAGTGCGTGCAAATCGCCAAATTCCAATTGCCGAGAGCAAAACCAGCAACAGGGACGCACTCATCCACAGTGAAATCGCGGTGAGTTTCGGGTCGTGACCCTTAGCAGTAGCTGGTTGGACTATCTGTAAGCTTGGCTTGTCGACCGGAGCGATGAAGCGATATCCACGACGAGGGAGGGTCTCGACAAAACGCGGATTGTCGGCTTGATCCCCTAACGCGAGTCGAATCTTGGTGATGGCTGTATTCAGCGCGTGGTCAAAGTCGACGAACGTGTCTTCGGGCCAGACTTGCTGGCGTAGTTCTTCCCGGCTGACGAGTTCACCCGCGTGCGAGAGCAGGATGGCACAGACCTGAAACGGCTGGCCCTGTAAAGGTACCTTTGCCCCATTCTTGCGCAGTTCCCCTGTCTCCAAGTCCGCTTCAAACAGTCCGAAACGAACAATCTGCGCCGAACGCTGGCCATTGTGCATGTGCCACCCCAAACCGTTGGCTCGAACTCTAGCACTGTTAGGCGTCTTCTCCAACCCGGAGTTGTGTACATACGCAGGTCAATCCGCTTATTAGCAATGACTTGGCGGTAGCGGACAAATAGATAAGCAATGTAGGCCCGGTTCATTGAGCTATCTGTCCGCCTAATCCACGTTGGCGTCACCGCGAAAACGCTCGGGGTGAATGCCAATGAAATGCTTAGTGCTTTGTAGTTGCCTGCTGTTCGTCGCCACGACGTCGCTTGTCGACATTGGCTGGGCGCGAACGCCCAGTCCTTCTAACCATGGTGCGAAGCCCGAGGCCGAACGAGCTTCACACATTTCGGTGAAACTGCCCCTTCGCCTCTACGGTGGCTACCTGGTCGTTGCGGAAGGAGCAATCGGCAACATCCGCAAGCTGAATTTCCTGGTAGACACGGGTGCCTGCCCCAGCGTCGTCGATCAGAAGATCGCCCTCGACCTGAAGCTGTCGGAACAACCCGAAAGAGTGAACCTGTGGAACAAGAGTGTTCAGGCAAGACAGGTGGTCATCCCTTCCCTGAGCCTTGGCCCGGTTCGGGTGGAGTCAATTCCTGTCCTCTCCGAAGACCTCTCGTTCTTGCAGAAAGCCCTCGGCTTCAAGGTGCACGCGATTGTCGGATTGGACGTGCTGAGGAAAAGCAGCTTCACAATCAACTATAAGACGAAGGAAATCCTCTTTGGTTCTCCCGAGAGCCTGACTTACTCCGTCCCATTCGACACTGACACTCCGGTAGTCACCGTTCGAATGGGATTTCAAGGTCGGCGCCTGCGCATGGTGGTGGATTCGGCCGGGCCGGATCTGACCTTGTTCCGAAGTCGAGTGTCGGAGCCTGTCGGTTTGCAGCCGTTGGGGACAGAAACAGTCGCCGATGCAGGTGGAACATTTCAGCGCACGAAGGTTCGGATTCCAGCACTTTATCTAGGGAAAGAAACCGTGGGCACGCAAACGGTATTTCTGGTGGATGACCGAAAAGATCAGGGAGACGATTTTGACGGCGTCTTGGGGGTCAGGGGCCTTCAACTTTGGAGAGTTGCATTTGATTTTGAAAATCGCAGACTTTCCTGGAATTGACGGCCGCCGATCAATCGATCACGGGTATGTTCCCAACCGACGGCCGACTAACCGAACACAAGCATTCGGCTGACCTTAAGGAATCTTTAATGACTGCCACATCACTTTCGAGAATCGAGAAGAACGCAATTCCAATCATCATGGTGATCGCTGGGCTAAGTGGCGGAAAAATAAGCAGACAGTGCGAGCCCCTGTGCCATTACATCCTATGCTGCACAAGACGGGACCATACGGTGCTTTTAGAATGGAGTTGGTCGAGTCTCCGCGATGATGGAGACGCTAGTTAGTACGGGGCAACATGTAAATTCACACACGAGAAGAACGGCTGCGAATCTCCCTCGACACATTTTAAGGCTGGACGGGATTGGGCAGAAGAGAGCGGCGAGGCTTGTCCTCTCGGGCGAATGCAAGGCGAACTCCAACGTGCTCAAAATGTCTGGAAACTCAAAAGCATAGGCGACTACACGTCCCCGTGCACTCCAAGTGGGCGACTCGACGGTATGCAGTCGCGATAGCACTAGCCCCGCGATTCAAGGGCTCGAATATAACGACTGATCTGATGCAGGTGAGAAAGGTCGTGACCGGCCAGCAGTTGTAGCATCGCGGCCAAGGACTCCGCGCCACGCTCATTGTGCTGCCCGCTGCGTTGCAAGTCTTCTGGTGACACTCGTCTCCACACAGACAAATTGAGCGCACGCAGCGTCCGAAATATTTCAACAAGCTCGGACGGCTCGCGTTCATTGTGGCGCAGGGAGGTTACCCAAGCATCCTGCCTGTAGCCCAGAATCGCCGGCTCGTCCTCGCAAAGGATCAACCTGAGGCGATTTCCATAAACCCATTCGCTATCAGTGAGATGGCCGATGATTTCGTTCGGAGTCCATTTCCCTTGTATCGCCCGCCCGCGCAGGACTTCCGCCGGATGTCTGGCCACAATATCGGCCAGGGTGGATGCCGTCTGCCCTAACACCTCGATCGGATCCCGGCCAGCCAGCAGGTTGAAGAGCTTTTCGCGGTAGGTCGATGGGGCCGCTACCTCTGGTCCCGGTTGCGCCGGCGTCATAATCAGCTCCTTCCTTTTCAGCTTCTCGAATCTACAAAGACGTACTCACAGCGAAGCGGACGAATCGTCATTTTCCATCGTGACCATTTTCAGCAGTGCCGCTTTTTGTGAGCTTAAAGCCCTCGTCTTTCCAACCCTCGATGCCTCCGATCATTTTCTTAACCCGGCGACCAAGTTTCGCAAGATTGAGAGCCGCCCGGTCGGCCCCGTTACAATGTGAGCCATTGCAATACACAACGAAGAGCGTGTCTTCGGAATAAGGAGCGAGATTCCGCTCGGTAATACGACCATGCGGGAGATTCACGGCGCCTGTAACATGTCCAGCGGCATACGACTGCGGGTCGCGAACGTCCAGCAAAACAAAATCTGCTTTCTCACCATCCATCGCTTCGTGCACGTCCCAGCAGTCGGTCTCCAATGACAGCAGTCGTGAGAAGTGTGCAACGGCATCGGCGGGAGATGCGGCGACGAAACTAGAGACGTTGGAAACTTCCTTTTGAAGTGCGGGCATAAAATGAGCCCCTCCTGGTATGAATGTGTCAGTATTCGGGGCAACGGACAAGCGGCAGTACTGACAATATGCGTTAAAATCGTGCCATGACTGCAGCCGGGCAAACCGCACGCACAAGGGCATCGCAAGTCAAATTGTTCCACCGAGATGTGGCAGTTCTCGCTTATGCCGGTACGGCAACGTTCGAGCTAGGAATTGTGGTCGAGCTATTCGGGTTACCGCGACCGGAGTTTTCCGAATGGTATCGATTCAAGGTATGCGCCCTGGAGACAGGCCCGCTCGCCACAACCGGCGGTTTGACGATTACATGCCGTCATGGAATCGACGCACTCTCGCGCGCTGGGACGATTGTGATTCCGGGTTGGCGAACAGAAGAACGACCGCCAGAGCGACTTTTGCGAATCTTACGGAGGGCGCATCGAGGAGGCGCAAGGTTGGTCTCGATCTGTTCTGGGGCGTTCGTGCTTGCCGCTACCGGGCTTTTGGACGGACGGCGTGCGACGACGCATTGGCGCTACGCGGCGCAATTGGCACAGATGTATCCCCGCATTAAGGTAGAGCCTGACGTGCTGTACGTTGACGAAGGCGACCTGCTCACCTCGGCGGGAAGCGCTGCTGGCATCGACCTATGCCTGCACATCGTACGCAAGGACTTCGGCGAAAGCGTGGCGAGCCAGGTTGCACGTCGGCTGGTTGTGTACCCGCACCGTGATGGTGGCCAGGCGCAATTTGTCGACCGGGCTGTACCCAAAGAAGATCGCCCATGGTTGGCCAAACTGCTTGAATGGACCCACAATCATCTTGCTGAAAAACTCTCGGTGAAACGCCTCGCGAAGCAGGCGGGGATGAGCAAGAGAACCTTGTCGCGTCGATTTGCGGAGGAAGTCGCGACTTCGCCCATCGAATGGCTCATCGGGTTGCGGATCGCTCGTGCAAAACAGATGTTGGAGAAAACCGCTCGGAGCGTCGACGAGATAGCGTATGAGACAGGCTTCGGTTCGGCGCCGACACTACGGCACCATTTCCGGTGCCGTCTTAAGACGAGCCCGGTTGCCTATCGCTCGCATTTTCGGTGAGATACCCGCGGCAAAGGAGCTAGGTCTAATCTTTGTGCCTGCAGGACAGTCCTAGCGTGCCCAGGGCCGGTTGATTTACGGGCCACTCGAAGTTAAGTGAGAAGAACCCTGCAAGCGACAAGTCGGCTGCTGGCAAATCAGGAACGATAAACGCGCCTATCGCGATCAACTCCCGAATCGTCGACCAACCTTACCTTACAGGATTATTGAAGAGTTGCCGTCACTCAGAAACGATCGTCAAGCACAATCAGGTCACGGCGCGTCGAACCTCCCATCCCTCCATGGTTTCGCCCAGTGGTACGATATTCGGCCTGTTCCAGGGCTTCGGATGTTGGAATTGGAGATGATGAGCTGATTTGCGGTACGAGGTAGATTCCGTTCGCAGGGAGGTTGTCATCCATTGGACCCAGATCTACGACCCCCTCGGGCGTTGGTGGCTGTCCACGCTGGTCGCGGCCTTGCCCATCGTTGTCCTTTTCGGCCTGTTGGCTGGTCTGAAAGTGAAGCCGCACTGGTGCGCGATCGCCGGTGCATCAACCGCCGTAGCTGTGGCGATCTTCTTCTTCAAAATGCCTGCCGCATTGGCGGCCATCAGTTTTGGATACGGCGTGGCGTTTGGGGTATTGAAAATAGCCTGGATCGTTTTGGCTGCGGTATACCTCTACGACATTTCCGTCGAGACTGGGCAATTCGAAGTCATGAAAGAGTCGATCGCCGGAATCACTCCCGACCGCCGGTTGCAGGTCTTGCTGGTTGCATTTTGTTTTGGCGCATTCATTGAGGGAGCCGCGGGCTTCGGCGCGCCGGTTGCAATCGCGAGCGCTTTCATGATCGGGCTCGGATTCAGGCCCTTCCATGCCGCTGCTTTGAATCTGATCGCGAACACCGCTCCGGTCGCCTGGGGGGCCATCGGTACACCAGTGCACACGCTGGCGGCGGTAACTGCTCTGCCTGAATCCGATCTCAACGCCATGATTGGCCGCATTCTGCCGTTCACGGCCATCATTGTGCCCTTTTGGTTGGTGAGAACCATGGTCGGCTGGAGGGAGACCCTCGAAGTATTCCCCGCTATCCTGGTTGTCGGCACGTCATTCGCCCTTACGCAGTTTTTCTGGTCGAATTACGTGGACAGCAATCTGGTTGACATTATGGGAGGTGTGGTGTCGATTATCGCCGTACTGGTTTTCCTGCGATTCTGGAAGCCAAAGAAGATATGGCGCTTCGATTATGACGAGACGGCGGCCGCGCTATCTCTACCAGTGGCAGAGATCACCGACCAGGTTGGCGGCGAATGGGGGCCTGGGAAGTTCGATGGTTTCGTCAAAATGCACACCTACACCGCTCGACAGATCCTAAAAGCCTGGATGCCTTTCGCAGTCCTGACACTGTTTGTGCTTCTCTGGGGCTTGCCTCGGGTAAAACTGGCCATGAACCAAGCCACCACGCCGGCTTTTCAGATCGTCCTTTCGGATGGTAAAGTCCGTCCCGGTCCGCCGGGATGGGATGTGCCTTATTTGCACAATGCCATTTCTCGCGCCGTTCCGATCGTCGCGAAGCCAACTCCCGAGGCTGCTCGATTCGATTTCAACTGGCTCTCAGCCACAGGAACCGGCTGTTTCTTCGCTGCGATCGTCTCTGGGCTATTCCTCGGCCTAAGTCCACCGCAATTGATGAGGATCTTTTGGAAAACGCTGGTGCGAATGCGTCTGGCTATGATTGCAATCTCTTTTATGCTGGGGCTGGGCTACGTGACACGCTACTCGGGTCTGGACGCAGTGTTGGGGTTGGCATTCACGCGCACGGGATGGCTGTATCCGTTCTTCGGCACGTTCCTTGGTTGGTTGGGGGTAGCGCTTACCGGCAGCGACACTTCCGCTAACGCGCTCTTTGGCAGTCTGCAGAGAATTACTTCTCAACAACTCGGCATTGACCCGATTCTGATGTGCGCGGCCAACAGCGCCGGAGGGGTGATGGGGAAGATGGTTGACGCGCAGTCCATAACGATTGCCACGGCTGCCACTGAGCAGGTGGGCAATGAAGGAATCATTTTCCGATTTGTGGCGTGGCATTCGGTGGCGCTTTGTGCCATCGTCGGAGTAATAGTACTGCTTTATGCCTATGTTTTCCGATCCGCGGTGCCGCATGGGATGTTGTTCGTGAAATAAGAGCAGTCCGGTCTTCAGCGATTCCAGCGGATGTTGTCCTGTCCAACATGTGGCCGGGTCATTTCCCAGTCATCGGAAACCCTTACCTAATCTGGTTACGTCTGAGTTGCTCGTCATCCGGGAGCAATACAAGAGCCTCTAACAAAACTCCGGCGCGGTGCGCTTACCAAGCGAGTGCCCTGCCACCTCGTCGGCACGACCCGACAGATTTTCTCGACCTGGTGGCACACCGTCCGAACGTTGCGAGCCGAGACGTCGGGGATAGGTAAACTCTCGCAACATACTACGAGTAATCCTCGCCTCTTTTTTGGAGCGCTTCTCCGATCATCAAAGGCATTCCTGCTCCATGCCAGTTCGATAATCGGAAGTCGCGCGTGCAAGCCACGTTCAGCGATTCGCTAGCGTAAACTAGTCCACGGTTAGGAACGCACAGCGAAGCCGAAAAGGATAACTCTTGGGAGTGTGGGGAACCGGCCTCTTCTCAGACGACGTGGCGTGCGACATACGTGATCAGTATCGTCAGTTCCTGGAAGATGGTGCCGAGGATGGCACCGCGACGCGGCTGACTCTCGAAAAGTTCGAGCCGTATTTGGAGGAATCCGAGAGCATCGCGCTGATCGCCTTCGCTGTGACGCAGTCGAAGCTAGGTCGACTGGTACCTGACGTTCGCGATCGCGCGCTCGCCATCATCGACGCCGGTGCCGACCTGGTGGTGTGGGAACGAGAGAATCCGAAGCTACTGCCGAAGCGCCGCGCGGTGCTCGAGAAAGCTCGCGCGCAGCTGACCGGTCCGCAGCCCGCCCGGAGACGCCTGTCTCCACGGAAGCGAGCGCTCTGCGGCCTCGCCGCGGGAGACGTTCTCGCCCTCGTACTTCCACGGCGCGTGGCGCTGTTGCGCGTGGTGCGCGTGCACGCGCATCGCCTCGGCGAAACACCAGTGCTCGAGGAGCTGGACTTCGATGGCAGCGAGGTACCCACGCGCGACGCGCTCGAGCGCCTCGGTCCCCGGGTAAAGGATCCGATCATCTTCATGCACCCGTTGTCATCCGATACGCGCCTCACCGCATTCGTCAACCAGCGTATCGACTGGCAGCATGCTGGTTTCCAGAAGGTACAGACGATTGGGGGTCGCCCCGGCGACGAGCGAGCGGCGCTGCCAAGCACCGGCATCTCGTGGGCCGAACTCGCCGAACGCTATCGTCGTCGAGCGATGCAGTAAGCCAAGAATTGCAGAACAGCTTCCTCGAGGCGCTATCTTGTTCGCCAGCCTTGCCTTGCCCTCAACGCCTCCGTCAGAAGTTGTTCGATGGTTCGAAAGCTTTTGGGGATCCTTCGCGAGGAACTGCTCGGAGATCCTGATCTGAATCGAGGTTGGCTCGTACAGCGCAAACGGTTACTCCTGATTAACGCCGTTGTGGTCTTCTGATAGACCGATTCCTGGATTGTCGGCAATCCGGAAGGGGTTACTCCTGGTTTCTCAATTGCCCCTCATTCTCCCTCGCATTC
>DASRDJ010000077.1:0-8776 GCA_035652655.1 Terriglobales bacterium
CTCATCTCTTCGACAAGGATGTCTGGGCCAGAGCCGGCAAGAAGAAAGACTTCGACCCGGATAGGGGTTCGCTGCAATGCTCGCTGGTGGAAGAGATCGAAGTAATGGGCGGGAAGAGGCCCGACATCGACGGCAACGTCATCACGATTCCGGATATCGGACGAGTGCACCTGGCGGAATTGATAGTGAGCGGCAATTCGTACGAACTGATCATGATGCGTCTCGAGTTGGGCTGCCCGACCGTAGGCTCGTCGAGCGCATCGGCTACCAAGGTCAATGGACAGGGTGGTGGCCCGTAGGTCGGTCTGCGACCGCTTTGCTAGCACTATTGTTTGCGATATCTTGCACGCGAGAGCCCAAGCTCGCTTTCGAACGTGCTGCCACGATTTTTGTGCGCGGAGACTTGGTCCGTGCACAACTCGAGGCAAAAGCTGGCAGCCAATACTTCTCAGGGCGAAACCCGGAATGGGCGTGGAAGTTTCGAATACTCGAAGCGCGAACTCTGGCGTGGCGGGGCATGAATAAAGATGTCCTCGACGTTTTAGGCCCTGAATTACCCGCTTCTCTCAAAGACTCGGATTTGTCCCTCCAAAAAATAATTCTGGAAGGGGCAGCAAATTCCCATTTGCACCGCTACCAGCAGGCTCAAGCCAAACTAACCGATGCTGAGGAAAAATGTGGGGGACTCTCGAATTCTACTTGCGGCGAATTGCTGATCGTTCAGGGATCACTCCAAGTGGAACAAGGGGAATACCGACGGGCACGACCCTTCTTCGAAGAAAGCCTCCGAATTGCCCGGCGGGAGGGCGACCATTTTTCTGAGGCTTCGGCCCTCTTAAAACTCAGTCAGGTCGAATTGCTGGAGGAACACTTCGATGAGGCGATTGATAGGTCAACCAACGCCTACAACGTAGCTCAAAGCCTTGACGCGCAATTGATTTTACTAAATGCGACGGGGAACCTCGGCTGGGCTCGCTACAAAACTGGCGACCTCGAGGGAGCTTTGGAGTTGCTACTCCAGGCCGCACAACGTGCCGAGCAATTGGGCTCTCTTGGAAACCAAGTGGCCTGGCTGACGGCCGCCGGGTACGTCTACATCGACCAACGAAAGTTCGCGGTCGCCGAGGACCTTTACCTCAAGGCACTCGATGGCGCAACCAAGATCCAAAGCAAAGAAGACATCCTGAACGCGCAAATCTCCCTGGCCTTCGTCAGTGTGCTCACGGGCAAACTCGACCTCGCGCGCAAGTATAGCGACGACGCTATCTCATCAGCCCGCGCCGACGGAAACCGTGTCGATGAACTCTACCCTCTTTTCACCAAGGGGCAGGTCGCGGTCCGACAGGGGAATACTCCGGAAGGAGAGGCCATTTTCTTCGAGGTCGCGGGCGACCCCAAAGTCGATCTCTCCCTCAAGTGGGAGGCTCAGCACGAACTCGCCAATCTCTACGCCGATCGGCACCAGGCCACCAAGGCCGAAGCCGCTTACCGGACCACGCTCACTACATTCGAAAGAGCCCGATCTGCGATCGAGCATGAAGACGTCAAACTTCCCTTCCTCGCCAATGCCACCAGCCTCTACGACGACTATGTCGGTTTCCTGCTTTCCGAAAAGAAAACCGCCCAAGCCCTGAGCGTTGCCGACCACGCGCGAGCTCGGACCCTGGCCGAAGGCCTAGGCCAGTTGCCGAAGGACGAATCCGTGCTCCCGAAAGCTCTCGACGCGCAACGAATCGCGCGCGCGGCGGGCGGGCCGATCCTCTACTACTTCCTCGGCGCGAAGAAGTCCTACCTGTGGGCGATCTCTTCGCAAAAGACGAGCCTGTTCCAGTTGCCGCCCGCATCCGAAATCGAAGCGATCGTTCGTCGTTATCGCAAGGCTCTCGAGACTCCCAAGGAGCCCACCGAATCCCAAAATTCCGATGGCCGCGCGCTCTACCAGATGCTGGTCGCTCCCGCCCAACCGATGCTCGGCAAAGCGGCCAAGGTCTTCATCATTCCCGACGGCAGCCTGAACGCCCTCAACTTCGAAGCCCTGCTCGCGCCTGATCCCACACCGCACTACTGGATCGAAGACGTCACCCTTGCCAACGCCAGCTCCCTGCGCCTTCTGGAACGCGCTGGGCATAGCAGCCATACGGACAAGCGCGGGATGCTGCTCGTAGGAAATCCGGCGGCCGCCAGCCCGGAATTCGGTACGCTGCCGCAGGCGGCAGTAGAAATCGAAAACATCCGGAAACGCTTCCCCGTTTCCGATGAGCAAGTGCTGGCCGCGGCCGCGGCCACTCCTGCAGCCTATCTCGCCGCCAAGCCCGAGCAGTTCGCCTACATCCACTTCGTAGCGCACGGCACTGCCAGCCGTCTCAGTCCGCTCGATTCCGCCATCGTGCTGTCGAGGCCCGCGCCAGCCGACGATGCCTTCCGTCTTTACGCGCGCGACATCATTCATTCTCCGTTGCGCGCCGAGCTGGTCACCGTCTCTTCCTGCTATGGCGCCGGATCGCGTGCCTATTCCGGCGAAGGCCTGGTCGGCCTGTCTTGGGCCTTCCTGCGCGCGGGCGCGCACAATGTGATCGGCGCACTCTGGGACGTGAGTGACGCCTCCACGCCGCGCCTCATGGTCGAGATGTACGCAAACATCCAAAAAGGAAAGCCTCCCGCAGAAGCTCTGCGACAGGCCAAGTTGTCTCTGCTTCACTCCAACGACTCGTTTCGCAGGCCCTTCTACTGGGCGCCGTTCCAGTTCTACACCGGCTCCTGAGCCAACTGCAGTTGCAGGCCGTGCTCTGTACCGGCAACAGAAATTCTGCTGCAGTTCGTCAAAACCCAGTCTGCCCCTGCCTCGCGCAGCAGAGTGCGCTCCGACGTTGTGGGAAACGCAATCACGCGCGCGCCCGCAGCTTTCCCGGCGCGTATGCCTGCTGGAGCGTCTTCCACCACCACGCAATCTCCCGCCGCAACGCCCAGAATTTTCGCGCCCTTCAGGAACGGCTCCGGATGCGGCTTCCCATTGATCACGTCCGTCGAAGTGACAAATTTTTCCGGTGCCGGCAGGCCCGCGGCCCGCAAACGAACCTCCGCCAGCGCACGTGTACACGAAGTCACGATGGTCCAGCGAGCCGGAGGCAGACTTTCCAACAGCTCTCGTGCGCCTGGCAGCGGCACCACGCCTTCCAGATCTTCAATCTCCGACCGCTCGATGATCCGGTTTTCTGCCTGGTGGTCCGCATCCGGCAGATATTCGCGCACTGTCGTAATGCTGGGACGCCCGTGGGCGCGTGCCACGACTTCCACGGGATCGAAGCCTCGCGCCAGCGCCCACTTGCTCCAAACGCGCGCCACCGCGGGCGTCGAATCAATCAACACTCCGTCCAAATCGAACAGTAAAGCTTGGCACTGCACAGGAATCACGATCAGAGAACCTTTCTACAAATGAAATGTCGGAACGCTGTTAAGGATTGATGGCTACGCCTTCATCACGACATCGGCGATCCGCTCGGCGGCGTGCCCATCCCAGAGCGGCGGAATGCCGCCCTTCTTCCCTTGCCCGTTGAGCACTCGCACGGTTTCATCCTTCAGTCGTGCCACGTCTTCGCCGACCAGCACATTCGATCCCACGCTCACGGTCACGGGCCGTTCGGTCGTCGTTCGCAGCGTAAGGCACGGTACTCTCAGAAAAGTAGTCTCTTCCTGGACGCCGCCGGAATCGGTAATCACGACGGCCGCGCGCTTCTGCAGCGCAAGAAACTCAATGTAAGGCAACGGTCCCAGAAGTCGCACGCCCCCTTGCTCCACTCCGATCTCCGCCAGTCGCTGCCTAGTTCGCGGATGCACGGGGAACACGACGTCCACATCTTTCTGGATCTGCTGCAACGTGCTGAATATCTCCCTCAAGCGCTCGCCGGAGTCCACATTCGACGGCCGATGCAGCGTCACCAGCGCATAGCGGTTCGGCATGCCGTTCATCTTCTCCGCGGCAGGCAGCAGTCGCACCAGAGTGTCAATCATCACGTTGCCCACGCGATGAATCTTCTCGGCCGGCACGCCCTCGCGCTGCAGATTCGCGTCGCCATCCTCCGACGGCGTGAACAAGATATCCGCCAGCTGATCGGTCACCAGGCGGTTGATTTCCTCCGGCATCGCGCGATCGAACGAGCGCAGTCCCGCCTCCACGTGCCCCAGCCGGATCGAGAGCTTCGAACACACCAGCGCCGCCGCTACCGTGGAGTTCACGTCGCCGTACACCAGCACCAGGTCCGGCTTGCGCTCCATCAATTCGCGCTCAATGCGCATCATGATCTCGGCAGTCTGGACCGCATGACTCCCCGAGCCCACCTCAAGATTCACGTCGGGAGCGGGCATGACTAGTTGCTGAAAGAACACGTCCGACATGTTGGCGTCATAGTGCTGCCCGGTATGAACCAGCGTCTGCTCTGCGCCACACTCAGCCAGCGCGCGCAATACGGGCGCCGCCTTCATAAAATTCGGCCTCGCCCCGACTACGTGGAGTACGTGCATAAAGATGAAACGACCGCCATGATTCTAAAGGAGAACACGCTTCCAGACCCGCATCTGCGGCGCGCGGCATGGCCCTCGCGGCGGGCCGCCAAGTCCTACCGATCTTCAGCAATTGACACGCACGACCGCAACTCTGCACAATGCCCGCAAACACTGCGGGTTTCGCGCCATACAAGCGCACAAGCCCGCGTAGGGGTGCATGGTTTGGACGAAAGCGAACCGCTAGGCCACTCGATTGTCCAATCAGCCCGCTTTTTCTGGAGGACCTCATCGTCTTCCCATCCCCCCCTACGAATCGGACTCCTGCTCGACGGCGTCAAGATGTCGCGATTTTTCGCGACCATCATTGAAGACATCCAGTGCAGCAACTTCGCAAAAATCGAGCTGCTGATTTTCCGCAAGGCCGCCGAGAAACCGCCGGAGCCTGCGCGTTCCCCGGTCGCCAAGGCCGCGCGCCGCCTTCTCCATGCCGATCTCAGAAAGCACGCCCTCTACGATCAATATTTACGGCTCGACGAACGCAAGAAAGCTTCCAATCATCCGCTGGAGCGAGTCGACTGCTCGGAACTGCTCGCCGGCATCGAGCGCCTCGAGGTCGAGCCTATCGGAAAGAAATTCGTCCATCGCCTTCCGCCAGAAGCGCTCGACACCATTCGCGCCAGAAATCTCGATGTTCTGCTGCGCTTCGGCTTCAACATCCTGAAGGGCGACATCCTCACGGCCGCACGGTACGGAGTCTGGTCTTACCATCACGGGGATAACGAATTCTTCCGCGGCGGCCCTCCGCATTTTTGGGAACTCTGCGAGAACGCGCCGCTGTCCGGCGTGATACTCCAGGTGCTGACTGAAGATCTGGATGCGGGTCTGGTCCTCTGCAAGTCGCTGTTCGCAACCGAGACGACGGTGAGCGTGTCGCGCAATCGCTTTCCGGCCTACTGGGGGTCGACCGATTTCGTGATCCGCAAGCTGAATGAACTGCACCGCTTCGGGTGGAATCATCTGCTCGAGCGCGCCATTCCAGCCGCTCCCTACCAGGGTAAAAAAAAGATCTACCGTTCCCCAACGAATTTCGAAATGGTGCGCTGGCTCGCGCCTGTCATGGCGCAGAAGGCGGTGCGCCGGTTGTTCTCGCCGAGGGTGCAGGTACAGCACTGGCGCATCGGAGTGCGCATGAACGGTCGCCGCCTATTCGAACATTCCGGCCCACCCGATCTCGCTGGCTTCCGCTGGCTCGAACCTCCTGTCGGGTATTTCTGGGCCGACCCGTTTGTTATCGAACACGACGGCCGTCCCTGGGCATTCTTCGAGGAATACTCGTACCTGCACCGCCGCGCCCACATCTCCTGCGCCCAGATCGCCGACGATGGCACGTTCCTTTCCCCCATGCGCTGCCTAGTGAACGAACAGCACCACTACTCCTACCCGCACGTCTTCCCCGCCGGCAACGAGTTGTTCATGATTCCGGAAAGTGTTGACTCATCCACCGTCGATCTGTACCGCTGCGAAGACTTCCCCAACAAGTGGACTCTTCAGAGCACTCTGTTTCGCGGACGCTACGTCGATACCTCAATATGGCAGCACAACAATACGTGGTGGCTCATGACCACAACCGCCGAGCCCGATGCCCGCTCCGGCAGCCTCCTGCTGTTCTATGCCGACGCGATCACCGGACCGTGGCAGTTCCATCCTGCCAACCCGATCTCGACCGACATCCGCAACAATCGAAACGCCGGACGCGTGTTCGAGGCGGAATCCCGCCTGGTGCGTCCCAGCCAGAACTGTGCCGGACTCTACGGCCGCGATCTGAGCCTGAACCACATCACTGAACTGACCAGGGAAAGTTACGCCGAACGCAGCCTGCTCACGCTCGAACCGGACCCCGCCTCCGCCATTAACGGCATCCACACCTACAACTGGTGCGGCAATGTCGAACTCATCGACGGCCAAACCAAAATGCCCCTCAAGCGCGTGCTTCCCAAGAACGCATAGGCTTTGCTGACCGTCCAGCCGCCCCGGCAGTTCACCTACGTTCTTTCTCCGAGATGAACGAGCCCAGTTACGTGTTTTCGCTGAGAGTCGACGTGATAGCGAATAGCATCGTAAAGCGAGGAGGCACCATGTCAGACATGCTGACCATCGCTCCAGCCGAGGAACTAGTCGCCAGGAATCAGTCCCACTTTCCCAACGAAAGCCGGGAGTATCGTGCGGCCCGCAACGCTCTCCTCATCGAAGAGATCAACCTGCGCCGCCAGATCGAGCAGGTAGCCGCCCAGCGGCGTGCCCTGCCTGTTGGTGGAAACATCGCCAAGGACTTCGACCTGATTTCCGAAACAGGCAAGAGTGTCTTCTCCAAGCTGTTCGGCGACAAGGACACGCTTATGGTCTACAGCATGATGTATGGCCCGCAGCGTAAGGCGCCATGTCCGATGTGCACGTCGTTCCTCACGAGCTGGAACGGGACCGCTGTCAACCTGCGCGAGCGCGTGGCTATCGCGGTCACGGCTCGTTCGCCGATCGAACGCCTGATCGAGTACAAACGCCACCGCGGATTCATCAATCTGCCCTTCGTTTCCGACCCCAGCGGCGAATACACGCGCACCTACGTGAACGCCGACGACGCGGATGTCCCCGGCTTCAGTGTCTTCACGCGCCATGGCGGAGTCGTGCATCACTTCTACACCGGCGAAATGAGCGGCCAAATGGCCGACCCCGGACAAGATCCCCGCGGCGCACCCGACCTTGATCCCCTATGGCTCATGCTCGACCTGACCCCCAACGGCCGCGGCACCGACTGGTATCCAAAACTCGAATACAACCACCGATAGTCAAGCGCTTGGAACTCGTAACAAGCACTGAGGCTCGTACGCGATGAGTCTCAGTGTGTCCCGGGAAAGAAGCGCTGGTGTGTCTTTGGAGAGGTCTCGGTACTTGGAGGCGGGAACGAGTTCAGCGCCGATGAACTTACGAAGTTCGCGACCCCGAAGCTTGCGAGAGAGACAGGGCGGGGAATAGTTGGTGCCGGGAGGGGGAGTCGAACCCCCACGAGGGGTGAACCTCGGCGGATTTTGAGCCCGCTGCGTCTGCCAGTTCCGCCATCCCGGCCCTTGTGTTTCAGTGCGTTCAAGACACCGCGAGCGCGACGCCATCAAATTGTACATCAACTGTGAGGCTTGTCTGTCCCATGTTACAGGGCTCGCATACATGCCGAGTGCACCACAGACTGATTCCCAGTACGCCACGTCGTTCACTTTCACTTTTTCCCGCTAACGGTCCAGAACGGCTGCTTCGCAGGCACAAACTCGACCGGCACGCCCTTCACGAATCCCTTCAACCAGCGCGTACACTCTTCCATGCCGTCCTGCTCGCTCGGAATGTGTCCAATCACAATCAAGGCCTTCTTGCGGTTCTGCGTCACTGCGTCGGCGGCATACTCGACGGTCTCCCATTCGCGCGTCTCTCCCACCAGCAATACCTGCACATCATCCCGCTCCAGCGCCTTTGACTCACTCGGAAACCCCGCGGCCCCGGGACTGAATCCTACTCTGGTCACCTTCATCTCGGGCTCGCCCACCACGCGTACCACTACCGAGTCCAACTTCTCGGCCACCTCTCCCGCCAATTTCTTTATGGTGGTCTCGGGCAGAACAAATAAATACTGATTATCGGATCGCTGGAATTTCTCCCATCCCAGAGTGTGGACCATGCCTGCTTCAATTCCATCCGGCTTGCGCATGTGCCAGTGATCGTGGAAGCGCCACACCACCATGCCGTGCTTTTCGATAAACGCCCGTTTCTCAGTCCACACCGGATCGCTTTCTGGCATTCCTTCCGGCGTGTCCAGGTGCGCATAAAAAGTCGGCTCATGCGTGATCACGAAATTCAATCCCTTGGCCGACGCGCGCTGCAGCACATCCATCGTGGCCATCATGGTCACGGCAATTCCCGTCACGGGAGTATCTGGATTCCCTGCTTTGAAGGTATCCACCGTTTCCTTCTGCCACTCCACGCCGACCTGCTTCTGTATTTCGCTGACAACCTCGCGCGCCGTGACTTGTTGCGCTTGCGCAGCCGCTCCCACAACCGAACTGAGGAACATGGCTGTCACGGTCAGGAAATGATGGATCATTCTCGTGTCCATGTTCCCAGCCTCCTGAAGTTCATCGCTTGTGGCAAGTCAGCCGAAAAGTAAGCCGGTTGTGGCCGGCAGTTCCACAGGCGCGGAGCACTCCGGCCCGTCGTTCGTCACCAGGTTCACCCG
>DASRDJ010000078.1:0-6150 GCA_035652655.1 Terriglobales bacterium
CCGCTTGCCTCGACGACCTGCGCGCCTTCGCTGGCGCCGGCCCACGTCTGGACGACTTGACTCTTCTGGCGATCCGGCGCCTCGGCTGAGCCGAATGATCAGTACCTATATGGCCGGCTGTCGCGCATAACTTCTGACTTGCCGACGATACTGCCTGAACCCATAGATGCTTGCTTAGACTGGATGGCATGCATCTCCATCGACGCCTCTTGGCTGCTCTCGTGATTCTATTGGGCGGTATGTATGAGTTTTGACGGACTGGCCGCGTGACGGGGTTTAGAGCTCCTCTTCGGACCGGATTCGGGAGGTATCTAATTGAGCGGAACATGTCGGTGTGCACGGCGCCAGTCGCGCACACGACAACTCGTGTGATCAGCTATTGATGAGAACGGAGACCTCGAACATGAAGCCTAATGAACCCAGCCGCACAGCCCTGATGATCGCCCGACAACGAGCAGCCCATCAGGTGCTCGATCATGGCTCAATCCTCGATGACCCATTTGCCATGAAGATTCTGCGTGAAGACGAAAAGGAAGTGCTTCAATTTGCGAACGGACACCCCTTGGCCAGCATCGGACGTCTGTTCACCGCCGCGCGAAGCCGGATTGCGGAAGATGCTATGTCAAGAGCTGTCAAAAGAGGGATTCGGCAGATCGTCATCCTTGGCGCCGGACTCGACACTTTCGCTCTCCGGAATCCCCATGGCGCACTAGAGATCCGTATCTATGAGGTGGACCACCCCGCGACGCAGGCATGGAAACGCCAGCGATTGGCTGAAGCTCAAATCGCACTTCCGCCATGGCTTATTCTCGTGCCAGTCGATTTCGAGCGGGACGATGTGGGAGAGAAGCTCGTCGCCGCAGGCTTTCAGCAGAACTCGCCCGCGTTTTTCACTTGGCTCGGGGTTGTGCCGTATCTGACACCAGACGCTATCGGCCGCACTCTGGGCTACATGTCGTCAATCCAGAACTCTGAGGTGGTGTTCGACTACATGGAACCTCCCGAGGCATTCTCCGAAGAGCTAAGGCAATTAGAAAAGGAGCGGACCGAACAGCTTAAGAAAATTGATGAACGTTCGGTCAGCCGTTTCGAGCCGGCTGGCATTGCAGCGATTCTTCGCTCGCACGGATTTTGTGCCATCGAAGACATCAATTTCCAGGAGATCGCGTCCAGGTTCGGCCGCGCCGTTCAAGGACTCGCGTCCGGACACGCTGGCGTTCATGTTGTTCACGCTAAACACTGATTGAGCGCGGTCATCTATTGCTAATTCAAATACAGAGCCCGTCCACACCGACAGATCCGGTTTATATACGGACGGATGCAGCCCCGATACCCTATCCAGATTGTAAATCCGGCTTGCAAAGCATGCGTTCTGGGCGGAGCAACCCTGACGTAATGCAATTAGGTAAGGGTTGTCGACAAGGCGCCCGGAATTTGTGAGCCTACAGGTCGAACAATTCATTGGAAATGGGCACCTCGTCGACTCATCGCTTAGGTGAACCGCATACTTCTTGGCCGTGATATGCAATCGGATGGGTCACCGCATTTTCTAAGAGTGCTACAGGAAAGACCGATGTATCATGCGACATCTAGCCGGCGTACGTCACCTTCACCGTGCGAGGAATTATCGGGATCAAGGCGCGGACCTTCCGAGATTGGGTCACCCACAAGTACACGAAATCCCATGGCAGATTGGCAAATACGAACAAAGCGGCCGCTCCGAGGACCGGTGCGCGAGGAAGCGGGGCCGACCCTCAAAAACTACATCACGCCCACCGGGTTGCAGCGGCTGAAAGACGAGCATCGGTTCCTATTCAGTCGCGAGCGGCCCGCGGTGGTAGAGGTCGTAGCGTGGGCAGCTAGTAACGGGGACCGCAGTGAAAACGCCGACTACCTCTACGGCAAGCGGCGGTTAGGCCAGATCGATTCGCGGATTCGGTTTCTCACGAAACGCATTGACGCGGCCGTGGTCGTCGATCCCGCCGCTCCGCGGCCGGGGCCAGCCGCTACGCGCGTCTTCTTCGGCGCAACCGTGACCTACAAGGACGCCGCCGGCCTCGAACACGTCGTCTCGATCGTCGGCATCGACGAGGTGGACCTCGACCGTGGCTACATCAGCTGGCGCTCGCCTCTCGCCAATGCGCTGATGAAGGCGAGCCCCGGCGACCGCGTGGACCTGCGCGCGCCAGCGAAGACCGAGCATCTCGAGATCATCGACGTCGAGTACGCGCCTATTCCGATGGATCCTTTCTGCGAACCGCTGGGCGCTCAGTCAACGCCCAAGGTCGAACGCTCCTAGACCAAGCCGCCCGACTCTGAGCGTTCCCCGAACTTTGTCGTTTTTGTGCCGTCCGGAGCAGGACAGCGAAATATTCACAATAACTGCTCGGCGATTCCTCCAGTCAAACTAGCTTATCCAGCGATTCTGACCGAATCACGGAGAACCCTTCCGCAATGAGGTAAGGTAACGCTTGCCGACAACTCGCCCGGCACCTCATTTTACGCTTCCCAGAACTACGTTTCCGCGAGTATTGTGACGGAGTCGCGCTCCTCTTGAAAGGAGGATGGGATGCGTTTTCAAAGACGCAAACTGCTTCGAACTCTGTCATTTGCTTTTGGGTCGAATTTCATCTGGCGCCGGAGCCAACTCAGCATCGCCGCGCAGACAGCCATACAGCCAAAGGTCTCCCCTCTTCCTGCGGGGGCCGCTGTCCGTGACGGGATCGCAGGAGGAACGGAAATGGAAAAAGTCACCGGAATCGGAGGATTCTTCTTCCGAGCCAAAGATCCGAAAGCGCTCGGGCTTTGGTACCAGCAACACCTGGGGATTTTGACGATACCAACGACCGACGGTGAAACCGCGTGGCAGCAAGAGGCAGGACCAACCGCTTTCACTCCTTTTAAGGAGGCGAGCAGCTATTTCGGAGATATGAACAAGGTCTGGCTGCTGAACTTTCGAGTCCGCGATCTCGACAAAATGGCGGCGCAGCTACAAGCTGCGGGAATCGAAGTAAAGATTGACCCGCAGTCTTATCCCTACGGGCGGTTTGCCCGCCTGCATGACCCTGAGGGAAATCCGATCGAATTGTGGCAGCCTAAGTCTCCAGACACCAAGAAATAGGTCGCAATCACTTCACGAGACGAGGAGGTGGCAGCGACTCTCCCGTCAACTGGTTCTGTTCCCGTCCCTGTTCGGAATCGTCGTTATGCTCCGTACTCAAGGTAAAGTATGAAAACGATCATCGTGCTCGCACTGGCGTTGCAGATCTCGGCCGTAGCTCCCGCTCAAACAGTTTCACCTTTCGCGCCCCCTGCCGCTCCTCAAATCGCCGATGTGCGCAGCGGCGATTTGCACCTGAAGGGGTATTTCTGGAAACCCGCTGGTCCAGGCCCGTTCCCGGCGGTCTTGTTCAATCATGGCTCTGGCGCTGACGACCCGCAGCATACGGCTGGTCGGACGATGGCCGAGGCTGCTTCGGATCTTGCTCCGATCTTTCTTAAACACGGTTACGCCTTCTTTTATCTTTGCCGTCGGGGCCAGGGTCTTTCCGCCGACCAAGGCCCATTTGTGCAAGACCTTCTGAAACAAGCCGAAGCCAGGGGCGTTGAGGCGCGAAGGCAGTTGCATTATCAGCTGATCACGGGCAGCCAACTCGATGACGCTCTGGCAGGGTTAACGTTTTTGAAGGCCGCGCCGGATGTAGATCCCAAACGCATCGCCATCGTCGGCCATTCTTTCGGCGGAATGCTTACGTTGCTTTCTGGTGATCACGACAGCACGATTCGCGCTGAAGTAGCCTTTGCCGCGGGCGCGAACTCCTGGCGAGCATCGCAAGAATTGCGGGACCGCACTCTGGCGGCAGTCGGGCGAACGGCAGCTCATGTCATGCTTGTGTATGCGGCCAATGACTACGACACGAAACCCGGAAAGGACATCTCTGCGGAACTCGACCGGCTCCACAAATCCCATTTGCTCAAAATCTATCCCGTGATCGGCAAGACCTCAGATGATGGGCACAGTCTGCTCTACCTTGGCATCTCCGAATGGGAACCGGATGTTTTTCAGTTTTTGGACGACAACGTCAAACGCTGATTCGACCAGCTGAACAGCGCATTAAAAGCCGCTTGTTACCGCCCCCGGGGTCCGTGCGCCTTCCAAGGAGATGTTAGTCACCAAACCAGCGTTCAATGGACCTCTCAGCCGTGCTCAAGCGAGGCTCCGACTCGGCGACCCATGCAACAAAGCCATCGGGCCGTACCAGCATTGCGGTGAGGTTTTTGCTGTCCGTGACCAGCGCGGAAACATAGTTCAATCGGTCGTTGCGAGTTTGACCGAGGTTGTGGAGTTTCCTGCCTCCCGTAAGGTCGAGCAGCAATCCTTTCCCGTTATGCAGATGCTCGCCCAGCCTGGTGCCGTCTTCCAACTCGAAGTCGGGCGCGCTGCACCCAATCAATGGGTGATCTCCTGGCAGGTTGTAGCGCATCGACATGCCGGATATTTTCTCCGCGAAGTAGGTGGTGGCGTCCCGTGTCTGGATCAGATCGCGGATCACAGATGCTATGGCGCGAGCATGAGGATCGGGTCTCATGATGGCGACCTGGGCGCGCGTCCAGTTCAGCGCCCATGCTCCTATCGGATGACGTTCCTCCGTGTACGTGTCGAGAAGGTCGGCCGGCGCCCAACCGTGGATGGTAGCAGCGAGTTTCCAACCGAGATTCATCGCGTCTCCTATGCCGGTGTTGAGGCCCTGTCCGCCGAGGGGCGAATGAACGTGTGCGGCATCGCCGGCCAGCAGGACGCGACCCTTGCGATAGGTTGTCGCCTGAAGCGCGCGGTCGGTATAGGTGGAAGCTACCTCCACAGAGGTGAGAGTGACGTCGGTGCCGGAGACGCGGCGCAGAACATCCTGCAGGCTTTCGAGCGAGGGGGTCTGCGTGCGATCGAAGGAAGCTTCGTCAAATTCGATCATCCCGATGCGGTCGGGGCCGGGACCGAGAAGGTACAGACCTGTTTCCGTCAGATTGAAGCCGGGCCGCAGCTTCTCGGGATCGGCGATCTTCACGGCTGCGGTGTAGCCGGTGAACTCCGGCTCAGTGCCAGCGAATTCAAACGCCGCGAGTTTTCGCACTGCACTGCGGCCGCCATCGCAGCCAACGAGCCATCGACCTTGAAAAGACGCGTCTCCGGCAAAGACAGTGACGCCGTTTTCGTCTTCGGTGAAGTTTGTGACAGCCATGCCGCGCCGTAGGTCGACGCCTAACTCCGTCGCGTGCTCGGCAAGCAACAACTCGATGCTTTCGAGACTGACCATACCGCCCGATGCAGAGGGCCCTGCGATTGCATATTTCCGATTGGAGAAATCGATCTTTTCCGCTTCGAGCATGATGCCCCCGAAATGGCCCGCAAAGCGCGGAGCCGGCGCCGAGTCTCTACCGGTCTCTCCTTGCAGCTCCATCCCCGGGTTTGGACCCGCATTCATCCAGCCCAGAGCGCTTGCACGGACGTCTTCCAGCAAACCCCGGCGATAGAAGGCTTCCACAGACGGAAAGTTGAGGCCGCGCATTCCCATCCATCCAGCCTTCAGGGGCGAATGAGGGTCTTCCATCCGCTCCAGTAGAAGTACGGAAACGCCGGCCAGTCGCAGTTCGCAGGCCAGAAATGAACCTACAGGTCCACCACCTGCAATCACAACGTCGTAAACCATTCATACTCTCCTAAGTCTGCAACACTTTCGTTGCGGAAGCGGCCGCCCGATGTTCCTTTAGCGATGCTGGAGGAATCTTTTCGAGCACCGTCTATTTTGTTTGGCGGAAGACCTGCTTGTAATGATCTCGCCGCGGAGTGGTAAAAGACCACATCAAGAATTGCAGCAACAAGTTTGAATGGAGCTGTGAGCCCAGTCTTTCACACAACTCCACCTGCTTCAGGAGACGCCGGGCAAGAATTTCTTTGGGGACGGTCATCGTTTCGGGGTTAGCTCACAACCCAGTTGCAATTATGTCTGTATCACGGGCAAACCGGAAGGAACCGAATTACTTCCGGCTTGCTGACGATGCGTTGGCTTTCAGACCGCTGACGTTGATGATCCTGAAACTTTCCGAATGGGATCACGTAGATCGCTTCAGACTTCGAGGATCTGATGCGCAATC
>DASRDJ010000079.1:0-5537 GCA_035652655.1 Terriglobales bacterium
CCGGTGTCGCCGTCGCCTACGCGCTTGTGATCCTGCGCGGCGACCATCGGAACCACGCGCTCCCCGTCACTGAAGACCAGGAATGACAGTTCGTCACCTTTGAGGCATTCTTCGAGGACGACCAGCGATCCGGCCGGGCCGAGCATTTTGCCGCTCAGCATCTCGGAGGCGGTCGAGGCAGCTTCCTCGCGGCTTTTAGCGATCACAACGCCTTTACCCGCAGCGAGGCCATCCGCTTTGACGACGATCGGCGGGTGGAAGTGCGACAGCGCCGCGCGAATTTCATCCACCGATTTGCAGATCGCATAGTGCGCCGTCGGAATGCGATGGCGCTGCATAAATTCTTTTGCGAAGCTTTTGCTCGATTCGAGCCTGGCCGCCGCCTGTGTGGGTCCGAAGACCGGCCAGCCGCGCCGTTGAAATTCGTCGACGACCCCAAGCGTGAGGGGAAGTTCAGGCCCAACGACGGTCAAGTCGGGCTGGATTTTGTTGGCGACCTCGACCATGGAATCGAGGCTGCGCGTGTCAGCGGGCAGGCACTCGGCATCTCGCGCGATGCCTCCGTTGCCGGGGGCGCAATACAACTTCGTCACACGAGGAGACTGCGCCAACTTCCAAACGAGCGCGTGCTCGCGTCCACCACCGCCTAGGACTAAGACTTTCATAGATGCGAAACAGTCAAGGTTAGGGGTAGCGAAGTGCGATGTCAAACGATGGGGCGCAGCGAAGCGCGGTGGCGAACTGAGCAGGAAGATGAAAACAGTTCAGAACTGATGGCGAGGAAAATATCAGAGGGCGCCAGCCATCGAATTCTTTCAAGTGGAAATGGACGTTAACCATACTTAACTTCGCCGTATAATCCTGACAAATGATCACTGTTTCCAAAGAAGACTATCTCAAAGCCATTCTTGAAGCAGAGAGCGAGGGGGAGTTTGTTATCTCCGCGACCCTGGCGCACTGGCTGAAGGTCTCGCCTCCGGCAGTAACCATGGCGCTTCGGCGGTTGAAGCGCGACGGCTTTGTGCGGGTCCAAGCCGACGGACACGTACGCCTGACGGCGGCGGGACGCAAGATTGCCCAGCGCCTGTCGCTGCGCCATCACCTCATCGAACGGATGCTTGCCGAAATTTTCGGGATGGAATGGTACAAGGTGCATGATGAAGCGGAGCGGTTGGAGCACGCCGTGTCGCCGGATTTTGAAGCGAAATTGCTGGCCAGACTTGGAGGCAGCAAGCCTTGTCCTCATGGCAACCTTAGTGAGCGGGAAAGCCCCGGCAGTCGGCGGCGTCGCGGACTTCTGCTCATGTCGGAAGCCGAGGCCGGGAAACACTACGTGGTCAGCGGCATCTACGAACGCGACCGGCAAATGCTGGAGTTTTTAGAAGCCCGTGGCATACGACCGGGCGTCAAGGTAGACCTCGTCGAGCGCAACTATGACCAGACGCTATCTATCCGCACAGCCGCCGGGCGCGCGGTGCTCGGGAGATTGCCTGCCGAGAAAATCTGGCTGTCGCCTGCACGATAGTACATTGCCTTCCTCGATTAATTAACTATAGCTAATCAATAGTGGTGTACACTGGTTTCCCCGTTGTGGGGCTTTTATCGCGTCACGGAAGGCCGCCGCTGAACTTTCAGCCATGAGCACGAACCCGGAAAAACTTGACCGGCCGGTTGACGAACTGAGAATCGGTCGCCCCCGCTCGTTAGAGGGCGTACATGGTTCGGTCCAAGTTCCGCACCCGGAGTCCGGCTTCTGGCCGCAATGGCGAGCATTCGTGGGCCCCGCGATTCTCATTAGCGTCGGCTACATGGATCCGGGGAACTGGGGCACCGATCTGCAAGCAGGCGCGCAATACAAATACGGATTGCTTTGGGTCGTTGGTCTGTCGAGCCTGATGGCGGTTTTCATGCAGGTCATTTCTGCGCGCCTTGGCGTGGTAACAGGAAAAGACCTCGCGCAATGCTGCCGCGACTGGTATCCGGCATGGACGCGCTGGCCGAACTGGCTGCTCAGCGAAGTAGCGATCGGCGCCTGCGACCTGGCCGAAGTGCTGGGGAGCGCCGTTGCCCTCAATTTGCTATTCCACATCCCGCTGTTCTGGGCCGTCATCATCACTGGCCTGGATGTTCTTCTCTTGCTGGCCTTGCAGGGGTTCGGGATGCGCACCATTGAGGCTGTGGTGGTCTTGCTGGTCGCCACCATCGCGGTGTGTTACTTCATCGAGATTTTTGTTCTTCCCGAGACCCAGCCCAGTTTTCTGGAGATGGGACGCGCGCTGGTGACCCCGCATTTCCGCCAGGCCGGCATGCTCTATGTTGCGATTGGAATCATCGGCGCGACCGTGATGCCGCACAATCTCTATCTCCATTCTGCTCTTGTTCAAAGCCGCAGGTTTCAGAAAGACACCTCTTCCATCCGCAGCGCTGTTCGCTTTAACACGATTGACTCGGTGGTGGCCTTGTCGGTCGCGTTTTGCGTGAACGCGGCGATCCTCGTGCTGGCTGCTACGGTCTTCTTTGGCAAACAGAGCGTGGTCGTTCCGGGCAGCCAACTGGTGCACTTTTCTCCGGAGAGCGACTGGATTCGAGTCGCGTACCTCACGTTGGCTCCGCTCTTGGGAACCGCGGCAGCCAGCACTCTGTTTGCGGTTGCGCTACTTGCAGCTGGACAGAGCAGCACGATTACAGGAACTCTCGCCGGACAAGTGGTGATGGAAGGCTTCATGCACTGGCGGATCCGACCCTGGCTACGTCGCTTGATCACGCGCACATTGGCGATCTTGCCCGCGGTGTTCATTATTGGATTCCGCGGCGAAGGCAGTGTCACGGATCTGCTGACGCTAAGCCAGGTCGTACTGGCACTGCAGTTGCCCTTTGCCATGTTTCCCCTTTTGCATTTCACCAGTTCTAAAACGCGCATGGGGGAGTGGAAAAATGGCTGGGCCCTGCTCATCGCGGGATGGGCGAGCGCTATTCTGATTACCTCGATGGATATCTACGGCCTGCCCGATTCGATTAAGACTGCGTGGCACGTGATCTATGGTGGATAAAGGCATTGAAGTGAAAGGCCCGAAAGCGATGTATGAAACCATCCTTGTGACGTTGGACGGCACCTCGAGTGACCGGGCAATCATCGAGCACGTTAAGGGGCTCGCCAAACTGGCGCACAGCCGCCTGGTCCTGCTTCATGTCGCGGATGGATGGGCAGCCCGGACCTACGGCCCGGAAGCAGTCAGTCCCGAAATCACTGCCGACACCGTATATCTCGAAAAAGTGCGCGCAGAGTTTGAGTCGGCGGGCGTTCCGGCGCAGGCTGAGCTCGCCTACGGAGATCCGGCGAACGAGATTGTGAAGTGGATCGAAAAAAAGGGATGCGACTTGGTGGCCATGAGCACGCACGGGCATAGATTTCTGGCCGATATTTTTCTGGGCACAACCGCGAGCCGCGTCCAACATCGCATTTCCATTCCCGTCCTGCTGTTGCGGGCGCGGTAGCAGCGATTTGTCGTAGCCGTGCGACGTCAATTGAAACCCATGTTTGACCCGGGTTCGTCCGCCTCCCACTACGAAATCCCCGCCAGAACGACTAAACTATTAGAGATATGAACAGCTTCAATAGCCGCTCCAGCCTTCGTGTCGGCAATAAAGAGTACGAAATCTACCGCATCGACGCGCTCGACAAGCAGGGTATTTCGACCAAGCACCTGCCCTATTCGCTGCGTATTTTGCTCGAGAATCTGCTGCGCACCGAGGACGGCCGCAACGTCACCAAGGAAGAAGTGCGCGCCCTGGCGGCATGGAACAGCCAGTCGAAGCCAGAGAAAGAAATCGCCTTCACGCCGAGCCGCGTGTTGCTGCAGGACTTTACCGGGGTTCCCGCCGTCGTCGATCTGGCCGCCATGCGCGACGCCATGAAGCGGCTGGGTGGCGATCCCAAGCTGATCAATCCCCTACAGCCTGCCGAGTTGGTAATTGATCACTCCGTCCAGGTGGATGAGTTCGGCTCGGCCCAAGCCTTTGGCCTCAATGCCGAGTTGGAGTTCCTGCGCAACAAGGAACGCTATGCCTTCCTGCGCTGGGGACAGAAAGCGTTTCACAATCTGGCCATCGTGCCGCCCGACACAGGAATCGTTCACCAGGTAAATCTGGAATTTCTGGCACGGGTTGTTTTCGTGCATGAGGCCGATGGTAAGCGCGTCGCGTATCCCGACACGCTGGTTGGCACCGATTCGCACACGACGATGATCAATGGGCTAGGCGTACTGGGCTGGGGCGTCGGCGGAATCGAGGCCGAGGCCGCGATGCTGGGTCAACCGGTCTCGATGCTGATTCCGCTGGTGGTCGGCGTGAAGTTGACGGGCCGCCTGCGCGAAGGCGCCACCGCCACCGATCTCGTGCTCACTATCACCGAGATGCTGCGCAAACACGGTGTGGTGGGGAAGTTTGTCGAGTACTTCGGACCCGGCTTGCAAGACTTGCCGCTGGCCGACCGCGCGACCATCGCCAACATGTCGCCGGAGTACGGCGCCACTTGCGGCATCTTCCCCATCGACAAGGAAAGCCTCCGCTATCTGCGACTCACCGGCCGATCTGAAGAGCAGATCGCGTTGGTGGAGGCCTACGCGAAAGAGCAGGGATTGTTCCACGACGCGAAAACTCCCGAGGCGCAGTATTCAGAGTTGGTCGCACTCGATTTGGCAACAGTGGAACCAAGTCTTGCGGGCCCGAAGCGTCCGCAAGATCGAGTCGTACTCTCCAATGCTGGCGATTCTTTCCGGCAGGCACTCCCTTCGCTGATGAAACCGAAAGCGAAACCCGCGGCCTCTGTAAACGCGTCGTCCGATAGTGCCGCAAAACAAGAGAATCGCTGGGAGCAGGAAGGCGGCAACCCGACTGCGGTTGGTGTTGAAGATCCACGAGTCGAAGAACACGTTTCTGCGAACGTGAAAAGCGCACTGAAGCACGGCAGCGTGGTCATTGCGGCCATTACGAGTTGCACCAATACATCGAATCCTTCTGTGCTCATGGCCGCGGGACTGCTTGCCAAGAAAGCAGTGGAGCGAGGCCTGCAGACCCCGGCGTGGGTGAAGACTTCTCTTGCCCCAGGGTCGAAAGTAGTTACTGACTACCTCTCGAAAGCTGGCCTGCTGACCTATCTCGAAAAGCTCAAGTTCAACCTGGTGGGTTACGGCTGCACGACTTGTATCGGCAATTCCGGGCCGCTGCCGGATCCGATCGCGAACGCGATCACCGAAAACGATCTCGTCACCGCGGCGGTGCTATCGGGCAACCGCAATTTCGAGGGCCGCGTGCATCCACAGGTGCGCGCCAACTATCTTGCGTCGCCGATGCTGGTCGTGGCTTACGCGCTCGCGGGTTCGATCAACGTCGATCTGACGAAGGAGGCGCTCGGTCGCGATGCGAAGAACAAGCCGGTTTATCTCAAGGACCTCTGGCCGAGCCCGAAGGAGATTTCCGATACCATCCGCAAGGCGGTGAAGGCGTCGAGCTTCCGCATGCGTTACGGCGATGTTTTC
>DASRDJ010000080.1:0-15956 GCA_035652655.1 Terriglobales bacterium
TTTCCGGACCGGCAAAACGGCTTCGAACGGGTAGCTCGTGTCCAACTGCGCGCACCCTAACCGGCAAAACCGAGTTTGAAGGTTTCTAAGCGGTCGAGCGATCCACCGTTAACTGACCAAATGCCAACCGCTAAATGCCAACTGCTGATTTCGTTTATCATCGATACAGCATGGCCCCGCACCCGTTCCAAACCGACGACGCGCGTCTCAATCCCATCAAAGAAAAAGTGCTTGCCGGGCAGCGCCTGAACGAGCAGGATGCCCTCGCCCTCTACCGCACCGGCGACATCCTCGCCGTCGGTTGGCTTGCCAATCACGTGCGCGAGCAGATGTATGGAGACAGGGCGTATTTCAACGTCAACCGTCACATCAATCCTACGAATGTGTGTGTAGCGGCCTGCCGCTTGTGCGCTTTTGGTCGCAAAAAGGACTCGCTTGGCGCCTACACTATGGCGCTCGAAGAAGCTTTTGAGACCGCCGCTTCCGGATACACGGAGGCCGTCACTGAGTTTCACATCGTCGGCGGCCTGCACCCTGATCTGCCGTTCCAATATTTTCTGGACCTCTGCTCGGGCCTGAAGCAGCGTTTCCCGCAAGTGCACCTCAAGGCGTTCACGATGGTCGAGGTTGCGTATCTGGCGAAGCGCGCCAAACTCTCCATCCGCGAGACGCTCGAGGCGTTGAAAGCGTCAGGAGTTGATTCGCTCCCGGGTGGCGGCGCAGAAATTTTCGCGGACCGTATCCGCCACATCATCTGCGATCACAAGATTGACGGCGACCAGTGGCTCGACACCGCGCGCGCCGCGCATCAAATCGGCCTCAAGTCGAACGCCACCATGCTCTACGGCCACGTCGAAAACGACGAGGACCGCGTGGACCACTTGCTTAGGCTGCGCGAGCTGCAGGACGAGACGCACGGCTTCCAGACATTCATTCCGCTGGCCTTCCATCCTGATAACACTCCGCTGGAGCACTTGCCGAAAACCACCGGAATGCTCGACATCAAGCAGATCGCAGTCAGCCGCCTGGTGCTCGACAACTTCCCGCACATCAAAGCTTATTGGCAGATGATGACGCCCAAGATCGCGCAGATCGCGTTGCGCTTTGGCGCCGACGACATCGACGGCACCGTCATCGAAGAGAAGATCTATCACGATGCCGGTGCCACCACACCGCAAGGCATGCGTCGTAAGGATCTGGTTCGCCTGATCACCGAAGCAGGCAGGGAACCGGTCGAGCGCGACACCATGTACCGCGAAGTCACGCGCACGGAAACCTCCGTGACGGTGGCGGTGTGAAGATCAGGTGTTAGGTCTTAAGTCACAGATGTCAGGTCTCGGGAACGCGCGGGTGCCACATCCTAACGGTGGGTTCTTTGCGACGTCAAAGTGGGATTCCACCGAACTCGCCGCCAGGAACACAACATGACCACGCTCGGCATCATCGCGCTGATCGTGCTGGTCATCGCCGGGCTTATGGTCCTGCGCGTGAAAAGCGATCCGCGGGAGAAGGAATCGGTCCGCGCATTTCTTTCCGAAGACAAGGCAAAATCGGAAACTCCAGCTCCGCCCAAGGGCGCGAGCTAAATACCTGCCGCTCAAAATCTTCCCAGCTTAGTTCGAAAATTCTGACTGCTCGCTTATCGAACAGGATACGAAACAGTAGCCGGTCGTATGGTTTAATCTCTTGCCCTGCAGCAACTTCCGCATTAGACTTCGCGTAATCGATGCAAGCCTGTGGCCCCCAGGCATCCGGAGGCTTCTGTGGAACGCGCCGCTTCCTTCGTTCTGCTCGCCATCTACGCTCTCATCACATTTGGCTGTGGAAACAGCAACTCGAACAGCATGCTGAACAATCCCGCATCGCCGCAAGTGCGCGTCGTGCAGGGTGGCGTGAACAGCGGAAACGTGGACGTGCTGGTGAACGGAACGAAGGCGCAAACTCGTGCCAACCCGCTGGCGACGCCACCATATTTTGCAGTGGCGGGTTCGAGCATCCATGTTGAAGAAGTACCCTCAGGAACGACCGGCCCCGCGATCCTTGATGCCACCTATCCGGTGACGGCAAGCAGCTTCAACACAGTAATGACTGTTGGAGACGACGCAAAGGGCACACTCGCGGCCCTCGCTCTCGTCGACGACCACACCGCGCCACCGACAGGTCAGATCAAACTGCGCGTTGTGAATGGGGCAAGCACGATCGGCCCGGTCGATCTTTATGTCAACAACGTCGGGGACGTCTTCCCGTCCGCGCCGACGGTGCCGGGCCTGACATTCAAAAGCTCGACCGCGTATCTGCCACTGAGTGCATCGAACTATCAGATTTGCATGATGCCGGCCGGAACTTCGCCCAGCTTTGCATTCATTGGAGTAGGAACGCCGAATTGCTCTTTGAATCTTACGGTAGACATCGGCAGCGGCTACCGGAACTTCACGTTCGCGATCTTCGATCCACCACCGCCCCCAAGCGGCGGCAGCCCGGGTCAATTTGTCGTAGGCATCCCGTTTACTGTGCTAATGGATTCTCACCAATAGCAAACAGAAAACGAGCAATGAGAATTCCAACCGGGCCAAAAGCAAGTCGCCTTTCCAATTGGACGAAGGCGAGACGCGGAGCTACTAAATCTGTGACCTGGTCGCCTGTCACCTGGCTTTCCGCAAGTGCGTACGTCACAATTCACCCAACCCATCGGGTAGCAAATTTCTCTCAAAACGGGTGCTTGCGTTCCTGCCTGCGGGTGTAGAATCCGGCTTGTAAGGGTACTGATAGCTTCACCGGATCTGTTCCCGGCCTTCGAGGCTCTCATGAACGTTCATATCGGATACAAAGTCCGCAAAACTCCCGACATCGAAAAAGAAGTACACACGCAGGTCGAAAAACTGCGCAAGCGCCTGCAGGCGTTTCGTCCCGAACTCGTACATCTCAAAGGGCTCATCGAGGAGAATTCGCCGCGCGAAGGCATCGTCGTATCTTTAAACCTGCGCTTGCCTACGGGACAGATGGCAGTGCACGCGAAGGCGCCGTCTCCCGCGTCTGCCTTAAAGATCGCATTCGACGATCTGCTGCAGCAAATTACTCGACATAAGGACCTGCTTCGCTCGACGCACAAGTTTCCCCGGTGGCGGCGCGGCACGGAAACACGGCCCGAACGCCAGGTCCCGTTTGAGCAAACCATGGCGGCCGTGCAGGCGCCCGTGGTGTCCGGGGACGACATCCGCACCTACGTCAACGTGAATCTCGCTCGTCTGGAGCGCTTCGTAGAACGCGAACTGTATTTCCGCGAGACCTCCGAACAAATCGAAGGCGACACCATCTCGACAGAGGAGGTGGTCGATGAAGCCATTGCCCGCGCCCTCGGTGACGGTGGCGAGAAGCCAGAACGCCTTGCCCTCGAGCCCTGGCTCTACCGACTTGCCATACGCGCCATCGACGAGATGAGCGCCGGCGCCGACCAGCACAACGGCAACGTGCATCTGGAAGACTCGGCCCGCAAGCGCAACGTCCGCGCGAGCGACGAAGCCGAACTACAGTTCCATCAGCCAGATGAAGCGATCCTGGGAGCGACCGTGATCGCCGATCGCCGGATCGAAACGCCCGAGCAAATTGCTTCTTCCGATGAAATGCTGCGCCTGGTCGAAGTCGCCCTGCGCGGCACCGACCGTAGCGCCCGCGAAGCTTTCATCTTGCAGGCCATTGAGGGCTTTACCGACGACGAAATTGCCGTCATCACCGACCGCAAGGCCGAAGATGTGCGCGCTTCGGTGAAGGCTGCCTGCGACCACCTGCGCAAGTCTCCGATGTTCGCCGCTCCGTCCAAGCAGACCCCGATCGCACGATCTAATACCGCCTAACAGATCCCTGGCAAATTAGGAGAATTCGTGATGATGACCCGCGAGGACATCCGTGAACTAGCCGCATTTCAGGCCGATTCTGATGGCTGTGCTCTGAGCTTTTACTTTCAACCGCGTACTCCGCAAAACAAGTCCCACAAGGAAGAAGCGATTCTCGCCAAAGACCTGGTGCGCCAGGCCCTGCGGGAGAGCGAGAAGCAGGGCAAGAACGGATGCGCACGCGCCGATCTTGACCGCATCCTGGAAATGGCCGGCAACCTGCGCGGCAACCAGGCTCGCGCCAAGGCGGTGTTTGCTTCGAGCGCCAAGAAGATATGGCGCGAATTCGATCTCCCAGCGCAATTGGCAGGCACACAACTGTTCGTCAATCGGCGTTTCCATCTGAAGCCTCTCGCGGCCCTGCTGGGCGCGCAGCCCAACCTGTGCGTGCTGCTCGTCGATCGCCAGCGCGGCCGCTTCTTCGACTTGCGACTCGACGAACTGAAAGAACGCGGCGAACTTTTCCGCAGCCTACCGCGCAGCCGCGGCGATGGCTACGGCGGATACAACGCAGGACACGTAGAGCGCCGTGCGGCCAACGAATTCATGCAGCACTATAAGCAGGTGGCCGACCGTCTGAAAGAAGAATTCGAGCGAGGCATGTGGGAACGGCTAGTGGTCGCTTGCCACGACACCAACTGGTCCGAATTCGAATCCCACCTGCACCCTTACGTGCGCCAGCGCCTGCTGGGACACTTTCCCGCCGACATCGCCTCCGTGACGAATGACGAGATCCGCGAGAACGCCAACCGGCTACTGCGCGACGATCAGGACCGCCGGCGCGACACGTTGCTGCGCGAAGCCATGAGTATGGCGAAAGGGAACAGCCGCGGCGTCACCGGCCTGCGCCGGGTACTGCGCTCGATCGAACTCGGCGAAGTCCAGACGCTCTTCCTGGGCGACCAGTACACCGCGCGCGGAGTCGAATGCGAGAACTGCAGCCACATCGACTCCCACATGGTTCCATACTGCGTAGTCTGCGGACGAGCCACGCGCGAACTGGAAGACATCTGCGAGGCGTTAATCCCGCAAGCGATCCGCCGCGACATTGAGTTGTTCTACGTCAAGAGTGATGCGGAATTCGACCGGGTTGGGAACGTCGCCGCGCTACTGCGCTTCCGCGCCGACCAGGGGAGAACACCGGTCGCTGCAACGGCGTAGAAAAGAGTTCAGCTCACTGAATCGGGACCCGGGGTGGCAAATCTCCCGGATCTCGATCGTATGTGCTGTAGTATCAACATGGTGGATTAATCAAGATTAATATTGATTTAACTTGTAATCTGGTGTATCCTCACGTTTAAATGGAAGGTTGAATCCGTGGCAGCTCCCAAGACCAAGAAGTTCACCCCCGAGATTGATGCGACGCTCTACGAGGAGTTTGTGGCGGTCGCCGAGAGGAATGGCCAGAGCCAGCGCCATGTGCTGGAGCAGGCGCTCATGTTCTACTTGCGCAATGTGGTCCCGTCGCAGCGCCTCGTTCGTCCGGAAGTGATGGAAGCCTCCCGACGCTCCAACAAGCAGTACCGCGAGTTGTACCAGAAGCTGGCTGGCGAGAAGTAAATGGAGGAGCGCGTCTACCTGACGGTAGCGGAAGTACTGGCCATACATCATCGACAAATTGAAGCCTATGGCGGAATCCACGGCGTGCGGGATCAAGGCGCATTGGAATCCGCCGTTTTCCGTCCTCAACATGGTTACTACAACAATCTGGCGGAAGAGGCGGCGGCCTTAATGGAATCGCTAACCAACAACCACGCATCCCTCGATGGCAACAAGCGTGTAGCTTTCGATGCCACTCACACCTTCTTGCTGGTGAACGGGTTTACCCTTATCGCTGACCCGGCGGAAACATACGTTTTCATAACGCAGTCTTTAGCCCGGGGAAAGTTTCGCTTCCCCGCAATCCTGGACTGGATCCAAGGGCATATGAAAGCCTACGAATAAACCAATGGCGGGTTATTTTGCGAGCCCCGGATCGACCGTATAGACGACCTGATCCTTCGTCAGCAGCAGCAACCTCTTGCCATCCCTGGTGAAGAAGGTGCTGGAAACCGGAAAGGGGAAGGTAAGGTCAGACTTCTTATTCGACGTGAGGTCGTAGATGGCGAGACGCCTGGGATTGTGCTCAAACACCAACGTCCCTGACGAAGAGACATTTCGAGGCTCCCCAAAGAACTTGGCTGTACATTTGCCCGTCTTGAGCGAGTAGACCAGGGTACGGCCAATCGAATCGTAGCCCACGACCCAATCTCTTGTGACCAGGTTCTTGTGCAGCTTGATCGCACCATTCGTGGTGTCGATGACGATCGCGTTGAGGAATTTTCCGCTGCTGAGTTCCACAATCTCGATCAGGTAGTCGTCATCCCTTCCACCGCTTTCCGGGGTAAGAGCCCCGGGCAGGGACTTCAATTCCGCCCTGGCGCCTTGCGAGGAGAGCCTCCAGCGAAAGGCCGCAACATTGGACGTCGCATCTGTGTAGATCGCCGGGATGACCTTGCTGAAAGTCTTCGACCAAATCGGTGTGTCGGTCAGAGCATCACGGACTTCGAGAGTTTTGTTTGTTTCACCGGGTTCATATACGTCACGCCAGGAAATCTTCATGCCTTCGTAGCGATAGTCTCTGCGGTCTTCGTCCTCGGCATCGTCGTTCTGCTTGTCCTTGTCTTTCGGGGAGACGGTCTCTTCCTTTCCCCTGAGACTGACCAGATATTGGCACTCCTGCCACACCCTGCCCGGGTCCACCTTTTCGACAATCGACATCTGCACCTGGCGAAGGTCCGCACGCACAATGGACCGGTCGACTTTGTCGCGCTTGGGAAAGTCCAGGTAGAGATTTCCGTCCTTGGCAAAGCAGGCTCCCCGAAAACCTTTCAGGTTATAAGGCCGCTCGCCTTTGGACAGGTTCCACACCGATCCGCGGGAGTGTGTAGAGACCGCCAGCCAATTCAGGTCGTCAGAAAAGTCTGCGATCTGCAGGCGCCCGAAATGCCCGCGGGGTAAAGCAAGTTTGGCAATGGGCGCGGGAGCGGCCCCGAAAAGCGCCAACTCCCCGGAGGGCAGCATGCTGGCGGCAATGTCTCCGTAGACGTCCATCGCAGGCGTCTTGCTGGCGCGCACGATAGTGTTTGTGCGCATGTCGAGCACGCCCACGGCATAGTCGCGGATGGGGCGCATCAGAACGTATTCTCCCTTGGCCACGGGGAAAGGTGCCGAAGAGCCGAGTTCGAAGGAATGCAGTATGGTGCCTTCCGGAAAACTCAGCAAGGCGGCGCGCGACCCGTTCTTTTCGTTGCCTACCAGGGTCTTGTCGGTAACAAACGAGAAAGCACCGTGCAGAAAAGGCTTGAGGGCGCCACTGACTGGAATCTCACGGCGCGCAGGAACATCGACGGCTAGCACGGAGTCACCGGTTGCGAGGACCAGGTATCGGCCATCAAGCGAGAAGCCCATATTGAGAAAGCGAATCTGGTAGCTGTAGCTCGCCCAGTTCGCCCCGATTGCCAGTTCACCTGACCGGATCCTTTGCTTTTCGAAGATGCGCTCGTCCTTGGCAGTGTCAAACAGCACGAGTGTCTCTTCGAAATTTACGCAAGCCAGCGTAGCCCCGTCTGAGGTAAGCGCCGTTTGCATGCACCCGCGCGGCGAGTACATCTCATGCACCTCGGTCCTCTCGCCTTTATCGAGGTCCCAGGTTTCCACGCGAAGAGCGGGATCGTAGAAGGTGAGGCGCTTGGAGTCTGCGGAGAAGCGGGCCGGGTAGGCGTCGGGCGCTTCAATGCGAAACTTGAAAGCCAAAGGTTCGCGCGTCAGTACGTAAATGCTGCCATCATCCTGCGCAACGAGATACTTGCCGTCGTACGAGAAGCGCAAAGTGTGTACTTCGTCCTGCAGCGGAGGGTCCAGTTCTTTCCTGGATAGAAGCCCGGGGATGTTTTCCCTGCGGCCAGTACCGGCGTAGCTGACCACCTTGGCTTGCCATTCTCGAAAAGAGTCTGAGGAAGGTGCGGACGCGTCGGCGCATTCTGGCGGAAATCGCCGCAGAGTTTTCTGCATCTCCCGCACGCGCTTGGAATTCTCGGGCGTCTTGCCAAGCAAATCTGAGAACCAATTCCCGGTCTTGCCCCGGTTGTCGGTGGCGCGATCGAAAAAATCGGCCAGGCCATCGGTTTTGTAGCCGGCAAGTGCTTGCACCTCCATACCAACCCGGTCAGCTTCCAGTTGGCGGTCTTCGCCGCTCACCGTGAATCTCTTACCACTCTCCAGGAAGCGATGGAATTTTGATTCAATATCCGCTTGATCGCTAATCTCGGTTATGCCGATGGCATGGAAGAAGCGCGTGTACTCAATGGCGGATTGGTGGGTAACGATATGTCCCAATTCATGGGCCAGCACTCCGGCTAATTCATCTTCGGAGTGCGCGAACCCGATGAGCTTCCGGGTGACATAAACGCGACCTCCGGCGATCGAGAAGGCATTGGCGGTAGGCAGGTTGGAGAGATAAAAACGATACTTCAATCCCAGCGGAGGCAGGTGACTGGCCAGTCGATCGCCGATTTGCTGGAGGTAGGCGGTGAGTTCCGGATCGTCGACTTCCTCGGCATTGTCACGAGCAACCTGGACCAGCACTTCTCCCAACTCCACTTCCTGGGCGGGCGTGAACATGTTGGGCTCGCGGTTGACACCGATCGGGGTGATGGAACAAGAGGAGGACGGGTTTTGCCCTGCCGCCATCGAAACGACAAGACCAAAAATGACCAGAACGAAGGGCGTCAACGGTCTGCACATATCTTTCGGGAACTTTACCAAAACCAAATTCTTTTCCAAGGATGAAGTTTTGCCTGAGTTAGCTGAATTGAGACAGGGTTATATAACGGCGGCAACATGCAACTTAGCCAAGCGCAAAACCGAAACATCGCGTACAATTGAAATATCCGAGTCTGATCCACTAAGGAACCCATGCAAAACACCAAGTTTGTCGTGAGATTGAACCGCGGCGGTGTGCGCGGGCCCCAATATGTGCAGCGCATCGATCGCGCCGCCATTCAGACGACTTCCAACCGCAAGCTGGCGCTCACCATGGGAAGATTCACTGCTGAGGACGTGATCAAGTCCATGCAGAATTCCCGCTGCAATCCTGAACTCGTGTCAGTCGCAGTCCGCAGCTAGCCGGTCAGCGTTTCGTAATCAGAAAGACACATCACGGGATGGCCGAACCGCCATCTCGCCACGCGATGGATGGCTGTGGGCATGCCCAGGTTGTCCGTCGCGCCTCTTGGCGCGCCCGAACTTTCGGCATTCGCGGCACCAATGGGGACCATCCCCTGCCAACACCGACGTAACCACGTCTTGGCCTCAGAATCCGGATACAATTTCCCTCCATGGAGATCAAACGTCTCGTCCAGGAATGCGTTTATCGCATCGAGCCGAAGCCCGAGGGCGGGTTCATTGCCCGCGCATCGGACCCGAACGTGCCCCCGCTCGAGGCTGCCACTCGGGAAGAGTTGCAGCAGAAGATTCAGGCCAAGCTGGTGGCCGCCCTCGGCGTAACGTTTCCCGGACTCAAGTTGCCGCAGCAGGGCACACAGGTCAGCGTCGCCATGCACGTCGACCGCAAGCCCGGTGGCGGATTCACCGTTCACTCCGACAATCCCGGGATGCCCGGATTCAATCCGGCCGCGCAGGAAAAGCTCGATCACTACGCCGAGGAGTTGCTCGGCTTCGTCGACAAGCATTTTCCCCATCTGTCAGAACAGATCGCATCGCAAGTCACGGGACGCGAGATACAGGTCTTGACTTCCACAACTGTTAGCACAGCGGGAAGGCAAGACTCTCCTCTATCGCCAATGTTCCTGCCCACGCAGCCCATGCAATCGACGGACATTTCGGGACAGCAGGCGGCTCCGTCCATGACGACCACAGCAAACACCGACCTTGATCCGTCGCTCTTGAGCAACGCACCCATCACGCCGCAGGCAACGAAAGTCAACCCGCTCGTGCGTTTTCTGTTGACGCTGCTGATCCTAGCGGCCGTGATGTACTTCTTCCTCTATCGCCGCTAACGTTCTTAGAATCCCTCCACGACTGAAGCCTACGGACGATCAAGAAAACTCAGAATCTCGTGCTGGAGTCGGCGGTGGCCCTTCTCCAGAATCATCATGTGACCGCTATCCGGCAGTTGGACATAGCTCTTGTCGTGTGTGCTCAACTGTTCGAAGAACGGCAGAAGATCGGCATCGTTGGCTGCGAAGTCTTTTTCTCCAAAAATAACCAGGGTTGGAACCACGATAAGCTTGGGGTCGAGAATCGGCAGCCTCGCGTATTCGGCGAAGACGTTGGGGCGCTGCCGGTCGTTCTGCATGCCGATCCGCACGCTCTCATCGACGACGTCTTGCTCGAACTGACCTGGGACAAAGCCATCGCGGAAATCGGCTTCAGTCGTGGGGCGCGTGCGAGGAAGCGGTTGGCCGCCGTTCTCGATCCGCTGACGATTGCGCTCGCGGAATTCTTCGCCGCCTTTCCAGAAGGGTGCATGCAGGATCAGGCGGTTCACTTTTTCAGGATGTTCCATTGCGAACAAACCTGCCCGCTGGGTTCCGGCGGAAGCTCCCAGCAGGTGAAGCTTGCTGACTTTTCTGAGCCGGGTGATGTATTGCACTGCGGAGTCGATGTCGGCCGCGGCTGACTTGGCATCGATCCAGTCGTTGCCCGGATCGGAGTGCCCGTAACCGTGTATATCAATCGCCCACACGTCGTAGTCATGCTGAGCGAGAAAATCCATCAGCGAATAGTCGCGAATTTGAACGTCATAGAGCGAGCGTCCGGATCGCGTGCCTCCGTGGACGAGCAGCACGACCTTGCCGGTCTGCGCGAAAGATCCAACCCGGCCAGGCAGGTATTTTTCCCAGAGGTAGATTCGAAGCCCATCGCGCAGGACGTAGTGTTCTTCGGCGCGAATCGCCTCCTGGGGGACAGACGTGGCGATTTCGTGCGCGGCGAATACCATCGCGACCGACAAGACAACGAACAGAGCTGGCGCCCGCAAGCGCACTTTCCACGCGGGTGGCATGTGCAAACCCTCCCCGAAAACCGTTCGGATTATGGCCTTCAGCAGGATTAGCGGCAACCATTCTGTGGTAGCCTGAGCGCTGTTTTGGCGGACCATGATCAGCCGGGCCATCCAGCCGCGCGTCTGCTGCGTTTCGGCCCTTTCGAACTTGATACTCGCGCCGGCGAACTGCGCAAACGGGGCGCCAGCTTGCCCCTCAAGGGGCAGCCGCTCCAGGTACTGGAGATTCTGCTCCGGCATTCCGGCGACATTGTCACGCGGGAAGAACTCCGCGCTCAGCTCTGGACGTCCGACACATTCGTAGATTTCGAACACAGCCTGCACAACGCGATCGCTCGCCTGCGCGACACGCTGGGAGACTCCGCCACTGCGCCTCGTTTTATCCAAACGCTCCCGCGGCGCGGATACCGGTTCGTCATGGAGGTGGAGTCGATTGACGGCGAGAAGCGTGGAGCGCCGCAGTCGCGCGCGTCCGAAATTCGTGCGCTCGCCGTTTTGCCGCTGGCCGATCTTTCCGGCGATCCGGCACAAAGCTACTTCGCCGATGGCATGACCGAGGCGCTCATCACCAGCCTCGCCAAGTTCGGCAAGCTGCGCGTCATCTCGCGCACGTCGGTGATGGCCTACAAATCGGCTCAGAAATCACTTCCACGTATAGCGCGCGAATTGAATGTCGATGCGGTGCTCGAAGGTTCCGTGTTGCGCTCTGGCGAGCGGGTCCGCATTACGGCGCAATTGATCCATGCGCATAGCGATCAGCATCTGTGGGCGGAAAGCTACGAGCGAGATCTGCGCGACATACTTGCCGTGCAATCGGACATTGCGCGTGAAGTTGCCAACCAGGTCCGCATCATACTCACGCCGGAGGAGCGGGCGCGGCTGGAAACACGTCCCGTCAATCCGCAAGCGCATGATCTTCTACTGAAGGCGCGCTTCCAGCGGAACCAGCGTACCGAGGAGAGTGTCAAGAAGGCGCTGACGTATTTTCAGAGCGCGGTTGAAATCGATCCGAAGTGGGCGGAAGGGTATGTCGGCATTGCCGATTGCTACAACATCCTGGCGTACTACAACGGGCTGGCGCCGAAGGAGGCCTATTCGAAATCGGAAAAGACGGCGCGGAAAGCGCTCGTGCTGGATCCGTCCCTGGGTGAGGCGCATGCCGCAATCGGCGTCGTGAAGCGCGACTATGAGTGGGACTGGGCCGGAGCCGAGCAGCATTTTCAACGGGCAATCGAGTTGAATCCCGGATGCGTGGACGCCTACCACTGGCGCGGAACGATGTTCGGCATGTTGGGGCATCATCGGGAAGCGCTGAACGAAAAGATGAAGGCGCTCGAACTGGATCCGCTGTCGCCCGTATACCGCACCGACGTTGGCCGGGTGCAGTACTTTGTGCGGGAATACGATCAGGCCATCGAAAACTACCGGGCTGCGCTAGAGATGGATCCAACGTTTTTCTTCACTCACACATTGCTTGGGCAGGCGTATCTGCAGAAAGGAATCTTCAAGCCCGCACTGGCCGCGTTTCAGACGGCTGCGCGGCTGACTGGCGATAGCGCATTTACCCTGGCGCGGTTGGCCCATGGGCAGGCGCGGGCGGGTGAAGGCGGGAAAGCTCGCGGGTTGCTCAAGCGGTTGCAAGCGATTGCGAAGCGAGGGTATGTCTCGGCATATGATTTTGCGCTGGTCTATGCGGGGCTCGAACACGAGGAAGAGACATTCACATGGCTCAAACGGGCGCTTGCGGAGAGATCGATCTGGCTTGGATACCTGAACGTGGAACCGGCTTTTGATGCGCTGCGCGGGCATCCACAGTTTCAAAGCTTGCTTAAACGGATCGGGATTATGCTGGCATAGCGGGACGCTGCGCCGGAGCGATGACCCTGCGCAGGCCCATGTTGGCGCACAGAACGCGCTAACGTGGGGCACCATCGCTTCTTCTCTAAGCAGCGTCTTCTTTGGGTTTGCTTGGGGCCGAGTGTTCGGTCTTGCGGTGTTGGTCCGAGTTCTCCGAAGGCAGCGTGCTTTTGTTTTGACCTTCATCTGGCTGTGACTCATGGAGCGCAGCTTTCGCTTCGGCTGCGGGCTGCTCAGTGTTCTTGTGCTCAGGTGAAGCGGGCTTGGGCTTTTTGCCGGCATCGGCCGGCTGTTCCCCGGATGGTTTGGCTTTCGTCGCTTGTGCCAGCTCGGCTGGGATCTCTTTAGGAGCGTTTTCCGGCTTGGCAGCCGGTGGAGCGCTCGCGGGCTCAGAGGTTGCCTTCGTTTCCGCGGCCTCGCTCCTAGGTTTCGTTTTCTCTTTCGGCTCCTCAACGGCCTTCAGCGCAGAGGAGAGCAGGCTCATCATGCGGAGGCGGGCCGCGCGCCAGCGAACGTTGCTGGCGTTTCCTGCCTTCTCGAGATAGGGAGCGAGATCTTCGTCGGTGGCATGCCCCTTGTCTTTCAGGAACTGCAGGGTAGCCGTGGCTTTGGTCTCAAGGTCCTCGAGCGACGAAAGCATTTCATCGAGCAACTGCTCCACTGCGGCCCTATCCATGGCGTTCCTCCTCGGCGATTCGAGCCTTGGATGCTGGAAGGCGGCGCGGCGGCAATTACAAATTCGAGGACCTGCAAAACAGCGCGTTTGCAACAATCTTCAGAATCGGGCTCTCGTTGGATCGACAGCGTTCGGCGGTGCTCGTTCCGTCGCTGCTAGTTGAGGGTCACTCTCACTTGGGCGGTGTGGTTGATTGTCCCTGATGTGGCGGTGACTGTAACCGTGTAGGTCAGAGGCCCAGGCGGCCCGGTGCTCCCAGTGTTGCCTCCACCGCACGAGCTCACCATCACGACCGAGAGGAAAAGAGCAAAGAGGACGGCATGCATCCGAAGTTTCGCTCGTGGTCGCCCGACGAAGCACATTCCAAAGATCAAGGGGACAGCGGCGGCCAGCAACCGCACGGCGAATCGCTGCGTTTCAACCTGGGACTGCGCTGCCCTTGCGGTCGGAGCTGTAACCGTAAGGGTGGAGGTAACGGAATTCGCCCCGGGTGTCACGGACGAGTTGGACATCGAACAAGTGGGAAGGGGATTTGGGCCCGACACGACGCAGTTGAGTTGAACAGCATTTGCGAAGGAGCCGCCGATGCCTGCCAAGGTCATAACATCCGTTGCTTGCCCTCCGGACTGCATCGTTAATGAAGGGGAGGCGGGCGCGATAGAGAAATCGACCACACCCGTGCCGGAAAGAGGTATCAACTGCTGGCCGTGAGGAGCGCTATCGACGATGCTGACCTGACCCGAAAAATTGCCTACCGAATTGGCTGTGAGCGTGACGTTGATCGTACAGGAAGATGACAACGCGACCGTGTTGCCGCAGGTATCAGTTGCGGAAAACGGAGCTGCAGTGGAAATCTCCGACAAGTCCAGTGGACCATTACCACTATTGGTGAGGATCAGGCTCTGCGGGGGGCTGGTGCTGGAGAATCCAACCGCACCAAAGTTCAGGTAAGACGGACTCAGGGTAGCAAGCGGGCCGCTCAGAAAAATGCCGCCCGGAAGTCCGGAGGTGAAGACGTCGGCAACTCCGTCTTGATTGAGGTCTCCGGTCGCAATCCGGCCGAAGCTAGCGCCCGCAATCTCTACGGGAAACCGGAACGTTCCATCGCCATTGCCGAGAAGAATCTCGATCGCGCCTGTGGCGGCAGTGCCTTCCGCCGAGGCCACGATATCGACTTTCCCATCACCGTTGACGTCTGCCACGATGACGTGCTGAGGAAAATTACCACCGTTGTAATTGACTTCGCTGGCAAACGTGCCATCTCCCTTGCCGATAAACACATTGATCTGATCACCGGTCGCGACAATATCCGGAACTGCATCGCCGTTCACATCGGCTACGGTCAAGCCAGTGGGTAGTTGGTCGGTGGCGTAGGGGACTGGCCCCTGAAAAGTGCCATCACCATTCCCCAACATTACCGCGATACCGTTTGGATTCAGATTCACCACGAGGTCCAGCTTCCCATCGTGATTGAAGTCGGCCGCAGCAAGCTCCTGTGGAATGCTAATCGAAGTCCAGAATTGCTTGGCCGACTGGAAGGTGCCGTCTCCGTTGCCGAGCAAAACGAAGATCGGCGGGCTTACGACAAAGCCGTTCGCGACTACCACCAAATCCTGATTACCGTCATTATTGAAATCACCGGCCAGCACAGAGCGCGCAGGGATAGCTTGAGTCATCACCACCTGCAGGAAAGCACCAAAAGAGCCGTTGCCGTTTCCGAGTAACAGGGCGGCGCCATTTCGATTGGGGACGGCGACATCCAGATGCCCATCCTTATTAAAGTCGGCCGTCGCGATGGCACCCAATGCTCCATTCGAATTCGTGTACACCGGCGGCTGAAATAATCCCTTTCCCTTGCCCAGGAGAACCGAGATACCTCCATTCAGATAGCTAAAATCGCCTTCCGAAACTGCAAGGTCGGGAATGCCGTCACCATTGAAGTCAGCTACGGCTGCAGCGATCGCTGATGTCTGCTGAATCAAGACCGGACCTGGAGGAAGACTCTTCTTCGGACTAAAGGTTCCATCTCCGTTGCCCAGCAGGATGGTGAGATCGTTGTTTTCCTGATCGGCGACAACGCAGTCGAGATGTCCGTCCCCATTTATGTCTTGCACCGCAAACGCGAACGGGTAAGCTTTCGTCGCGTAAATGTCCTGAGGCTGGAATGTGCCATCTCCGTTTCCGAGGAATACGATCACACCACCCTTGGTGACGGCAGTGAGCACTACATCGAGTTTGCCATCCCGGTTAATGTCGACAGCCGTGAGATTGTTTGTATCGTAGGTTTCGAAAGAAGTCCCAAACGGCTGTTCGGGCTGGAACGTTCCGTTTCCGTTCCCCTTTATGAATGTTAGAGCCCAAGGTGGCCCCGTGTGGGATACGACGAGATCCGGAATTGTATCGCCGTCGAAATCGCAGGCCGCCACAGCGGCTGGAGCATTGTTTGAGGTGGTGTTTTGGCTCGCTT
>DASRDJ010000081.1:0-19036 GCA_035652655.1 Terriglobales bacterium
CACATTCTTTTCCAGTTTTTGTCCGAGGCGCTGGTGATCACATTTCTCGGAGGCCTGGCCGGAGTAGCGCTGGCCTATCTCGTGTCCTGGTCGGTGGGTTCGCTGACGCTTTGGAGCGCCTTCATGGAGGACGCCAGCGAAGGCGACATTCACCTGACCATCGAAACCAGCACCCTGATCGCGTCGACGGTGATCTTGAGTGTTGTTGGAATTGTGAGTGGGATGCTGCCCGCGATCAAGGCTGCGAGGCTGGATCCGATCGAGGCGTTGCGATATGAGTAACGGGAACGAAAACTAGTCTCCTACAAAGCGCAAGAAAGTATGGGGTTCAGCCTCGCATCCATTTGCCATCACGCGTACCTTCGCCAGCAGCTCTTTGTCGTCTTTAGTCTTCCGCTTTCGCGATCACGCGGTCCCATTCTTTTATGAAACGTTCCATCTGAATGCCGTTGAAGATTGTGTTCCCATAAGGATCGACGGACCCCAGCAGAGGGAATGAAGGATCCCCGAACGGTAGGAGACGATTAAGGTCCCCATACGGGAAGAGAGCCTCATCGAATCTTTTGTGATGAAGGGTTTCCAAAACTATCGAGAGTGGCACGTGCCTCAATCCTTCAGCAACTGCCTGGCAATCACCAGCCTTTGAATCTCGCTGGTCCCCTCGCCAATCGTGCACAGCTTCACGTCGCGATAGAACTTTTCCGCCGGGTAGTCCTTGATGAATCCGTACCCGCCATGAATCTGCACGCCTTCATTGGCACAGCGCACCGCGACCTCGCTGGCGTAGAGTTTCGCCATCGACGACTCGAGCGTCGTCTTCATGCCGGCGTCTTTCATCGACGCGGCCCGCATCGTCAGTAGCTTCGCGGCTTCGATTTCGGTCGCCATGTCGGCCAGCTTCCACTGGATCGCCTGGAAATCGCTGATGGCTTTGCCGAACTGCTTGCGCTCCTTGGAATAGTTCAGCGCAGCTTCGTAAGCGCCTTCCGCCATGCCGAGCGAAAGTGCCGCAATCGAGATTCGCCCGCCATCGAGCACCCGCATCGCATCGATGAAGCCATTGCCCTCATGCCCCAGCAGGTTTTCGGCCGGAACAAAGCAGTCTTCGAAGATCAGCTCCGCCGTGTCGCTGGCCCGCAGGCCAAGCTTGTTTTCTTTCTTGCCGGCGCGAAAGCCCTTCGTATCTTTTTCCACGACGAACGCGGAAAGCCCATGGGTGTGCGCGGCGCGGTCCGTCACAGCCAGCACGACCAGCACGTCGGCATAGTGGCCATTCGTGATGAAGGTCTTCGTTCCGTTGAGAACCCATCCGCCCTTCGATTTGGTGGCGGTCATGCGTGCGCTGCCCGCGTCTGAACCCGACGACGGCTCCGTCAACCCCCAGGCGCCGATAAATTCGCCCGTCGCCAGCTTGGGGATGTATTTCTTTTTCTGGCACTCGCTTCCGGCCACGAAGATGTGATTCGAGCACAGCGAAGTGTGCGCCGCCACGATGATGCCGACTGATCCGTCGACGCGCGAGAGTTCCTCGATCACGGTCACGTACTCGACATAGCCCATCCCCGCCCCGCCGTATTCGGGCGGAAAGATCGTGCCCAGCATCCCCAGCTTGCCAAGTTCCTTGATGGTCGCGAGCGGAAACTCGCCCGCCTCGTCCCACTTCATCACGTTGGGGAGAACTTCGCGCTCGGCAAACTCCCGCACGCTCTTCTTGAGATGAAGCTGCTCGTCGTTGAGCTGGAAATCCAAAATGCCTCCCACTTATGGAGCGCTGCGAATCGGGTAAGGACGGGCGCCGCGCGCACAGCAATGATTCGATTAGAACATGATGCCGTCGAGCGGAAAAGTTACCTCTGACGGGAAAGTGACAAATCGCGGTAAGGCGCATGGATCGTGGGGATGAGCGAGGTCAGAGGGGGCGCTCCAACCGACCGAACGGTTGATGAAATGTGAAGCCACGCGAATTTCTCGACCCTGTTCGATGGAGCGGCGGAGTCCTCGCGCGCAAGGCAGACTGCAGAACCTTAAAAGTGCCCGTTTGCGCCTAGACGTATTACCGAAAATAGCCCGCCACTTAAGTGGCGGGCGGCGGCCCCCTCAAGATGTCCGTGCCGGAGGCACGGTTGAAACTTCTCTGCCGAACTTTTCAGGCGTCCCAGACGGGACGCGCGTGTTGCTGACGGCGGATCCCGGCGCTGAAGCGCCGGGCTATTTTCAGATGTCGCTCCGCGACTCGCGCCGAGCCTCGCCAAATCCCCGCTGTGGTTCCACTTCTCATCGGCTCTAGCGAGCAGGAGTGCCCGCTCCACATTCGAGGAACCGTTCAAACACTTCGTTCGACAACAGACGCCCGCGCGATGACAGCCGCACCTTGTCTCCTTGTCGTTCGAGTAATCCCGCGCTGATAAGCTCCGTGAGCACCAGGGATACCGCCTCAATTTCTCGATCGCCAAACCGCTCGCCCAGTTTGGCAAGTTCAACTCCTCGATTCAGCCGCAGCCCTAGAAAAAAACTCTCCTCCAGCGCCGCCGGCCGCGAAACCTCCGTTCGATTCAGCGCCGCCCCAGCAACGTATTGCTCCAGGGAATCGGAAGTCGAAAACCGTACCGCATCGAGCTCTCCACTCGCCGACAGCAGCATCGAATGCGCATCGACTCCAAATCCCAGATACGGCTGCCGCGTCCAGTACTTCAAATTGTGCTGTGACTCGAATCCCAGGCGAGCAAAATTAGAAATCTCGTACTGCGCGATTCCGGCCGCATTCAGCTGCGCGCACGCGGTCTCATACAAATCCGCCGTCAGTTCTTCGTCCGGAACAAAGTGAGCGTGATACTTCGTTCCGCCTGCGATCAGCTCGCGCCCCAGCCGCGAATCCTCATCCACCTCGAGCATGTACACGCTGACGTGCGGAACGCCCAGCGCAATCACGGACTCAACCGACTCTTTCCAACTTTCCACCGTCTGATGTGGCAATCCCGCGATCAGGTCGACGTTGATATTCGAAATCCCGACCCGCCGCAGGCGCGCAACGTCATCCAGCACGGTCGCCCGTTTGTGCAACCTCCCTACTGAGGCGGCCTCCTGGTCCACGAACGACTGCACGCCCAGGCTCACCCGGTTCACGCCGCAGCGCAGCAGTTCGAGGACCTCGGGCGTCAGCGTCCCGGGAGCGCACTCGACCGTTATCTCCGTCTCCGGGAGTAAACGAAATTCTTGCCTCACCGTGACAAACAAGCGCTCCAGTTGTTGAGAATCGAGTACAGTAGGTGTCCCTCCGCCCAGGTAGAGGGAGTCGACGTCCGGCTCGAGCCGGACGCCCATCTGGTGCGCGGTCTCTGGGGTAGTATGTATGTCCGCGCACACGCGATCTACGTAACGGGCGAAGACGGCGCGCGAAAACACGTCGGACGCGAAGTTGCAGTAGGTGCACTTCGTGCGGCAGAAGGGAACCGAAATATACAGGCCGAGCGGCATGCTTCCTGATTATCCCATGCACTTCGTATTACAACGCATCGGCGCGCTGCCGCCATCAGAACTAGTTCACCCATGACTCGCGTCGTCATCACCGGAATGGGCGTGGTCAGCCCCAACGGCATCGGTAAGGATGCGTTCGCGCGCTCCGTGCTCGAAGGCCGATCGGGCATCAAGCGTATTTCACGTTTCGATCCCGGCGGCCTGCCCGTGCACATTGCCGGCGAGATTCCGGAATTCGACGAGCTTGCATGGGTCGACGCGCGTGAGCGCAAGCACGTGTCGCGGGTCGTGCCCCTCGCCATGGCCGCTTCAGACGAGGCTCTTAAAGACGCCGGCCTCGACTACGCATCGATGTCGCTCGACGAGCAACGCAAGATCGGCGTGATCCTAGGCTCAGGCGGCGGCGCGCAGGAATTTTCGGAAGAGCAGTACCGGCTCTGGCACTCCGGACATGTTAAGCAAGTCAGCCTGTTCTGCATTCCGAGCGGAACCATGGGGACGATTTCGAGCGAAGTCTCGATGCGCTTCGGCTGCCGCGGCTACAGCCACGTAGTGACCGCAGGCTGCACCTCGTCGAGTGACGCGATCGGCTACGCCTACCAGCACATTCAGGCCGGTGTGCAGCCCGTGTTTCTTGCAGGCGGCGTGGATGCACCGATTACTCCCGGCATCATTAAGGGATACTCGCTCCTGCGCGCGCTTACGCAATCGTGGAACGATCAGCCCGAGCGCGCCTCGCGTCCTTTCTCCGCCGATCGCGACGGCTTCGTGCTCGCCGAAGGCTCGTGGATGTTCGTGCTCGAAGACTACGGCCACGCGCAAGCCCGTGGCGCTCGCATCCTCGCCGAGATTGCCGGTTATGCGTCCACCTGCGAAGCCTTTCACCGGGTGCGGATGAGTGATTCGCCGGAAGAGCCGGCGCGCGCGATCACACTCGCTCTCGATGAGGCCGGCGTGAAGCCAGACGACATCGATTATGTGAACCTGCACGGCACCTCAACCGAGATGAACGATCGCGTCGAGACCCAGGCGTTGAAGCTGGCGTTGGGCGATGCCGCCCGTAGCATTCCTATGTCGGGGCTGAAGTCGCAGATCGGCCACGCGCAAGGCGCATGCGGCGCGGCCGGAATGGCAGCCACGCTGATTGCAATGGAGCAGGGAAGCATTCCGCCCACGATGAATCTCGAGAAGCCCGACCCGCATTGCGATCTCGACTACGTGCCCGAGCCCGGGCGCAAGGCCGACGTGCAGCACGCCATTTGCAATTGCGTGGGCTTCGGGTCAAAAAATTCGGCCATCGTGTTACGTCGGTCACCTCTGGCCGCCTAGAAACCGTAGCCCTTCCGACATCGCCTCGCTAAAATCCGCCCATTGTGCGCAAGCGTGGGTTGAGGCTGCTCCTTCTCGTGTCCGTGACATTCGGGTCCCCGCTGCGCGCGCAGGACAGCTCGACCGCACCCTCGTATCTCATGCGGCTGGTCCACGCCCACACCTACGAAAACATCTGCGTGTTGGTGCGCGGCGACGGGCAATACCATTTCGAGCGCGAGACCGCGCAGAAGACGGATGTATCCGAAGGCATGCTTGCGACGCCAGAGTTGCAGCGCGTGGAGCATTTCCTTTCCGCCAACGAGTTGTTTGACCTGGCTGACGACAAAGGACTGAAACCCGCATCCGCCGGGGCCAGCGTGCAAGTCATCCTGAGCGTGCACCGTCCGGGCCGCTGGCAGAATCTGACGTTTCCGACTCCGCAGTCGTGGGAATCTTTCCACGACAGTGTTGTCCCGCTGCTCGGGTGGCTGGAAGAACTGCGCAAGGCAAAGAATCGCGTGAAACTCCGTGAAGAAATTGCCCGAAACAACTGCCTGCCCCCGCCCAAGCTCGAGCTGAAGACGCGGTGAGCGCTGAGCCGCGAGCTACGAGCCGCGAGCTTCGACCCAACGAGCTGCGATCTAACGAACTGAGAGGCCGCCTCAGCCTGAAATTCCGAGCCTCCGATGCCTTGTCATCCTGAACGAAGTCAGGCGCCAGGCGAACCGCAGTGAAGGACCTGTGCACTCCCTCCGAACTCGCCGCAGGCAAGAACTCGGCGTACCGGCACAGACCAAGCTCGCTCGTGGCTCAAAGCTCGTGTCTCGCAGCTCCCCGCCTTTTTCCATCTTTGCTCCAGTTCAAACCATCTATTACTCTTGATCACGTAGCCTATGGCGAATCAGGAAGAAGAGGTACTGGGAAAAGCGTACGACGGCCGCCTGATGCGGCGCCTGCTTACCTATCTCCGGCCCTATTGGTGGCAGGTGATGGTGGCCCTGAGTGCCATTATTTTCAAAGCCGTCCTCGACGTGCTCGGCCCATTTCTCACCAAGACCGCCATCGACAAGTATCTTTCTCACGTTGCCACATCGCATTCCTATCTCGATCGCTGGCTGAGCTCGGCACCCCTGCAAGGCATTGCGCAACTCGCCGCCCTGTATGTCGGAACGCTCGTGTTCAGCTTTTTCTGCGATTTCCTGCAGACCTACTACATGCAGTGGACCGGGCAGATGGTGATGTTCGACCTGCGCAGCCAGATCTTTCGCCACCTGCAGCGCATGCACATTGGTTTCTACGACCGCAATCCGGTCGGCCGCCTGGTCACACGCGTCACCAGTGACGTCGACGCGCTGAACGAAATGTTCACGGCGGGCGTGGTCTCGATCTTCGAGGATGTGTTTGTGCTGCTCGGCATCATCGTAATCATGATGCGCATGAACTGGAAGCTGGCGCTGATCACGTTCGCCGTGCTCCCCATCATCTTCTGGGCGACGATGATTTTCCGCGTGAAGGTGCGCGATTCCTATCGTCGGATTCGCGTCGCCATCGCCCGCATCAATTCCTACCTGCAGGAAGCAGTGTCGGGCATGCTCGTCCTGCAGTTGTTCAATCGCGAGAAGCGCGCCTACCGCCAGTTTTCCGACATCAATGCCAGCCATATGGAGGCGTTCAAAGACGCCATCATGGCTTACGCCGTGTACTATCCGGTCGTCGAAATTCTTTCGGCGGTCGCAGCCGCGGCGCTCATCTGGATTGGTGGCGGCGACGTCGTCCGCAACCTTGCGACGATCGGAACGCTGGTCGCGTTCATGCAGTACGCGCAAAGATTCTTCCGGCCCATCCAGGATCTCAGCGACAAGTACAACATCCTGCAGTCGGCGATGGCTTCGGCCGAGCGCATCTTTAAGTTGCTTGACACGCCAGTCGACATCACTTCTCCCGCCGTAACGAAGAAGCCAGAAGGCCCGGGCCGTATCGAGTTTGATCATGTCTGGTTCACGTACGGCGTGCGTGGCACAGCGACAGACTCGCTGGCCAAGAGCGCAACGACGTCCGACTCGGGCGACGCATCTTCTGCCGGCAATCCCGACTGGGTGCTGCGCGATGTTTCATTCGCGCTCGATCCAGGCGAGACCATCGCGGTGGTGGGCCACACTGGCGCGGGCAAAACTACACTCATCTCGCTATTGCTGCGCTTTTACGACGTGCAGAGGGGCGCGATCCGGATCGACGGCGTCGACATCAAGCAGATGGACCTGAACGATCTGCGACGCCGTTTTGGCGTTGTACTGCAGGATCCGTTCCTATTCTCGGGTACGGTGGGAGGAAACATCCGGCTAGGTTCAGACTGGATTGATGATCGTGATGTTGAGCGCGCCGCCGAGGAAGTCAATCTCGCCGACTTCATCCGCACGCTGCCGGGCGGCTTCGCCGAAGAAGTGCGGGAGCGGGGCTCGACGCTTTCCACCGGACAGAAGCAGTTGATCTCGTTCGCCCGCGCCCTCGCCCACAACCCGCAGGTGCTGATTCTCGATGAGGCCACCTCGAGCGTCGACACCGAGACGGAGTTCCGGGTGCGCGACGCACTCAGCCGCATGGTGCAGGGCCGCACATCGCTCATCATCGCGCACCGCCTCTCGACCATTCAGCGCGCCGACAAGATCATCGTGATGCACAAAGGCAAGGTCCGCGAAATGGGGACCCACCAGCAATTGCTCGCCAATCGCGGGGTCTATTACAAGCTCTACCAGTTGCAATACAAAGATCAGGAAATTCCGGTTTCTACGAAGACTCCTGAGGTCACAGCCAGCGCCGACGATTAACTTAACGCTTCTAGAGGACGAACGAACGACGAAGGACGTGCGTCTCGTCCGTCCGGCGAGCGGGACGCCTGCCGCTCCACTACCCTTTACAATACCCCGGTGCGCATCCTGATCTCCGCCGGAGAAGCTTCGGGCGAAATGTACGGCGCGGAGCTCATCCGCGCCCTTCGCGGCCATGACCCCACTCTGGAGTTTTTCGGCGTCGGCGGCGACCGCATGCGAGAAGCCGGCTGCGAGACCATCGTGGACGCGTGCGACCTCGCCGTCGTCGGCATCACCGAAATCCTCGGCCATCTCCCAAAAATCTACGGCCTGTTCAACCGGCTGATCGCCGAAGCTGATCGCAGGAAGCCCGATCTCGCCATCGTCATCGACTCGCCCGCCTTCAACTGGCGCGTCGCGCGGCAGATGAAGAAGCGCGGCATTCCCGTGGTCTACTACGTCGCCCCGCAATTCTGGGCATGGCGTCAGGGACGCGTGCGCTTGCTGCGTAAGTATGTGAGCAAGGCGCTGGTGATCTTTCCCTTCGAAGAGCAGTTCTATCGTGAGCGCGGAGTGGACGCGTCGTTTGTCGGACATCCCCTCGCCGAGTTGCCTCCGCCGGCGATCACGCGCGAAGCCTACGCGGCGCAATATAACCTCGACCTGAACAAATGCTGGATCACGATCATGCCGGGCAGCCGCGTGAAGGAAGTTCGCATGAACCTCCCTACTATGCTCGATGCGGCGACTCTTCTTGGCACAGGCTTCGAATTCTTGCTGCCGGTAGCGCCCACGCTTGATCGGGAGCTTCTTGAAGAAAGCACCCGCGGCCGAGGCATCACTCTGGTCTCCCAGTCTCTGCCTGCGCTGCATCACGCCCGCGCGGCGATTGTCGCGAGCGGCACCGCGACCGTTGAGGCGGCCATGATGGCGACTCCCTTCGTCATGGTCTACCGCGTTTCCGCGCTGACCTATACGCTTGGCAAGCCGCGCATCAACGTGCCGTACTTTGCGATGGTCAACCTCATCGCTGGAGAGAAAGTCGTTCCGGAACTGGTGCAGGACGATTTCACCGCCGAACGAGTCGTTGCCCGCTTGAAGGAGTTAATCTCGGACGGGACCGCTCGCAGGACAATGCTGGAAGGATTAACCCGGGTAAAGGCTCTGTTGCGATCCCCGGATTCAGGCGATTCCCGCCCGGCCGCGGAACGGGCTGCGGGCTCGATTCTTGAGTTGATGGCACACCGCAAAGGCCGCCAAGGGATCGCAAAGATCGCGGAACGAGCATCCTGAAGCCCCGCGGCATTGCCTGAACGGGACTTCTTAGCGTGCTTTTGCGGCCTTTTCTTTGCGAAGTTTGCGGTTAAACGCTGTAGAAACCCTTAACCCTTGTACCGCCAGCATCTTTTGGTTCAGAATCTTCATCATAGAATACAAGGATTGATCCAGGAGATTGCTTTGAACTGTAGGCGCTTCCGCCCCGCCCTGTTGCTATGCCTTGTACTTTTGCTGTTTTGCGTGACTCTGCCGGCCTGGGCGGCGGAAAAGACGCGCGTGCGCGTGGACGACTATCAGATCGAGGCCGAACTTAATCCGCACCAGCACAAGCTGAGCGCCAAGGCCAAAGTAAAGTTCACGGCGCTCGACGACCTGAGCGTCGTCACTTTCGAACTGAACAACGCGCTCCGCCTCACCAAAGTCACCGACGCGAACAACAAGACGCTGTCCGCTGAGCGCGTGACTCAGGACTCCAGCGTCCGCATCCCGCTGACTGCTGGTCTCACCAAGGATCAGAGCACTACACTGACTTTCGAGTACGAAGGCGTCCTCAATTCCGCCGACGAAAGCCCGGTCCAAGGTTTGAAACTCGCCTCGATTGGAGACGACACCAGCTATCTGCTCTACGCTGGCCGCTGGTTTCCTGTGAACGGCTACGGCCTGAATCGATTCACGTCGACCATCAGCGTCACGATTCCGTCGCACATGCTCGCGATCGGCAGTGGCAAGATGACTGTCACTGATAGCGCTCCGGCGAAAAAGTCTCCAACCGCGGTCGCAGGCAAGACCTACACATTTGTGAGCGACCGCCCGAGTTTTCCCGGAACGATTATCGCGGGAGTTTTTCAGGAAACAAAAAGTGAAGACGCGGGCGTTGACCTGCACGTGTTCTTCAAGCCGATGCACCAGAAGCTGGCGCCGGCCTATACCGACGCGGCTCTGAAAGAGTTCACGTACTACATCACGTCGTTCGGACCGCTGCCCTCGCCCACGCTCCGTGTGGTTGAATTGCCCGACGATACCGTGCCTACAACCTGGGCGCCGGAAATTGCTGGCATGGCGAGCCGCGCCATCAGCGATAAAACCAACTACCGCCTGCTCGCCAACACCATTGCGCACCAGTGGTGGGGATGCTCGGTCAGCCCCGCGACCAAGGAAGACTGGTGGCTGAGCGACGGCTTCTCGCGTTATTCGGAAGCCATGTATGTGGAGCAGGCTGCTGGCACGATGGGGCTCGACGAAGCCGTAAAGGATATGTCGGTGGGCGCACTGGCCTACGACACGGTGCCGCTTTCGAGCGCCAACAAACTCGATGTGTTCTCGCCCGAGTTCCAGACGCTGGTCACCGACAAGGGCGCGATGATCGTCCACATGTTGCGCTGGGTGGTGGGCGACGTGAAGTATTACAAGATCATGCGCACCTTCGCGACCCAGTACGCGGGAAAGTCAGCAAGCATTGCGGATTTTCAGACAGTCGCCGAAAAAGAGAATGGCGACAAGTTGACCTGGTTCTTCACGCAGTGGCTCGATTCGACCGGTGCGCCCGAGTTTAAGACCAAGTACACCGTCTATCGCCTCGGTAGCAATAAGGGCTTTCGAGTTGTCGGAGAAATCTCGCAGGACCTCGACCTGTTCAGGATGCCGGTAGACCTGAAAATCGACACCGACGGCAAAACTGAAGAAAAGCGTGTCGAAGTCGTGGGCACAAATTCGCCCTTCACGATCGAGACCTTCGGCAAGCCGCGCCGCATCTCGGTCGATCCCGACGACCGAGTGCTCAAGAACTCCAGCGAGGTGCGCATGCGCGCCTCCATCACTCGTGGACAGGCTCTGGTGCAGCAGGGCGATCTGGCCGCCGCGCTCGTCGAGTTCAACAAGGCGCTGGACGCCAACAAGAATTCCTCACTCGCGCACTATCGCGTGGCCGAGGTCTTCTTTCTGCAGCGCAACTACCAGTCGGCTGCCAATGCCTATCGCGAATGCCTGAACGGCGACGGCGAGCCGCGCTGGACCGAAGTCTGGAGCCACATTCAACTCGGCAAGATCTTTGACATCACGGGGCAGCGCGAACGCGCCGTCAACGAATACCGCCAGGCCCTGCAAACCAACGACAACACCCAGGGCGCCGGGGACGAAGCGCGAAAATATATCCAGAAGCCCTATGAACGCGAGAAGCAGACCGCGCCAGGGGCGTAAGCGCGAGTCGTCAGTCAGCAGTCGTCAACCGTTGCCGGTCTTGTCACCTTAAGTTTTGGGCTGAGGGCTTGCGACTGCCGAACCACCTTCTTGTAACTATAAGATAACGTCTCTCGCTGGGTGACTTGTGGCTGCGTTCTGAAGAGCCGGTGGTCCTGAACTTGCTCCCGCCCTCGATCATCGCTCCAGGGACCTGAAAACGCGATTAAATGGCATTCTATGCGATGGTCACGGCTGTTGTTTGGGGTAGAAACCGGCCTCCACGAGCTTTCAACAACTTAGCTCATAGAGAATCAAATTGAGACAGTAAGAAGTTGTAGCGCGGGCGCCCCGCCCGCGTCCGTGGAAAAGGCGGTGTGGTCAAGCCGTCACGAACCAACAAGAGTTGCGATCTTCCTCGATCACGAACCCGTCCCGCACCCAGCATTTCGCGGGCGAGGGCGCCCGCGCTACATTCCGAAACCTAGGCCTGTCAATTTCTCAGGAACCGTTGCATCGACTCCTTTGCTCGCCACGATCACTTGAAAAGTTTCTCCCATTCCCTCGGGGATGATCAGATGCTTCAACTGCAACGCCACTTTGGCGCGCTCCTGGGGCAGTCGACAGTCTTCGAACGCATCCTCAAACTGCGTGCTTTCTCCGATGCCCATCAGAAATTGCGATTGCGTCAGCAGTCTGTAGGTTTCCATGCCGCCTTGGTGCGCGGCGGAGGCCAGCGCGGTGAAGTTGACGTGCGCGGTGATGTCCTGCTCGCCCGGGGCGGCGTAGGGGTCTGGCGTCGCGGAGTGGCGTTGGTAGGTCATAAGCGTATCGAGGTGCCGTCCGGCGAGTTGTTGTTCGCGCGTGTATCCGTAATCGATGGCGATCAAAAATCCACGCTCGATGGTTGCGGCGATGCGCGCCATGATGGTTTGGGAGAGCACCGAAACTTCGGTGCGGACCTCGCCCTCTGGATAAACTCCATGTCGGTCGAGGAATTCCAATTCTTTGGCGGCCGGGGTAGACCATTCTTCGAAGAATCGTCCGTCGTGCGTGGAAATGCGCAGAGAGCCTTTCTGCGAAAGAATCTCCACGGGAAGGGCGTCGAAGAATTCGTTGGCGAAGACGATGATCGGGACCTCAGGGGCTAAAGCCCTCCCCAATCTTTTGGACTTTTCGGCACGGCTGAAGCCGTGCCCTTCCCATTCGTGCTGTCCCTGCTGTTCATGCTGTCCTTCGCGTTTGTCCTGTCCCTCTCGCTCATGCTGCTGATCCCGCTCGCGTTGCTGATGGGAGTTAGGAAGATCTGCAGCAATCGTCCTGGGCGAAGAGGGATTAACGGCGTCGATGGAGCGACGGGCGTCCTCGCCCGTCCGGGACGGCGTGTGCACGTATGGGACGTCGTCGTACGAGGTCTCGTTCTTAGGCAGCACGCTGACTTTCGCAGCAGTAATCCGGTCGCGAAAGTTGTTTTCGAGCTTTTGCCGCAACGACGGCGACCTCTCCACCAGCGTGTAGTGCAGTGCCCGGAAGAAATCAGGAAATTTCTTCTCCGACCAATCAAGCACATCCTGCGCGAACAAGCCGCGGCCCGCGCCGAGTTCGAGCACTTCGATTTGGGCGGACGAGCCGAGGGCGCGCCACATTTCTTCGAACTGACGCGCGAGTAACCGGCCGAAGACGGCGTGCACGTCGCTGGAGGTGTAGAAGTCGCCGCCCTTGCCGAACTTCTCGGCGGCACGCGAGTAATAGCCCAACTCCGGATCATAGAGGCACAACTCCATGTAGCGCGAGAAGGGAATCGGTCCGTGCTCACGGATCTCCTGCTCGATCTTCTGTCTCAGGGTCACAAGCCGCGCTCGCGCCGGTCCACACGGTCCTGCGGCGTACGGATGAACATCTCGACCAGGTAGTCGTGCAGCGCGTCGTAAAGCTGGCGCTGGAACTGCCATTCGAACTGCGGATGGTCCAAGTCGCGGGGGTGCATCTCGTAAAGGTAAGTGTGGACCGGTACCGTACAGTGCTCCAACTGAATGCTGACCTCGACGCCGTCGCCCTTGGGATGGGCGCTGAAACTCAGCAGAGGGTGCTCGTAGAGCCGGAGTTGCTGGAGCACGCGTTCCAGGCGGGGGTTGGTGACGTCGGGCATGGCAAAGATTGTAACGGCTACCCGAACAACTGTAGGGGGCCAGTTTGCGTCTAAGGCCGCGGATGTCTCAGTCAGCACGAAAACGATGAGAGACCTAAAAATTTCCAAAGCTCTTTACACAGCCACCCTTTTCGCGATCTCAGGAATGGGGCTGGGTTGCGGAGTCTCCCGAGAGTTGACGCTCGCGCCGCCGGGAACGTCCATCGCGAGCACGGGGAATCCGCTGGTGGCCCGCTACTACATGAACGCGGCCTGCGCCGGGCGGGCGATGGTGGAGTTCGGTACTGACACCTCCTACGGGCGCAGCACGTCATGGCAGCCGATCCCCGGCAAGCACGCGACCGTGAATTTTCTGGTGGCGGGAATGCGCGCCTCCACCACCTATCACATGCGAGCCACCCTCGAGTGTTCCGGCGCGACCGTGAACAGCGCGGACCAGACGTTTACGACCGGTGCGCTTCCGGCGACTCCGTTTCCATCGATTTCGATTGCACGTCCGGACCCTGCGCTCTCGTCCCAGGAAAGTCCGGGAATCGAACTGGTGAATATTTTCGCGCCCGATTCCCACGCTCTGCAGGCGTTCTTCACGGATCGCGACGGCCATCCCATCTGGTATTACGACGTTGGCACTGCCGATGGCAACGCGCCCTACACCATGAAGTTGCTTCCGAACGGGCACTTGATTTTCAGCATCACTCGCAGTGTGACTGCCGGAACGGTCTTGCGCGAAGTCGATCTGGCTGGCGCTACCGTGCGCGAGATGGATACCGGAGTCCTCGCGCAGAAGATGCAACAGGCCGGCTTCAGTTTCGTGATTACGGGCTTTCATCATGACGTGTTGCCGATGGACAACGGCCACCTCATCGTGCTGGGGAATTTATTTCAGGGCTTTACGGATTTACCGGGCTATCCCGGGACCACGCAGGTGCTGGGCGATGCGATCGTGGATCTCGACGAGAATTGGAATCCGGTGTGGGCGTGGTCCGCGTTCGATCATCTGGATGTGAACCGCCACCTCAATGGCTTGCCGGACTGGACGCACGGCAATGCGGTCGTCTATTCGCCCGAGGACGGCAACCTGCTGCTGTCGCTGCGGCACCAGTCGTGGGTCATTAAAATTGACTACAACAACGGCCAAGGCTCGGGGAACGTGTTGTGGAAACTCGGCTATCAAGGGGATTTCGCGCTCAAACAGGGCGACGATCCGAGCCTGTGGTTCTCGTACCAGCATTTTCCTTCGGTGATCGGCCAGAACGGGTCGCAGACGAGTTTGGTGCTGTGGGACAACGGGGATGCTCGCGTGCTGGATACGAGTGGTACGCTTTGCACGAACCCGGCGGCGAATGCGCCGAATCCCTGTTACTCGCGCGCGCAGGTTTTCCAACTCGACGAAGGCGCGAAGGTGGCCGACTTATCCTGGCAGGCTTTGCCGGGATACCTTTCGATCTGGGGCGGAAGCGTTAACCAACTGCCCAACGGAAATATCGAGTTCGACATGAACGCGCCCGGCCTGTTCCCAGTCGCGAATCTCGCATCGGAAGTGCAGGAGGTCACTCAAACCTCCTCGCCGCAAATCATCTGGAAAATGGATATCGCTCCCGTGCCGCTGTACGCGTATCGCGCGTATCGGGTGCCGAGTTTGTATCCCGGGGTGACGTGGCAGTATTAGGCTGATCCGCTGACCGTGCCCTGGTTGATGTTTGTTCAGCGGCCCACCAGTTTCTGCAACTCCTCGGGATAACGAGCGCCCTGCACCGGGATCTTGGCGGCAATGGACGCCAGTTCTCGGAGATCGTCGGGTGAAAGTTGCACGTTGACGGCTGCGAGATTCTCTTCGAGCCTTGCGATCTTCGTGGTACCCGGGATCGGCACAATCCACGGCTTTTGCGCAAGCAACCAGGCGAGCGCAATTTGTGCGGGCGTCGTTTTCTTCTGTTGCGCAAACTTGCCAATCAAATCGACGAGCGCCTGATTCGCCTTGCGATTTTCTGTTGTAAAGCGCGGGACGATGTTGCGGAAGTCGTTCTTCTCAAACTGGGTGTCTTCGCTGATCTTGCCTGTGAGAAAGCCTTTGCCCAGCGGGCTGAACGGGACGAACCCGATTCCGAGCTCCTCGAGAGTCGGGATCATCTCTGCCTCGGGTTCTCTCCACCACAGCGAATACTCACTCTGCAGCGCAGTCACTGGCTGAACCGCGTGCGCGCGACGAACGGTCTGCACGCCCGCCTCCGAAAGCCCGAAGTGTTTTACCTTGCCCTGCTTGATCAGGTCTTTCACGGCTCCGGCTACGTCTTCGATCGGCACATTGGGATCCACTCGGTGCTGGTAGAACAAGTCGATAACATTGGTTTTAAGGCGCTTGAGCGACGCTTCAGCGACTTCCTTGATGTGATCGGGGCGGCTATCTAGCCCGGCCTGCTTGCCATTGGCATCGATTTTGAAAGCAAACTTGGTGGCAATCACCACCTGGTCGCGAAAAGGCGCGAGCGCCTCGCCTACGAGTTCTTCGTTGGTGAAAGGGCCGTAGACCTCGGCGGTATCGAAGAAAGTCACGCCGCGATCGAACGCTGCCCGGATCAGCGCGATCCCCTGCTGCTTGTCGACCGGCTGCCCGTAGCCAAAGCTGAGGCCCATGCAGCCAAGTCCGATAGCGGAAACTTCGAGGTTGCTTTTTCCGAGTTTGCGTTTTTGCATGATGCCTCCTGGATGGTGAGGATAGTTTCCCGCAAAGGATAGATGCTTCGTGAACGTGACCGGTTCGAAGAGATGGAGCATTGCCATCGATTCTTGGCGGGTCCGGCGACGAGTGGCTAGGTAAAATTACTTATGCTTCTTGCGGTTGCCGGCGTCGGAAATGGCTCCCGGAACGCTGAAATCCCAGACCGAATAGAAGACCTGAGCGTGGCCGCCTAGTCCGGAAGACGCGTCTTTGTGGCCTTTCACGGGACGCAAGACAACTGCGTACTCGCCGGGTTCGAGGGGCGCGTCGACGCGCAGAACATAGAAGCCGCGATCTTCCTTGTTGCAGTGCGAAGGCCAGCGGTCTTCAGAAATCCATTTGCCATTTTCAGGTCCAGCGCCGCTCCGCATGTTCTTAGCGGTCATCTTCATTTGCGTGGCGCCTACCAGGCGGTAGTTGTCCTTGGTCTGAACCAGCTTGAGCACCGCGGGCTCATAGGCATCGGGATCAACGCCGGGGATGTCGCCATAGGTCAGCTCAAAGATGGGATCGGTGTCTTCCATGTGGTGGGCGGACGTTCTTCCGGGCAGACCCCAAACATACGTGATCTTTGGAGCACCTGGACGCATGCCCGGCATAAAGCCGGAGGCCATGGAGAAAGCCGACATGGCCATCATGCCGCCCGGCCCCGCGCCCATGGCGGCAAAACTCAAGCCTTCGGTGGCGAGATTGCGCAGAGCCATGCCGCCGGCACCCATCCCGCCTTTGAACTTCGACTGTCCGATCTGCGCCATGGAGGGCGAGATTTCCTGCTTGCCCGGGCTGGGCGAAATCTTGCGAAACACATGCGGCATTTGCTCGGGAGAGTAGTTCATGGAGAACGATCCCATGCCTCCCATGCCCATGCCCCCGAGGCCCGGCATCATGCCGCCCATTCCCATCGAGGCCATTTGCGCCTGCAGTGCAGCCAGCTGCTGGGGATGGACGCCCATGGCGCCTGGCGCGTACATGCCGGGATTCGGAGCGGGGCGCACTGAGGGAGGAGAGCTGGGCGTCGGATTGTTCGCACTGACGCTTGGGGGTGCAGAGACCGTTGCTGTTGTGGAATTCGGAACGGCGGAGCTATTTGATGACCGCGCTGCGAAATTGGGATCAGGTTCGGCGGAGGCACTAGCTGCGGGTTCGGCCGCAGAAGAATTCGCCAGACCGGACGGCGGGGCTGCGGGAGCCGGCTCGGGATTCGACGCCTGAAGCGCGTTTCGTTTTTTGCGCGTCGCGGCGAGCATGGCGCGGCAGACGTTGGAAGTAACGCCTTGCTTCATCAACTCTACGAGCGCATCGGTGGACACATCGAAGTCGCTCTCGGACACGTCGATGACTTTGATCAGCGTGTCGTCGTCGAAATGGTTCTGCGTCATTAGAACGACGTCTGCGTTCTTGAGGACTTTCTTTACTTTCTTCTCGTCTTGCGCCCGCAGTCCACCGATCAGAACCAGAAGGAGGGCCAGGCACAGCACTGGGCGTTTGGACATAGTGATCTCAAGTTTGCTGCGATGCTTTACAGCAAGAAATTCAGAGGGAGGTGGGGTGACTGTTAACGTGCGCTGCCGCCCCTTGGGGCGGAAATTATAGCATCGCCAGATGGGGGGATTCTGTCAGCAGAGGCGCTTTGTTGCTGCGATTTTCGTCGTGAGATGCGGAGGCACGCTGCCCTCCATTGCATGGAACAAAACACAATGTAAACGTAGCAGCCTGCTGGTAATCAGCCTCGTGCGAGGGCGAGACGCCCTCACGACTGCCGGCAAGATGCCGGCGCTACGAAAATGCTCCCATTGTAATCAGCTGTTAACAAAAGTCACCGAGTGGGCGCGTAGAATTGAGGGCCATCACCAAGTTGTCCGGCTGAACCTCAATCGTTGGCTCGACTCAGAGCCAAAACCTTCCGAATTTCTCAGAACGAGGAAAGACCATGAACCAGAATGTTGCTACATCAGACCGCAAGCAGGCAGCTGACAAGACAGCAATTCGTCCGTTTACCGTGAGTGTGCCGGAGGCGGAACTTAGCGAATTGCGAAGACGCATCAACGCGACCAAGTGGCCGGAACGAGAAACCGTAAGCAATGCAACGCAGGGCGTGCAGCTTGCAACTATGCAGGCGCTCGCGCGCTATTGGGGGACAGAGTACGACTGGCGCAAGATAGAGGCGCGTCTCAGTGCCCTGCCTCAATTCATCACCGAGATCGATGGGCTCGACATTCATTTCATTCACGTTCGTTCGAAGCATGAAAATGCATTGCCCTTGATCGTCACGCACGGATGGCCCGGCTCAATCATCGAACAGATGAAGATCATCGATCCGCTGACCAATCCCACCGCACATGGCGGAAATGCATCCGATGCGTTCCACCTGGTCATCCCGTCCTTGCCGGGCTACGGCTATTCAGGCAAACCGACCACTACGGGGTGGGATCTCGCCCACATCGCGCGGGCCTGGGTCGAGTTAATGAAGCGCCTCGGATACACGCAATTTGTGGCGCAAGGCGGCGATTGGGGTGCAGTGGTTGTCGATCAAATGGGCGTGCAGGCGGCTCCGGAGTTGCTCGGCATTCACAGCAACATGCCGGGCATCTTTCCAAACGAAATCGACAAAGCAGCTTTTTCCGGGGCACCGGCGCCTGCGGGCCTCTCCGCCGATGAGAAGCTCGCCTACGAGCGTTTGCAGTTCGTCTATCAAAAGGGAATCGCCTACGGGTTCCAGATGGGGCTGCGACCGCAGACGCTATACGGAATCGCGGACTCACCGGTCGGCCTGGCTGCCTATTTCCTTGATCACGACGCTCGCAGCTATGAACTGATCGCGCGCGTCTTTGAGGGAAAGTCGGAGGGCCTCACGCGCGACGACATCCTCGACAACATCACCATCACCTGGTTGACGAACACCGCGCTGTCTGGCGCCCGTCTCTATTGGGAGAATTGGGGAAAGCTCGGGTACTTCAATGCCAAAGGCGTCTCCATCCCGGTTGCCGTGAGCGTCTTTCCTGACGAACTCTATCCCGCTCCGCGAAGCTGGGCAGAGCAGGCATATCCCAAACTGATCCACTACAACAAGCTCGACAAAGGCGGGCACTTTGCGGCCTGGGAGCAGCCGAAACTCTTAACAGA
>DASRDJ010000082.1:0-3794 GCA_035652655.1 Terriglobales bacterium
AGTCCTTGAATGAACTCCAGAATCGTGGCTGCCTTAGTTTCCAGCACGCATTCCATGAGCAGCTTGCCCTGGGCATTCTTCACCGCAACGGAAATGGTGGCGGCATGAACGTCCCTGCCGATATACTTCTCTTGATTCATAGAGGCGCTCCTTTTCGGTAAGGGTGGTGTTCACACGACTCACACCTTACTGTAAAAGTGGGCGCCTTTTGATATTGCGTGTCATGGCGATATTTCGCCAATTGACGCTTTCAGCACCTTAAGTTGCGGGGCGGGAGAATCCAGCGGAAATGCTCCAATCAAAATCCCCGTTTCGTCCCCGTCTACCTGGGCAGTCTAAGCGCAATCATTTAAAGTGGCTCTTCATGAGACAAATATTCGCCATAGCCGTCGTGACTTTTTCGGTGGCCGCCCTCGCCTCAGGGCAAGAGCATGGCGCGATCAGAGATCCAAAAAGGTTGGTTGAGCAGGCCATCAGGAAACTGGACAACGAACGCATACAAGCACAGATCCACGCGGATGCGGCGGCGTTAGAACGGATCTACGCTGATGATTTCATCGGTGTCGGGCCGAGTGGGACAGTGCGAAATAAGCCGCAGGTGATTTCAGATTTCACGTCAGGTAATTTGAAATTTCAGTCCATAACCACCGATGACGTTCAAGTGCGAGTTTATGGAAATGCGGCGGTAGAGACTGGCCGCTCAACAATGAATGGGCAAGATAAAGGCAACGCAGTTCCCCACGACACTCGCTTTACCAGAGTGTGGGTAAAGCAGCAAGGGCGCTGGCGATTGGTCGCCAACCATTATTCGTCCAGTATGTCGCATCCATAGGGGCTGATTGGCGCGCCTTGAGAGATCCACACTCCCGAACTTCTGGCGATTGTCCCTTTGGAACCATTCACGTAATGGGGATTGATGGAATAACTGTTGAAATCAGATGAGATGAGAAGGCCGGTCTCCGAGACCGGGACGCACTCGCCCCGGATCAGCCGGGTGCCAACGAGGCATGAAAATCGCTACGTCACCGATCTGTTCGGCAAGACGGTGTGGGAAGCGCGTGCGCGGTCGAGCGGGGTGGTCCTCTATGTCTGCGCCGTACCTTCGATGAAGAAGGGTGAGACGGTAGCCAACATCGGCGTGGTCGCCGACAAGGCGCTATAGCGGGCGGCTACCGATTCAATCATGCGGGCCACGCTTATCACCCACATGGGTCCCAGGGAACAAGACGCAGGGCAAGGTAGACGAAAACGTGTGAGAAGACCGCGACTTATGAACATGGGCGGCCGTAAACAACCGCGTGCTGTGTGAACACAAGACGGAATCGAGCAAAATACGTGAAGCCGGCCAGGGGGTTTTAACTTCCGGTTAGCCGACCACTCGTCCGGAGATCACGATCCCTCCGTTTTACGCTACCTTCCGGAGATCTTTGTCCGCAATGTCGAGAACCAAGCCATTCGGGTCCGCGGCGCCGAATCGGGCCTCAAGCCGCAAGCTCACACCTTGTGGGGCTGGTTTACTTTTTCGGCGCGTACCCCTGCCATAAATACTCCAATGCCAGGGGCAGGGTCTGTGCCTTCACGGCGGGGTCGCAGTGACCAGCGTTTTTCGCAAAGACAAACTGGTAAGGATACCCCTTGTCGGCTAGAGCCTTGGCCATGCGCTCATTGGCGAGGACCCAGTCGTGATAGTTGTCGCGGGTGATAAGAAGATCTCGATCGCCGACGTCCATCCAGATACGCAGCGGCTTCTTCGGGCTGTTGGGAATGAGGGTTTCATGGAACTCCCATGCGCCGTGCGGGGTGTCAGGGTTGTACGGCCACTGCTGGTACACGAAGGTGCCCGAGTAGCTCAGAACACGGTGGTAGAGATCGGTGTGATACCAAGCCATCGCCATCGCGGCGGCTCCGCCTGAGCTGCAACCCGTGGTCGCTCGCCCGTCGGGATCCTTGGTGAGCCTTACGTTATATTTCTTCTCCACCATAGGCAGCACTTCTTTCTCCACGAACTCCGCATAGAGCCCGGACATCGTGTCGTATTCCAGTCCCCGCTCGCTGCCCTGGGCGTCGCCGCTACCGTTGCCGATGGAGATCGCAATCATCACCGGCACGCGATGCCCGGCGATCAGATTGTCGAGTGCGGCGAACAAACTCGGGTCAGGTCCATCCGCCCCAACGATGAACGGTGCCACCGTGCCGGGGACGTATTGTTTGGGAACGTACACCCCTATCCGTCGTGTGTAAGGAGCAGGATAGCTGTTCACGATCACCTTGTTCGGGTCCGCTGGGTCCGGCACGGCGAAGGTGTTGGGCTCGCGCGCGATGCCGGTATAGATCTTGCTGTCTTTGGATTCCATCGTGAATGCAAAGACGTCACCCTTAGGCACTCTTTCGTTCGCAGCCATTTCCGGCGCGGCATTGTGGGTGGGGCCAATGATGAAATTCCCATCTTCCTTTGGCGAAGGGATGGTTCCATCCGGTAGTTCCTTCGCTTTTACGTAGCCGGGCGTGCTGGGTTCACGAGTTGGCGCCGCCGGGCGTGCGGCGCCCGGAGTCGGAGTTTGGGTAATGGCCGGATCAGAGCCAGACGTCACGCTGATTAAGAACGCAAAGCTTAGAACAAGTCGTGACACTGGGGACTCCCGGTTATCGCAATGTCAATTTACGCAGCAACTAAGACACGTCCGTGCCCCGGTCGGCGCCGGAAGCGATATTGCACGCGGCTCACTGCGCAGGTTACCAATCGTACTCGTTCAGGAAGAGGATTGCTTCCGGGTGACGAGCAATCCTCAGCTTATCGGATCAGGAAGTGTTGCCGACAAACCGCAAGGTGCTTCACACGGAAGAGATGCGCCTCTTCTCGACGTCGAACGTTCTTGTACTATCTATGATTCATGCGGGCGCCGATTTACCAAATTGACGCATTCACAAGCCGCCGGTTTACTGGAAATCCCGCAGCGGTGATGCCGATGAGCCGTTTTCCTTCGGACGCGACGATGCTGGCTATTGCTGCCGAAAACAATCTCTCTGAGACTGCTTTTCTCGTGCCTGAGGGCCGCGACTACCGCCTTCGCTGGTTTACGCCGCGAATCGAGGTACCCCTGTGCGGCCACGCAACCCTAGCCAGCGCTGCGGTGGTCATGGAGCGGTTGGAGGTTGGACGCGACCGAGTCGTTTTCCATTCGGCAAGTGGAGCACTGACCGTGAGTCGTTCGTGTGCGGGTTACGTTATGGACCTCCCTACGCGCCCGTCCCAGGAGATCACCGCCCCCAGCGGTTTGGCGGAAGCTCTTGGTGCCGTTCCTCTGGAGGTGTGGGGCAACTCGTTTAACTACATGGCAGTTCTGGAGAATGAACACGCCGTGCGCAAACTTGTTCCCGAGATGCCCGCCGTTGCTCGCATGGGTAGACCTGGAGTTATCGTGACCGCAGCGGGCGACGGCACATACGACTTCATCAGCCGCTACTTTGCTCCAGCTAAGGGCATTCCGGAAGACCCCGTGACCGGTGCCGCGCACTGCATGCTCGCGCCATATTGGGCTAAGCGGCTAGGCAAAACCGAATTCCGGGCCTTCCAAGCATCCCGGCGCGGCGGTGAGATGATTTGCCGGCTGGCCGGTGATCGTACTGAACTGGAAGGAAGCTGTGTCTTCTACCTGGAAGGCGAGGTGGAATGCGAGGGAGAATGACTGGCAACACGGAAGTTGGGTGCTTCACCGACTTCGTACCTTCAAACAACGCAGAGTATGAGGTGCCCGTACGACGCACACGAGCAATGCCCAAAGGGACAATCATCG
>DASRDJ010000083.1:0-3589 GCA_035652655.1 Terriglobales bacterium
AGGCGGTTGTCCGTCGAATGGCGCGACTTCGTCGTAGGGGATCTCCAAGAAGAGTTCGCGACGCGCAGCGCTGATTCGCCAGCCTCGGGCTACGCCTGGTTCTGGTGGCAGACGATACGTTGCCTAGCTTCACCGCCACGCGTTCGCCCGAATTCATTGCTGCATGGATCCAAAAGGAGACTCTAGTATGCGTAACTTGTTTGCCGATCTTCGTTATGCATTCCGGGTAATGTCCCGCACACCATCGTTCGCGGTGGCGGTCGTCAGTGTGCTGGCGCTCGGAATAAGCGCGAATACCGCGATCTTCAGCATCGTTAACGCAGTCGTGCTGCGGCCGCTGCCTTTCGAGGAACCGGAACGCCTGGTGCGGATCTTCACCAAGACGCCGGACGGTAGATCGTTTGAGCTCTCGCCCGGCAAGTTCTATGACTGGCAGCGGGATGCGCACTCGTTCGAGGGCATGGCAATGTATCCATGCTGCGGCCCCAGGGAACTCGCACTCACCGGCACGGGCGCTGCGCGAGCGGTAACGGTGACTCCTGTGAGCACGGGATTCTTCGACATCGTCAGAGCCCGCCCGGTGCTCGGCCGTGTTTTTCAGGAAGAAGAACACACGCCAGGCAACAACAATGTGGTCGTCCTCAGCGACCGGTTCTGGAGATCCGAATTCGGCGCCAAACCCGACGTGATCGGCCGCACTATGAAGTTCAATGACGAGGCGTACACCATCGTCGGAGTAATGCCGGCCGATGCCTCAGTCGGATCATGGTCCGCCACAGCGTGCGACGTCTGGGTCCCGCTCGCCCTGACCAACGAGCAACGCGCCGCCCGTGGGAATCACAATCTGGACGGCGTTGCGCGTCTGAAGAGAAATGTCGACCTGTCCCAGGCGCGAGCTGAAATGGACGCGATATCGGCACGGCTCGCGCGTGAATTCCCGAAATCAGATGCTGGTTGGGGAGTCCTCGTCATTCCGATGCAGGAAGCAATCGTCGGCAATAGCCGCACGATGCTTCTCATGCTGCTCGGCGCCGTCGGGTTGGTGCTACTCATCGCGTGCGCCAACGTCGGCAACTTGCTATTCACCCGCGGCCTGAACCGACGAAAGGAAATCGCGATTCGTTCGGCGCTTGGGGCGGGACGCGTACGCGTGTTTCAGCAGTTATTTACCGAAGCATTGGCCCTCGCGGCGGCCGGTGGCGCGCTCGGGGTTCTGCTCGCATACGTGACCCTCAAGTCAGCGTCAACGTTGCTCGCCAGCCAGGTCCCGAGAGCTGAGGAAATCTCGATCGATGCGCGAGTGCTGCTGTTTGCGCTGGCGGTGTCGATTTTCACCGGCATGCTCGCCGGTACGCTGCCGGCAGTGCGCGCAGGCCGGTCGGAGTTGAACGACGCGCTCAAGGAAGGTGGGCGCGGCGACACCACGGTCGGTGTGGGCACACGCCGCTTGCTAATCATCTGCGAAGTCGCGCTGTCGCTGGTGTTGTTGATGGGCGCCGGTGTGATGGTCCAGAGCCTGCTGGCCCTTAGGCAAGGCGATGCCGGTTTCGATCCGAAGAACGTGCTCACGATGAGTGTGAGGCTCGTCCACACGCGGTATCCCACACCGGCGCAGCGAGCAGCATTCTTCGACGCAGTGGTGCAGCGCATCCGCGCATTGCCCGGTGTCGAGGCTGCGGGAACGATCGACGATCTGCCCTTCGATGCTGGATCCTCACAGACTCTCTTGCTTGAGGGATACGCGCCTCAGCGAGACCCGGCGGCGGTGCAAGCTCGACAGATCACGCCTGGCTACCTGCGTGCCATGAAGATTCCGTTGCTGCAAGGGCGCGACGTCGTCGAGAGCGACAGTGAGGTGATGCTCGTCAGCGGCGATGCCGCAAAGCTCTATTGGGGATCGGACGATCCGATCGGGCGCCGGGCTGCGCTGCCGTTTTCGAAGACCGTACTTCGACGGGTCGTCGGCATCGTCGGCGACGTCAAGCAACGAAATCTCATTGATGCCTCAACGCCGACCGTCTACTTCTACACGCGCGAACCAGGTGGCAGGGCAACGTTCGTGATTCGGACTTCGCTGCCGCCCTCCACGCTCGTACAGCCCGCCGTAGCGGTAATTCACGCGATCGATCGAGAGCAGCCGGTATCACGCATCCGGACTATGGAGCAGGCGATCGATGGAGAGCTGACGTCGCAACGCTTCAGTGCTCTGCTACTCGGAATCTTTGCCGGAATCGCGCTGCTTCTCGCCGCAGTCGGAATCTACAGCGTACTCTCTTACATCGTGCGGGGACGGAGCCGCGAGATCGGGATCAGAACTGCACTTGGTGCGCGTTCATCTGATGTTCTTCGTCTGGTGGTCGTCGAGGGTATGTGGCCCGTGCTCGTCGGCATCGTGGCCGGCACGATCGCCTCGCTAGCGTCTGCGAGGGTCATCGAAACGCTTGTCTTTGGCGTGAGCGCATCAGATCCGCTGACGCTTGCTGCCGTCGCGGCCATGCTGGCCCTTGTTGCGATGATGGCCAGCCTGGTGCCCGCGTACCGAGCCTTGCGGCTCGACCCGGTGAAGGTCCTGCGCGCCGAGTAGGCATCGAGCATTTCCCGGCGACGAGAGCCCGCGTCCAGCGAAGGCGTTCGGGGCAGTGTTTTGAGTGTCGCCGACGCGGTCGATTCGGACGGTACGGCTGGAATTACTCCTGTCTGGTCGCACAGCGTTTACCAAACTGTCCAAAGCCGCCGCACGGCCTGCGGGACATTTGAATCATTTCTTTCCTAGCCAGTCGGATGTAGGCTTTCGATGGCCCATAAAGTTCAGCGAATCATATCATTGAAGATTCCGCGACTACGCGAGACAAAAATCGTTGGCGCAATATCCCCATAGCACTCAAAACCCCTCAATGAGCGCTATCGCCTGATTTCGTCAGTCATCCGGTTTGTGCGCGTAGAATCAGCCGCATGAATGATCGCTCGATGTTGTTGATTATGGCCGCGATCCTGCTTGCTTTCGGGATTTATGTCTTGGGACACGCTCGCGAAGTGAAGTACGCAAATCGTAGCGGTCGCTTTACCTTTGCTGGTTGGGGTGAGAGACCCGTTTGGTTTTTTCGACTCGTGGGTGTTCTATGCCTTGTCGGCTCTGCGGCTTTAGTTGTTGTATCGCTGACCCGACATTAACATCGGTCACGAATTACCCGCCTCTTTCCCACCCGGTCGTTTGGCGAAATATCGCCATTACGCTCACTGACCTTTGTGGCTGCGCCGAATCGGTGATTGTTGAGGCAAACCCCGACAGGGCCTTGAGTTTTTCATTGGAACAGTAATGGAACAGCTTTGGTTTTCGGGAGCAACTAAGTGCTTTGGAATGTGGTGGCCAGGGACGGAGTTGAACCGCCGACGCCAGCCTTTTCAGGGCTGCGCTCTACCACCTGAGCTACCTGGCCACTTCGGATGCGCACTGCGACTCTCAACCAGTTCGGGATGAACCTGGGTGACCTTGTCCCGGTTGCCGTCGCTGAGCGAGTGCCCAAACCATACAGCCGATGCGCGGAGAACGTGCGGAACACGAGAATTATAACAACCTCCGCACTGTTCG
>DASRDJ010000084.1:0-34936 GCA_035652655.1 Terriglobales bacterium
CGCCAACGCTGCGATCGCTCCAGCCCGTCCCCTTGGTCCTTTTTGCTTGCGGCCAATTTCCTGATCGATTAATCCGAAGAGCCCGGGCACGACAAGACCGAGCGTCAGTGCGACCAGCAGTACCGGTTCGACGATGAAGACGATGTCCCACTCGTACCACCGCTCCCAGAATGGCCAGAACGGGCGCACGCCGTAGTTATTTGTGAAGTCGAGCAGAATGTGGCTTAGCCCCGCCAGATACGCGAGAACAAACAGCAAGCCCCAGCGTGGCGGAAGGTCCGGATCATTTGTCTTGCGGCCACGCAAACGCCACACGCAATACACAAAGCCGACCACGACGGCAGAAACGATCAGCAATCCCAGGAAGGAATGCGTGAATCCGCGATGGTGTGCGAATCCAAATACTGGGCCGCGGAATCTACCAAACACATCGAGGTCGGGCGCCTCCGCGGCCAGCGTCATGGTGGCGGTCGCGAGCGCAGTTTTGCGGTTGAATCCGGTGCGTCCCAGGCAGGCGCCGGTGAGAAAGTGAGTGACAGGTTCCAAATTTCGATCCGCCTCTTAAAATCTTACGATTTGAAAATATAAACGTGACCAGTACCCCAGCCGAAAAGCAGTACAGTTAAGAATAAGAATCCATGGCAAAACGAACTCTGGCGAACTCTTCCGACAAGCAACAGATTGCGCAGCGTCTGCAGAAGATTCAGCCTTCGAGCGCACGGCTCTGGGGCCGCATGACTGCGCCCCAAATGATTTGCCACCTAGCCGATTCGTTTCGGGTCACGATGGGGCTGAAGCCATGGTCGACTGAGCGAATCTCCGTCACACCGATTCCCTTGCCCGACTGGTTTGTGAAGTGGGTCGCTTTTGAACTGCCGATGAAGTGGCCGAAGGGAACGCCGACCCGGCCCGAGGTCGAACCTGGGAAAGAAGGTACTCCGCCCGGTGATTTCGCCGCCGACCGCAATGATGTCCTGGCACTACTGGAGCGCTTCACGCGGCAACCACGTGATTTCCAGTGGCAGGCTCATCCGATTTTCGGGCCCATGACCGAGGCGGAGTGGATGCGGTGGGGTTATTTGCACATGGACCATCACCTGCGGCAGTTTGGAGCATAAGTCGCGGTCAGCGAACCAAAGACTGCTTGGGAGCAAGAATTGTCAGGGCATCCGGGACGATTTCAATCTTCGCAGGCAAAGTCCCGATAAGTTCGCCGTCGGCCTCAACGTAGATCTTGTTGACAGTGCCGTGGCGGTAGGGTTCGTAGTCGCAGGATATCTCTTTGGTGTCCGCGAGGCTCACACCGGGAACTGTCCAACTTCCGCGAACGAAGCTGCGGGTGACATAGTTCAGGTACGCGATCCGGCTTGCGGTGTGGCATACGACCAGGCGAAGTTCCTCGCGGTCGAGCGAGGCTCCGGGCGCGAGTTCCCGCAGGACTCCGCCGAAATTACCGATCCGCACGGCTAGGACCTGCGTTGCTCCGTGCCGCGACTTTGGTTGCCCCGCCTCCCAATCGACCCGAAACCGGCCCATGCGGTGCGTGAACCAGAGCTGCCAGGCTTTCAGGTAGTAGGCGGCCATGCCGATTCGCTGCTTCACGCCGGCATTCAGCTTGTAGAACAGATGTGCATCGACTCCAACGCCCACCACAACGGTGAAGTACCGCGTACAGGGTTTGCCGTCGAAGCCCCGAACCGTGACCTGCCCGACAGCAACCCGGCGAGGCGCGCCTTCCAGAGCCGCGTGCGCGGCTTTCGCCGGATCCATGGGTATTTGCAAATCGTGAGCCAGGGCGTTAGCGGTGCCCATGGGAATGATTCCCAGCGCGACGCGGCAGCCGGCGACCCCTTGCAGAACGTCATGCACCGTCCCATCGCCGCCGCAGGCGAACACGGTGTCAGATCCCTCGAGAATGGCGGTGCGCGCCAGTTCGGCGGCATCCAGGCTTGACTGCGTGCGCGTGAGGCTGACCTCGACGCCGGCCGCGTTCAGAATCTTGAGGGCCGCCAGCAAATCTTCTTCGCGCTGCTTCCGGCGGCCGCCCGAGCGCGCGTTGTAGAGGAGGGTTGCTTTCCGCATGCTGTGAACGATGATTCTAAATTACCAGGACTCAGCGATCCTATTGCCCCGCGCAGCCCATTTTTAATAAGCTGGTCGCATCCTTAGGGGCAGTTTGGCAAAAATAATCGCGCCCATTCCAGTTCGGCGCGAAGCTCGACATCAAGAAAACATCCAGTAGGAGATTCGAAATGATGAGGAAGATGGGCTTCGTTCTGCTTGTTATTTTCGGTTGCGTTTTCGCCCTCGCACAAGAGCACGCAGCTCACATGGCCGCGCCCGCGAAACCCGCAACGCTCATGACGGGCGTCGGGACACTTCATCACCCCGTGTCGACCAAGAACGTGCAGGCGCAACAGTTTTTCGATCAGGGCCTGCGCTTGATCTACGCCTTCAATCACGATGAGGCCGGCCGCTCCTTCAAGCGAGCCACGGAACTCGACCCTAAGTTGGCGATTGCCTGGTGGGGCGTCGCCGAAGCCGTCGGGCCGAACTACAACGACCCGGCCAGCGATGAGCGCTTTCAGCAGGCCCATGACGCGATTCAGAAAGCCGCCGATCTTTCGGAAGGCGCGTCGCCTAGCGAAAAAGCCTACATCGAGGCAATGGCCAAACGGTTTCCCGCTGATCAGAAGGCAGACCGGAGAAAAGCTGCGGAGGATTACCGCGACGCCATGCGCGAGGTCGTGAAGAACTTTCCCGACGACCTGGATGCGGCGACTTTATTTGCGGAGTCGGGCATGAACCTGCATCCCTGGGGACTGTGGCACGTGGATGGCACTCCCGAAGAGGGTACCGAGGAAGTTGTCGCCACGCTGGAATCCGTCTTGAAGCGCGATCCCGACCACATGGGCGCGGTGCACTATTACATTCACGCCGTGGAGGCTTCGCGGAGTCCGCAGCGCGCGTTGGCTTCCGCAAACAAACTGGCGGCGATGGCTCCAGCAGCGGGACATCTGGTGCACATGCCGGCGCACGTTTACATTCGCACTGGCGATTACGAAGCCGCGGTGAAGACCAACCAGATGGCGGCAACCGCCGACCGAGCTTACATCAAGGCGAGCGGAGTGCAGGGCATCTACCCGATGATGTACTACAGCCACAACCTGCACTTCATCGCGATGTGTGCGGCCATGAACGGCAACTACGCCGAGGCAAAGAAGAACGCCGATATGCTCGCGACCCACGTGGCACCGGGTGTGAAGCAGATGCCGCCGCTCGAAGGCTTCATGACCATTCCGATCGCGGTGGATGTCCGCTTTCACAAGTGGGATTCCATCATGGCGATGAAGCAACCCGACCAATCGATGCAGATCACGACCGTGTTCTGGCACTTCGCTCGCGGAATGGCGCAGGCCGGCAAAGGAAAGTTGAGCGAAGCGGAGGCCGAGTACAAATTGGTGGCCGACGCCGAGAAAGCGACTCCGGAAGATCTTCCGTTCGCGATGCCCGTGAACAACAAAGCCAAGGACGTATTGAAGATCGCCGAAAACGTTCTGGCGGCAAAGATCGCGATGGCGAAAAAGGACACGGACGGCGCCATCTCGCACTTGCAGGAAGCGGTGGCAATCCAGGACACGCTAAAGTACGACGAGCCTTCGGACTGGTTTTTCCCGGTGCGCGAATCGCTGGGCGCGGCGCTGATGATGAAGGGCGACGTTGCCAGCGCGGAGAAAACTTTTCGGGATGATCTTGATCGCAATCCGCGCAACCCGCGATCTCTCTACGGACTGCAGCAGGTCCTCAAGAAACAAGGGCGCGAGTACGACGCTGGATTCGTGGAGAAGCAGTTCAAGTCGTCATGGAAGGGCGCGCCAGCCGGTCTAAAGATGGAGGATTTGGTTTAGGCTGTTCGGGATCCGCCGCACAACTTAAGAGATTTGCGAAAGATTCTGCTACAGACGAGTTCTGGGAAGGGCACGACTTCAGTCGTGCCGTTAAGGTCGCTGGAAATTTGGGCGCGCTTTAGCGCCACGAGCAGGGGTTGCGCGCCCTACGCTCGCCCGCCCGAAACAAAGCGGTTTCCCCTCACGATATAACGCAAAGGCAGTTCCGCAGCTTTGGTGATGCCGATGCGCGGCGTGACCTCAACCGGTGTCCGCCGCGCTCCATCATCGGCAATCCACAAGTCCGACTTCGAAGACGTCAAGTCCTTCTCGTTATCGCGTAAGCGCGTAATTCCGAAAGCCTCCGCCAGTCGCCCTGGGCCTGAAGTCAGCATACGCAGATCGTGAAAATCTGCGAGCACTCCGCCACGTCCGGACGCCATCGCATCCATTCCGGCGATTGGCTCGAGGGCACGAAACAGAACTCCGCCCGGCACACCGTCCGGCAAGCACGAGACGTTGAAGCAGAAATGATTTCCGTAAATGAAGTAGACATAAGAAATCCCAGGTGGCCCCCACAACACCGCGTTCCTTGCCGTGCGCCCAGCGAACGAGTGCGCGGCCGGGTCGTCCCCTAGGTATGCCTCCACTTCAACGATCCGCCCAGCCAGCAACTTCCGGCCTTCACGCCGGAGCAGGACCTTGCCGAGCAGGTCTCGAGCGACGCGACGCGGGTCGCGGTCATAGAAACTTCGTGGCAGCGGGGGCAGGCCGCGAAGCGCAGAACTCACAACCGTCAACCGCGCTGGCGTAGATGAATGTGTACGTAAGGGCATGTTCTAAGGGCGACCTAAACTCGGCCTTTGGTGTTGCCAAATCCGGCTCACTGGCGTTTGCAAGTTGGCTCCGAACTGTAAAATGACTTCACACTCGCGCCGCTTCCATCCATTTAATTTTGTTAAGGAGATTTCATGCTCGGGAAGATTACCGTATCCGCCGCCCTGCTTACCGTGCTCGCGTTCGCGCAGACCATTCCCGCCGGGACGCACATCGCCATTCGCACTGCCCAAGAACTCAGTTCCGGATCGGCGAAGGTCGGCGATCATTTTGACGTGACGCTCACCCATGCGCTGGTTGTGGGCGGCAAGACCCTGGCGAAAGCGGGTGCTCCCGCGCGTGGGAAAGTCACGCTCGCGAAGTCCAGCGGGCGCCTCCATGCTCCCGGACAACTGTCTGTTCGCCTGACCTCGGTTCAAGTTGGCGGCAAGATGGTTCCGATTTCGACCGGCAGCTATCACATCGAAGGCAAGAGCCACACCAAGAGCAATGCCACCAAGATAGGCGGAGGAGCAGCGGTCGGCGCGCTGATTGGCGGCCTGGCGGGCGGTGGAAAAGGCGCAGCCATCGGAGCGGGCGCGGGCGGTGCAGCCGGCACCGGAGTAGCCGCGGCCACCGGCAAGGAAGAAGCCATCATCCCGGCAGAAAAAACGCTGAGCTTCAGCACCACCACAGCCGCAACCGTGAAGTAAGCGGCAAGCCGTGAGTACCTCACTCGAACCGTAGCAGAATTCGTAGCCATACACCGGTAGCGCCCGCATCCTGCCGACAGTCGCGAGGGCGTCCCGCCCTCGCACGTTTTCCTCGGTGAAGCGCCCTACGCAGCCTGCTTCAAATAAGCCAGCACTTCCTCGGAATGCCCCTCGGGCTTCACCTTGTGAAACACGTGCTTGATCTTTCCGTCGGGCCTGATAATGAACGTCGTTCTCGCGACACCCATCACCTTCTTGCCGTACATGTTCTTTTCCTGGATCACGCCAAAGGCATTGCAAAGTTTCTTGTCGGCATCGGCCAACAGCGTGAAGGGCAGATGGAATTTCTCCTGAAACTTCTTCTGCGCCTTGGGGGTATCGGGCGACGCACCCAGCAGCACCGCCCCTGTTTTCTGCATGCGCTTGTAAGTGTCGCGGAACTCGCAGGCTTCTTTAGTGCATCCGGGAGTATCGGCGCGGGGGTAGAAATACAGCACCACGGTCTTGCCCTTAAAATCCTTCAAGGAAACCTCTTGGCCGTTCTCGTCCTCTAATTTGATGTCTGGGGCTTTATCATTGACGTCAAGCATGGTCAGCTCTCCAATCCGCTCAACGTTATACCGCAGGGCGCGGCGCGTCGTCATCTGCGCGCTCGTCGCCTTGGGCGTTGTGCAGATCGCATCGACGCAAGTCGCCAAAAAGAACAAGGAAACCAAGGGGCCGCGTGCGCTCGGTCTAGTCGAGCTCTCCTCCGACGGCAGGGCCCGCCTCATCCCCATCGCCATCATGGTCGACGGCAAGTTCTACGACGCAGGCGCCTACAAAGCCTCGCCCGTGCCGCTGGCGCTGTGGAGCGAGACCGTTTACGAAGGAGAAAAAACCGGCGTCCCGCAGGGCTTGTTCACCGTGGGCGGAGCTCTGCAGACAACCCCCGGCAACTGGCTCGCGGACGGCAAATGGCGTCCGGCGGGCTCCGAACCAAAGACGAAAAAGTCCATGTCCACCAAGCCGAAGATGGGCGACGAAGATGAGGGTCCGCCGAAGCTTCGACGCGGCGACTCCGACAAGCCTGACGCGGCCAAGACGGCGCCCCCGGCTAGCACTCAACCTGCCGGCGATAAAAAGACTCCGGCACCGTCTACGACTCCTGCCCCGCCCGCTGTCTCGTCGACGTCGCCACAACCGCCCAAGGACAGCGCGCCCACCGAAAAGCCGCCCGTCGTTGCTCCTCCCAACGCAAACGATGACGATCCAAATCGCCCGATCCTCAAGCGCGGCAAGCCGGAGACCGAAGGCGCGGCGCATCCCGAAGTCGGGGCTTCTACCGGCGTGCCACGACGCCCTATGGGCGATGCTGTAAGAGCCGGAGCCAAGCCCGACGCAACCAAACCCGATGCGAAGAAAAATAACCTGCAGACGATCCCGGCCATCTCCGACGCCGGCGGCCCTGAGCCCCGGCCCTACTCCTACGACATCAAGCCCGACGAGGAGCAGAAATATCGCAAGGGAATGCTGGGGCTGGCAGCCGACGCGCTGGTCGCTCGCATCAAGGAAATCTCGCCCGCCACTCCGAGCGCCAAGCCCGCAACGCGCACTGCCACACCTCGTCGCCAGCCACGGCCGCCGCAGCCGACATTCGACGACGTGCAATTTCGCGCCTTCGATCTTTGGAATACGAACGAGCCCGTATTCGTACTGAGTGCAACCGCACACATGCCACAAGCAGCGGGCGCTTCTGCCGAGCCACCTATCACCTACTACATCACCCTGGTCGCCAAGAAGAATATCTATGACGAACTCCGCAAGCTCTACGCGGGCGTGACCGATGACCACCACCTCGATGACACTCCGCGCCTGGAACTGATCGACGCCGTCGATGCCGATGGCGACGGCCGGGGCGAATTGCTCTTCCGCCGCATCTCTGACGCGGGAAAATCCTGGGGCGTGTATCGCGCCGGTGCTGACCAGTTGTTTCCTCTGTTCGAAGGCACGCCGGGGCAATAGCCCCGCCTACTCAATCCCCGGGCGACCATTTACAATCCCGTGCGAGTTTCTCAGCCCCCCTGGAGAATTCCTCATGCGTAACTTCGCCGCCGCTTTCTGTGCGTGTCTGCTGATAACCGGCTTCGCCATCGCGCAGGATCAGGACTTCAGCAAGGTCGAGATCAAAGTCACGAAGGTGTCGGGCAGTGTCTACATGCTGGAAGGCGCAGGAGGAAACATTGGCGCGTCCGTAGGCGAAGACGGCATTGTCGTGGTTGACGACCAGTACGCACCGCTGGCCGAAAAAATCCAGGCCGCCCTTAAAGGCGTCACCGACAAGCCGGTGCGCTTCATCATCAACACGCATTTCCATGGCGACCATACGGGCGGCAACGCATACTTCCAGAAGCAGGCGCCGGTCATCGCGCACGACAATGTTCGCAAGAGGCTGGAAGAAGGCGGCCACGCAGGAAACCTCGGCTCGATCTCCATGGAGCACAAGCCCGCCGCCAAAGAGGCCCTCCCCATCATTACTTTCGACCACGACGTGACCGTGCACTTAAACGGCGAGGACATTCGCGCGCTGCACTTCCCCAGCGGCCACACTGATGGCGACAGCATCATCTTCTTCCCCAAGTCGAACGTCGTACACATGGGCGACGACTTCGTGCGCTACGGATTTCCCTTCATTGATCTTGCTTCTGGCGGCAGCGTCGACGGCATGATCGCTGCCATGCAGGAAGTCATCCCCAAGTTGCCGCCCGACGTGAAGGTCATTCCCGGCCACGGCAACGTCTCAAACCTCGACGATGTTCGCGAATACGTGAAGATGTTGATCGAAACACGCGCCGCGGTCGAAAAGGGCGTCAAGCAGGGTAAAACGCTCGATCAACTGAAGCAGGAGAAGGTGCTCGATCCGTGGAAGAAGTGGAATGGCGATTTCATCACCACCGACAGCTTCACAGAAACGCTGTTCAACGACCTTACCGGCAAAAAAGACGCCAAGTTCATCAAACACAACTGACGGCGATTCCATCACATACTCCGATGAAAGCAGATCATCGAACCATGCCCACCGACCCCGGTTTCCTGACGCGCAGAAGGTTTCTCCATTCCTCGATCGGATTTGCTGCTGCTGGGGCAATCAGCGCTGCGTTGCCGTTCTCTCTGGCCGCCGCTCCCGTGTCGCAGTCACTCAGTTTCCCGACGAATTTCTGGTGGGGCACTGCCACTGCCTCGTACCAGGTCGAAGGCGCATGGAACGAAGACGGCAAGGGCGAGTCTATCTGGGACCGCTTCTCGCATACGCCGGGCAAGATCAAAAACAACGACAATGGCGACGTTGCCTGCGACCACTACCATCGCTACACCGAAGACGTGCGGATCATGCAGGCTTTGCAGATGAAGAGCTACCGCTTCTCGATAGCGTGGCCGCGCATCCAGCCCAACGGTTCCGGGAAGCCGAATCCGAAAGGGCTCGATTTTTATAGCCGGCTGGTCGATCAACTGCTTGCAGCCAAGATTCGTCCCTTCGCCACCCTCTACCACTGGGACCTTCCGCAAAAGCTCGAAGACACCGGCGGCTGGCCGAATCGAGACACTGCCCAGCGCTTCGCCGACTACGCCGACATCATGATGAGCGCGCTCGGCGATCGCGTGAATTCCTGGATGATTTTCAACGAGCCCTGGGTCTTTACGACGCTCGGGTATTTGCTTGGCAACCACGCACCGGGCCGCACTGACCTCGACGCCTACCTGCGCGCGACACACGTCGTGAACCTGGCGCAAGGAATGGCGTTTCGGGTTATGAAGGGCGTGCGCCCGAAAGCAACGGTGGGCACAGCGTTCAGCATGACACCCATGGAGCCGGCCTCTTCGTCCAAGGCGGACCGGGAAGCCGCCGAGCGCGCCCATCTGTGGCAGAACGTGTGGTTTCTCGAGCCTGCAATCAACGGAAAATATCCAGACGCGTTCGTTGGACTGAAGCCAGAAATGCTGGGCGTTCAACCCGGTGACATGGAGAAGGTGCGCGCACCGCTCGACTTCATCGGCATCAATAACTACTTCCGCCAGATGGTGACCGCCACCCGCCTTGGCGGCCTGAACTTGAACCCAATTTCAAAGATTTTTCCGGCCGACGTAAAACTCGGCGGCGACACTGGCCCAAAAACTGACATGGGATGGGAAGTCTATCCGCACGGCCTCTATGAAATCGTGATGCGCATTACCAAGGACTACAAGAAACCGGTCATCGAGATCACCGAAAACGGTTGCGCCTACGGCGACGCGCCCGGCAAGAACGGCATCGACACCGACATGCGCCGCATCGCCTACTACCGCGGCTATCTTCGAGAATTGGCGCAGGCTATCAAGCACGGCGCCGATGTCCGCGGTTATCACGCATGGAGTTTGATGGACAACTTTGAATGGGCCGAAGGTTATTCAAAACGCTTCGGTCTGGTCTACGTCGATTTCAAAACCCAGAAACGCACAGTAAAAGAATCAGGAAAATGGTACGCGAAAGTCGCGGCCAGTAACGCACTGCCTGCGGCAGAAAAGAAGGCAGCAGCAGCGGGCTAAGTACAGTTCGATCGTTCCTGGGCAGGCATTGATATGCTTACTGTCTGGAGGGTTGGTATCAGCATGTCGTGAAGAATCCGACCCGGAAGGTTCGTATCAGGGCCGCCTTGAGGCGCGCCATCAAGATCCGGGGTAGCGCCCCTTCAGGGCTAACTTGAGAACTAATCCCCACCATCCGGACCATGATTGCTCAAAGCTCGCCGCTCGAAGCTCACTTATTACTCACCACCACTTCCCCATTCTCCACCCGGATCCCGCCGACCTTGTCCGGCAACTTCAACCGGTCGCGCTGTTCCGCGAGCCGCTTCTGCAACTGATCGTTCACCAGCGACACCGGCACCTCAAGATCGCCAATCTTGATCTTGGTGGGATCGAAGGTCGCATACCCATCCTTCGATCCAAGCTTTCCTTCCAGCGTGACCCAGACATCCTTGCCCGCGATGTGCGTTAGGAATTGTCCCTTGGCGATATCGCCCTCGAAGTTCACTTGATAGTCCTTCACAGAAGGCTCGCCAGCGCCCAGATCGCCGGAGAGCGAGTCACCGGCAGTCCCTCCGCTAGCCGCATCGCCCGCGTTCAATCCGCCCGGCGATGACAGCGCCCCTGACGCCTGCGCAATTGCCGCCGATACTTCCTGCGCATTCAGCCGGACTTCAGCACCCGACTGCCCCTGTGCACGCGCCTGCTCAAGTTGTTCGATCTTGTTCTGGAATGATTGCGCGTTGGCGGCCACCGCGGGAGCGGGCAGAACCGGAGCCACAGGCTGCGGCCGCTTCAACACAAGCACCAGCGCGGCCACCGAAGCCGTGAGAGTCGCAATGCTGATAATGCGATCGAGCTTGATCTTCATGGTTGATGGAGCGACGGGCGTCCTCGCCCGTCGGCGCAGCGACGCCGCGCTACCCAACGCAACGATTCTATCCCTGCCGCGCCGGCACCCGAAGTCACGAAAGCCGCTGTACGCCGGCTACTCCCGAACGCTCCGCTCCCGAACCTGCTCCGACGTCAGCCCGTATAAAGGCGGCGTCGCCACTCCCAGCATGCTGAGATACAGATAAATCTGCCCCCGATGATGGACCTCATGCTCCACCATCGCCCGCAACCACTTCCAGGTCGTGATCGGCGCGCCGTCGGGCGTCGTGCACTTGTCGTTCAGTTGCTCCGGCGTCAGCTGCGAAAAGATCGCCACCGACTCCCGATGCATGCGCTCGGCAAATTCAAGCACCTGCTCGTATCCATCGGCCAGTTCCTTGCCACATCCGGCATACCGGCTCGGCCTTCCTGAAACCGTCTCCCCATACATATAGCGATTGATAGTCGCAATATGCCGCACCAGGTCTCCTAGCGTGAATTGCCCTTCGCGGTACGTCCACTCAACCTGGTCCCGAGGAATACACCGCGCCACGCGCATGGTGCGCTGGTGGATCTTGTCGTAGTAGTCGAGAAAAACGTTCGGGTCTTGAAACTGCATAGAGGGGTGTCTCACTAGGGGGCCAAGGCTCATATAATTCTACGCATGTCTACTAGAAGACTGTTGCTGCTTGCACTCCTTGCAATCGTTTCCTCAGCCGCTACATCAGCCATTGATACCTGGACGCTTCGCGATGACGGGATCGGGCCCATCAAATGGGCATGACGCTGCCTCAGGTGAACATGGCTCTCCACGAAAAGTTCGAACTACCAGAGGCCAAAGAGGATCAGGGATGCTTCTATGTGAAACCTGCCAGGCACCAAATGTCATTGATGATCGAGGACAAGCACCTTGTGCGCATCGACATCGACAAACCAGGTGTACTTACAGAGAAAGGCATCCAGGTTGGCGACTCAGAGAAGCATGCGCTAGATCTTTATGGGCCCGACGCCAAGATCGAGGAACACAAATACAACCCTGATGGGCACTATCTCACTGTTCGCTCTAAAGATCAGCGCTATGCGATTCGGTTCGAGACCGACAAGGGGAAGATAGAGGAATTCTATGCGGGCGCCTTTGAAGCGATTCAGTACGTAGAGGGATGTCAGTAAGTGGTGGCTGTCTCAAGCTATGCCTACCCCTCCAACTTCCTCATGAGCACCTCGTTCACCACCTGCGGATTCGCCTGCCCCTTCGATGCCTTCATTACCTGCCCCACAAAAAATCCGATCATCGTCTTCTTGCCCGCCCGGTACTGCTCCACCTGTTTGGGATTTGCGGAAATCAACTCGTCGATGATCTTCTCGAGCGCCGACGTATCCGAGGACTGCACCGGCTGTCCTTCTTCCTCGTACACCGCACCAAAGTCCTTCCCCCGTTCAAAGCTCAAATCGTAGAGATCCTTCAGCATCTTGCCTGAAATTGCTCCCGACTCGACCAGGTCGGCCGACATGGCCACGCCCTGCATGGTGATGGGCGATTGCCCGATCTCGAGGCCGCGAGCCTTCAGGCGTCCCATCAACTCGCCCTGCACCAGGTTCGCCACCCGCTTCGGATTTTTCGCCGCCTTCGCCGCCGCCTCGAACTGATCGGCGAACTCTTTCGAGGATGTCAGTACCCCCGCGTCGTACTCCGTAATTCCGTAGTCATTCACCAGTCGGGCACGCCGCGCTTCCGGCAGTTCCGGCAACTGCTTCGCGATTTCCGCCTTCCACTTCTCATCCACCACGAGCGGAAGCAAATCCGGCTCGGGGAAATAACGGTAATCGTGCGCCTGCTCTTTCGAGCGCATGCCGTACGTCTTGCCTTCGTTTGAGTTGTAGAGCCGCGTCTCCTGCTGAATCTTGCCGCCCGACTCGATCACATCGATCTGCCGCCCAATCTCGTACTCCAGCGCTTCGCGCACGAAGCGGAACGAGTTCACGTTCTTGATTTCGGTCTTGGTGCCGAATTCCTTCTGCCCGCGCGGCCGCACGCTGATGTTGGCATCGCAACGCAATGATCCTTCTTCCATGTTGCAATCGCTCACGCCGGTGTACAGGATGATTTCTTTCAAAAGCGTGAGGTACTCATGCGCTTCTTCGGGTGAAGACATATCCGGCTCGCTGACAATCTCGATCAGCGGCACCCCCGTGCGGTTCAAATCAATGCCGGTCTTCTCGCTCGCGTCGGCAAAGCCTTCGTGCAAGCTCCTGCCCGCGTCTTCTTCCAGGTGGATGCGCGTTATACCAATCTTCTTTCCGCCATTCTGCTTCAGATCGATCCGTCCGAACTCCGCCAACGGCTTGTCATACTGCGAAATCTGGTAGCCCTTGGGCAGGTCGGGGTAAAAGTAATTTTTCCGCGCGAAGATCGACGTCTCGTTGATCCGGCAATTCAGGGCCATGGCCGCGAGCACAGCAAACTCCACCGCTTTGCGGTTCATCACGGGCAGCACGCCAGGCATCCCCAAGCACACCGGGCAAACGTTGCTGTTGGGAGGAGCACCGAACCGGGTGGAACAAGAGCAGAAAATCTTGGTCGTAGTCAGGAGCTGGACGTGAACTTCCAGCCCAATCACCGCCTCGTACTTGGCATGTGCGGCAATTGAGGTGTCAGGCGCGGTCGCCATATCGAGCGATTATATCCGGACGTTCCAGTGTAGGAGTGGACACTCTTGTCCGCCAAAAGCATGCCGCAAAAATAATCTCGTACCCGCACAATCAGTGCAGGGCGGGGTCGACTCACAGCAGTACTCTACTTCTGGAAGTAGATCTCGAAATACAGCAACTCAGTCCCCTTGGCGTTCCGCAGTCCAGTGAGATAGAACCGCCCACCCGCCAGAGGAGACGAAATCCCGCTCACATCGAAGAATACGAATCCGGACTGGGTCGAATGCGGTTCCACCGCTTTCGCACTAAATTGCGCCGCATCGATTTCATCCAGCGCCTTCTTGCCCACCGCGCCTTTGACTTTAGTACGCGGGAACGGCAAGGGATACTTCGGCCCACTCGCGTTCACGTGCGACAGGCGCCTGTACAGCTCGTCATTGCTGGCGGCCGGAATCTTCTCGCGGCGAGAAGTGATCAGCTGCGCCTCCATGTTCGCCAGCGACACAGGCTGATCCCCGTCATTGGTGATGACCAGAAAGATCGGCAGAAACCCCTGTTCCGCCCACTTCACGTTGAAGATCTGCGTCTTCTCTTCATCGTCGTAGGGATCGACGCCGGCAGCCACGGACTCATCGGAATGCTGATCGTGCAGCGGGTAGGTCGCGGCCGGCTTGGCCGGAGGCTTCGCGAAATCTTTCGCCAGCGGGAGGCCGACACCAAGCAGGCAGAGCACGCACGCTAGCATAACGCCTACGCGCACCTTGCGCGTCGGTTCACTCACAAACGGCCGCATGTCGTGATTATAGCTGGGCGGGCAACCACGGGGCGGCTACGAGTTTGAGCCGGCCGATGCTGAAGATGATGAATGGTGCCCCGTTGCAAATCCCACCAGAGTGCCACCCACAATTCCGGCGAGCACGGAGAGCAGGATCAGTGTCAGCATCTGACTGCGAAGGTTATTTCTTCGGCGAACAATGATTGGCATGATTGTCCCCCTGAGTTACAACGCGAACATCGGCGCCCCTATATTCTAGTAGAAATCGCCCCGCTCTCGTCAATCGGTGAAAAACGCCGGCGCCGTTTAGAATGGCGTTTTCCATGTACTTCCTTTACAGCGCGCTTCTGCTTCTTGTCCTGATTCTTGGATTGCCTTATTGGCTTTATCAGATGCTGCGCCATGGGAAATACCGGTCTGGATTTCTGGAGCGTCTCGGCGTTGTCCCCGGTCACCTGGTTACCCCCTCCCCCCAGCCAACCCTCTGGATACACGCGGTTTCTGTCGGCGAGGTCCTGGCAGTCAGCCGTCTGATAGAGGAGATGCGGGCGCGCTGGCCAGGTTACCGAGTCGTCATCTCCACCACCACCGATACCGGGCAGAAATTGGCGCGCACGCGCTTCGGAGGGGAGAGTGTCTTCTACTTCCCCATCGACCTCGGGTTTGCCATCCGCTCCTACCTGAAGTCGCTGCGGCCCCGGCTGGTCGTCATCGCCGAAACGGAATTCTGGCCGAACTTCCTGCGGCTCTCCAAGCGTAGCGGCGCTGCCGTCGCGATCGTCAACGCTCGCATTTCCGACCGTTCCATCCGCGGGTACATGCGTTTGCGCTGGTGGCTCAAGAGCGTTGTCGGCAATGTCGACCTCTTTCTCGCCCAGACCTATCAGGACCGTTCGCGGCTGACCGAGCTTGGAGCGCCCGAGTCGCGGGTGGAAGTCACGGGCAATCTGAAGTTCGAACTGGAGCCGGGATCTCCGCCGGCGCTGGTCGCCAATCTTCGCGATAGTTTTGAGACCACCAACGCGTGGCCCATCCTGGTCTGCGGCAGTACGGTCGACGACGAAGAGGAGCGCATGCTTCTGCAAGCGTTTCAAAGCATTCTTGCGAGCCATCCCCGCGCCGTCATGATTCTTGCGCCGCGCCACCCCGAACGCTTTGCCGCAGTAGCCGCGCTCCTGGAGAGTTTCGGCATTAAGTTCTCCCGCCGATCGCTGTGGAGCGGTGAGCCTCTGAACGGCGGGGTTCTGTTGCTCGATACGATTGGCGAGCTTTCCGCGATCTACGGCTTGGCTGATATCGCATTCGTGGGGGGCAGCCTGGTTCCAAAAGGCGGGCACAACATCATCGAGCCCGCCCGGCACGGCGTCGCAATCGTGGTCGGTAACCACACCGACAATTTCCGCGATATCATCTGGCTCTTTCAAACGCAGGATGCAGTGCGGATCGTGGGCCCTGCCGAGTTGCCACTCGTGCTGATGGAACTGATTTCCAACGAAGCCGAGCGCAAAGCGCTCGGACGCCGCGCCGCCGAGACGTTGCGCTCCCAGGCGGGAGCCACCGAGAAAACGTTGGCGGCGCTCGAACGCCTGCTGGCTCCAGCGGAGGCGGCCACGCCTGCCGCAAAATCGTGAGCCTGCTCTCCGCTATCTACGGGTCTGCTGTCCGCACCCGGAACGAGTTCTACGACCGCGGAATCTTTCGCGCCCGGCGTTTGCAGGGACCCGTGGTCAGCGTTGGCAATCTCTCGGTAGGCGGGTCAGGAAAGACGCCCTTCGTCATCTTGCTCGGAGAGTTACTGAAGTCGCGGGGAGTTAAGTTCGACGTGCTTTCACGCGGCTATGGTCGCAAGACGCGCGGCGTGTTGCTGGTCGATCCCGGCGGCTCTGCCCGCGAATTTGGAGACGAGCCGCTGCTCATGGCCCGGCGACTTGGGGTCCCCGTTGTTGTTGGAGAAGATCGCTTCCGGGCCGGGGTCTTCGCCGAAGCCAAGTTCGGTCCGCTCCTGCATCTTCTCGACGACGGCTTCCAGCACCGAGGGCTGGCACGCGATTTCGACGTAGTCTTGGTGAGCGCCGATGACGCGCGCGACGAACTCCTTCCTGCCGGACGATTGCGCGAGTCTCGCCTCGCATTACGTCGCGCCGATGCGGTAGTCCTAACATCGGGGGCATCGGCCGACGGCTTCCCCCTGGATGGAAAGCTCGTGTGGCGAGTGCGACGGGCCATCAAACCGGTGAAAACGCCAGACCACCCTGTGGCTTTCTGCGGTATCGCTCGGCCGCAGAACTTCATGCTGCAGCTGCGCAAGGCCGGCATCGAACCGGCCGCCGAAGCTCTGTACCGCGACCACCACGCCTACACTGAAAAAGATATCCGCGAATTAAAGGCCCTAAAGGACCGCAGCGAGGCTGGCGGGTTTGTCACCACCGAGAAAGACGCCATCAATCTCGGCGGATTCTTCTCCGCCCTCGAGCCGATCGCCGTCATTCCCGTTGCCATGGATCTTGCCGACGCCGCTAACGGGGTCGATACCATGCTGCGGATCGTTCGCGAAAGAGCCCCGCATGAGAGAATCGGTACCGGATGACCAAGCATCCCAAAGAATCCGATCGCCTCAAGAAGATTCTTGATGCGTTTCCCAAAATTACCGTCACCGCGCTCGCCGACCTGGTCGCCGACGAGTTTGTTTACGGTGAAATCTCGCGCGTCTCGCGCGAAGCGCCGGTGCTAATTCTCAAGCACCGCGAGCGAACCATTGTTCCGGGCGGGGGCGCCAACGCCATCAACAATCTCGCCGACCTCGACGTCAACGTTCTTCCGGTCGGCATCGTGGGCGACGACGAAGCAGGGCGCCTGCTGATCAAAGCGTTCCGGCACAAGCGCATCCCGGTAAGCGGGATTCTTAAAGACAAAAGTCACATCACCGTAACCAAAACGCGCATTCTCGCGGGCATGACGCACTCGGCGCGTCAACAAGTTGTGCGCGTGGACCGCGAGCCCGAGACCTGCCCCAACGCCCACTTCGTGCGTGAACTCATTCTCTCGGCGCGCGAATATGCGCGCGCTTCCGACGCGCTGCTGGTCTCCGATTACGGCTACGGGTCTGCAACCCCCGCAATCCTGAATGCGATTCGATCCAAGGCTCGCCTGCAGAGCGTGCCGGTAACTCTTGACTCGCGCTTCCGCATGCTGGAGTTTTCGGGAGTAACTGCCGCAACTCCCAACGAACCGGAAGTCGAGGCTTGTCTCGACCTCAAAATTGGACAGGATTGGACAAAGCTCGTCTCCGCCGGAGAGCAATTGATGGCGCGCATGAAGCTGCAGTCACTGATTGTTACCCGCGGGCGCGACGGTATGGCGGCCTTCACAGAACGACGTAAGCCGATCGACATTCCGATCTTCGGCTCCGACGAAGTCGCCGACGTAACCGGCGCAGGCGACACCGTCATCGCGACATTTACGGCAGCGCTGGCGGCAGGCGCGAGTGCCGAAGAAGCGGCTCAGTTGGCAAACTACGCCGGCGGAATCGTTGTAATGAAGCGCGGCACCGCCACCGTCACGCGGCAGGAGTTATTGGACGCGATCGATCAGGCGCCGCCCGCCACCAGACCACATTGAGCGACCAAGCCCAATCCAAGATTCTCGGTCGCGCCGCCTTGCGAAAACAGGTGGAAGCCTGGCGCACTGCTGGCGATCACATTACCCTCGCCAACGGATGCTTTGACCTCTTACATGTCGGGCACGTTCGCTATCTTCACGCGGCCAAGCAGATCGGCGGACGCCTCGTGGTGGCGATCAACTCCGACGAGTCGGTTCGCTCGCTCAAAGGCGAAGGGCGTCCCCTGATGCCAGCCGAAGAGCGAGCGGAGATCCTTGCTGCACTTACAGACGTCGACGCCGTCGTCGTCTTTCCGGAACGCGATGTCCGCGCGATCATTCGCGAAATCCATCCTGACGTGCAGGCGAAAGGTACCGACTACACCGCCGAGAGCGTTCCGGAAGCAGACACCGTAAGAGAATACGGTGGGCGCGTCGCGATCGTCGGCGACCCCAAAAATCACTCCGCCAGCGAAATCATTCGTACCCGGCTCACGCCGCGAAAGTCGTGAGCGCTCTCATGCCCGCGCACGCCTCGACATCTATGCCGAGTCCATCGCGAATTCTCATCGTGCGCCTCAGTTCCATGGGCGACGTGGTCCATGCTCTGCCGGCGGCGGTCATGTTGCGCCAAGCCTTTCCGCAAGCGACTATCGGATGGCTAGTCGAAGAACGCTGGGCGGAGTTACTGTGCGCGCTATCAACTCCACGTACGGGCCCGCGGTCTCCGGAGCGGCCGCTGGTCGATGTCGTCCACATCGTGAACCTGAAGAAGTGGCGGCGGTCTCTCTTTTCACCCGAAACCGTTGAGCGAATCGCAGCGGGGCTGAGCGATCTGCGCAGCCGCCGGTACGAGATCGCGATCGACCTGCAGGGGGCGGCACGCTCGGCCATTCTCACTCTTTGGTCGGGTGCACCAATGATTTACGGAGCCGCGCAGCCGCGCGAAAATCCCGCAAGCTTGTGGTACAGCCGCCGAGTCATCACGGAAAGCACGCACGTGGTCGAACAGTATGCCGAGATCGCCAAATCCGTGATCGGAGATCGTCTACCCATTCCCGACGCCGTGCTTCCTTGCGACCCCGCGGCCGACCAAGCCGTGGCTAATCGCCTGCGCGACCTCGGTCTGCACAATTTTGTGATCCTCAACCCGGGGGCCGGGTGGGGCGCCAAGCAATGGCCCGCCGAACGCTATGGCATGGTTGCGCAAGCACTCGCGCAACACGGGATTCAGTCGCTGATCAACTACGGGCCCCGAGAAGAATCGCTCGCGCAAGCCGCTGAGAGTGCGAGCGGCGGCATCGCCCGCGCTCTCTCTTTTTCAATCGGCGAGTTGATTGCTCTCACCCGGCGTACTCGCCTCTTCATTGCCGGCGATACCGGGCCCTTGCACTTGGCAGCCGCCCTCCATATACCAGTGGTCGCGCTTTTCGGACCAACCGATCCCGCGCGTAACGGGCCCTTCAGAACGAAGAGCGTCGTCTTGCGCAATCCCGCGAGTCCCACTTCTCTGACGCACCGCAACGACCCCGACGCGGGCCTGCTCACCATTTCTACCGACGAAGTGATCTCGGCGGCACTCCGACTTCTGGAGGGTGCCCGTGCCTGAATGGTCGCGCATCGCCCGCCGCATTCGCGTTCCGCTCGGATTTGCCTTCGCTGCCTTCTACATCTGGATCGCCAGGCCAACCTGGACTTCGCTCGCTGTAGGAACTCTGGTCGCGATCCCCGGCATTCTTCTTCGCGCATTAGCCTCGGGGCACGTGAAGAAGAACGAGGAACTCACCACCTCAGGCCCGTACGCCTACATGCGAAATCCCCTGTACCTGGGCTCTCTCGTCATGGCGATCGGCTTCGCGATTGCCGCACGCAGCCTGTGGGTGCTGCTGGTGATGCTTGTCATGTTCGTGGCCATTTATCTTCCCGTCATTCGCTCGGAAGAATCGTTCCTGCGGCAGAAGTTTTCAAATTTTGACGAGTACGCGCAGGCGGTCCCGCGATTACTGCCGCGCTTGTCTGCCTATCGAAACCAGACCGGCTCGTTTTCGCGGGATCTCTACTGGCAGCATCGCGAGTACAATGCGATTCTGGGCGCGGCGGCTGTGCTGGCTGTCCTGGCAGCCAAATTATTCTGGGCCTCCCGATAGCAGCCTGCATCGAACCAGAAGCGGCTCCACAGGGCGTGCAGCAAGCTTGATTCCACGACTCTCTCAATTCGCGCGCGCTCTCCCGCGCCTGTTTCTTTGCTGCCTCTGCGTGTCGATCTGGGCCGCCCACCTGCCGGCGTCCGCGAATGATCAAGGCTCCATCGCCACCATCGGGCCGTCAGTACAGATTCTGGCGCCCCCGCCCACGTACCATTTCCCGGACGGCCAGGCTTTCGTCTACACCGCTGAGTGGCATCTGTTCACGGCGGGTACTTCAACGGTGAAGGTAGAACCGGTGGGCAACGAACGCCGCGTGAGCGCCATCGCGGATTCAGCCGGCATGGCCAACGTGCTCTATGGAGTGCATGATCGCTTTGAAGCGCTATTTGACTCGAAGACCTTCTGCTCGAACAGCGTGTTCAAGCACATAGAAGAGGGATCCCATCGGCGCGAGACGAAGGTCAACTACGACTACCCGAAGCGCAAGAGCGTTCTGCACGAGACAAATTTGAAGACGAATGAAATCAAGTACGCGGAGAACGACATTCCCCCATGCGTCACTGACGTTGTCACCGGCTTCTACTACCTGTCGTCCCTTCCGTTGCAGATGGGCAACTCGTACACGTTTCCGGTGAACGATGGCGGCAAGACGGCGGAAGTCACCGCCCACGTGGAAGGCAAAGAGAAGGTCAAAGTTCCGGCGGGAACCTACGAAACGGTTCGCGTCGCCGCCGAAGCCACGTCGGGCAACCTCAAGGGCAGAGGAAAGATCTGGACGTGGTTCACCGACGACGCCAACCACACGCCGGTGCAAATGCGCGCCAAGCTGACTTGGGGAACACTGCTATTCCGATTGCAAAGAATAGAGCGGCAATAGGACTGATCTCAATTCTGGCGAGCCTCAAGTTCTAAGACGTGTGCTCCGTCACCCCTGACCCACTCCATCTACTTCGCCGCTACCAACCCCTTCGCCCGGCTCAATTCCGGCCGCTCGGAGTTCCCGCCGGCGCACACCTTCACCAGTTCGCCATAATACTGCGCCGCCTTCTCCTGCTTACCTGCGGCCTCAGCCGCCTGCGCCGCGCCATACAATCCGTTGAACCGGTTCGGATTGAACTTGAGATCGACTTCATACTCAGCCAACGCCTGCTCCGGACGTTTCGCCATCATGAGAATCTCGGCCACCATTTCGCGAGCCGGAACTCCCGCAGGCTCCTCACCCAGAGAATCTTCTTTGTCAGCCAGCGGACGCAAAATTGCCAGCGCCTCGTCGTGCTTGCCGCTCGCTACCAGCGCCCACGCAAGCACCTCCTGGTGAGCTCTGTCGACCAGATCAGCGAATCCTTTCTTCTTCGCCGCCACCAGCTTGCTGTGGATGGCGTCGATCTGCTCGGCATCCTTGCGCACCTGGTCGGCATTTCCGACATGCGCAGCGCCCACCGCACGTGCCCAGTATGTAATGTATTCATCCTCCGGACGCGCCAAGCCTGTCGGCGTTAATGCCGCCGCATCCTGCCAGTGACGCATCTCGACCGGATACATGGCTGTGAAGCCCACCAACGTAACCGCACGCGGGTTGTAATCCGTCCCATACATGTTGTGAACCGTGTCTGGCAAGGACTTCACTTCGTCGATCAGTGCCTTGGCATCGGCATCGCGGCCGCTCTGCAGGTAGGCGTAGAAGAGATAGTCCATCGCGTGAAACTGGTGCCCTTCGCCGCCCATGTGCAGGGCCGCAGTCTTGCGGGTTGCCGCCACCGACGCCAGGTTTGACTTGATGTCCTCATCCCACATACCTACGCGCGCAAAGATGTGCGAAGGCATGTGGAGAGCATGGGGTGCCGCCGGCGCAATTGCCGCATAGCGCCGCGCAGCCGGCAATCCCAGTTGCGCCAGTTGTGGCCGGTCGTACGCATGAATCAGATAGTGCGCCACGCCCGGATGATCGGGTTCCGTGGCGAAAAGCTTTTCGAGGATAGCCGCGGCCTTCTTGTCGTTCGCGAACGTGGGATCACCGCCCTCATCCGCCGCCAGGATCGACAGGGCGTAAAACACCGCCGCTTCATGATCCTCAGGATTGCGCTGGTACACCTTCTCCATGCCCTTCGAGTAAGCGGTTGCCCTCTTTTCGAAGACGCCTTTGGTGCCGTAGAACGCTTTCATGGCGGCAATGTAATCGCGCTCGCGGGGCGTTGCCGCGTGCAGCGAGGCCGCCTTCTTCATCTCCTCGCGGCCCTTCTTGGTCGTGTCTGCGTCCGGATTGTTCCACAACTGGTGCCACTGGCTCATCGCCAAGCCCCACTGCGCCATGGCGCACTTGGAATCGTCCTTCGCAATGTCGGTGAATTCCTTCTCGGCTTCCTCATACCAGAATGAGTGCAATAAAGCGACGCCGCGCTCAAACGGTTTCTGCGCCGCCTCTGCGCACGAGATCGGGAAGTGCACCGTGCCCAACTGCTTTTGTGTCAAATCTTCATGGTGATGCCCTTCATCGGCGAGCGCAGGCAAGGCACAACACAGCAACGCCATAGCGAGACAAAAGGATTTCATTGGAAGGACCTCGTATTCAGCGAGTCTAGCGTTGAAGCGCAGACCGGTCAATTTCGTTAGAACGTGAACGCCGCCCCGGTTGAAAACCGCTGTTGCCGTTATTTTGACGACGGGTCCACCTTGAATTCCCGGGCGTCGTAACCTTCGAACAGGAAGTAGAGCTTGGTGTAGCTCTTTTCAATAAACCGCGGATTCTTGCTCAATCCCTCGCGCAAATCCACGCGAACCGTGATGCGCCACGCATCAGCAGTACCGGCAGACGGCGACACTACTGGATCCGGAACCGCTCCGTCATCAATCGCTGCAGGCGGGGCTTGTACAGAATGTCGAAAGCCAATTCTTTGCCGGGGAACATCGCCAGCGCCGCGCGCCGCGCGTTGGCAGAAAGCTCGGAAGCCTCTTCGATGGTGAGATTGGGATCTTGGCTGATCACAGACATGACCATGCTGATCATGACTTGCAACCGCCTGATTTTCTTTGCTTCGTCCTGACGCTCCTGAAGATTACTTTCCTGCCCGCCCCGGTTCGCATCTTCCATACGGCCCTCGATAGGGAGCCTGCGGAAGTCGCCAAGGTGCGCGCTTTGGGTCGCGCCGCACTGCAGGCCTCACCCCTGTTGTGCCCATTTTCAGGGCATTTCGGGCCGGAAAGCAACTCCCCCAACGTGGGGGCCGCCTGCCAATAACCCTGTAGTCCGCAAGTTGCTGAGTTCTTTGCCTTATCCAAATGGCTTTGCGATAGGTTTACAATCCCTAGTGCTCGAATCCATGCGGATGCACATTGGATTCGCCGACTTTTGCCAGTGGAGGATGTATGCCAGAAAGCTCCGGCCCCAACGCTCCCTTGGAGCGTGTTCCTGATCCGAACGAAAAGCTCATCAAGGTGTTCGACAGCGAGCAGGAATCCGAAGCTCTGGTGGTGAAAGGACTGCTCGACTCGGCCGGCATTGACTCTGACCTCACTTCCGTCGATGCCGTGCAGGACATGTTCCCGGGCGTAGGTGGCATGGTCATCCTCGTCCGTGAAGAAGACGCTGACCAAGCCCGCCGCATGATCGAGGAATACCGCCAGTCTCCCGACGCCGACGAGACTTCCGAAATCGACCTCAACGAAGACACGCCGACTGTGGGCTGACCGACTTTCCGTCGAGATAGAACATCACTGCCCCATTCCGATCGGTGTGATCGACGCGCATGGGAACCGGCGCACCCTCGTCGTACTCCTGCTCCGACTCCTTGGCGTAGATGCTCACGCGCATTCCGCCGCAAGCCTTCTGCGTCTGCAGGTCCGTTGCGATCTCCTCCGCATCGACGTCGACCGACTGGCGCAATCTCCCGAAACCGGCCGTGCGTGTCTCGCTGCCATGAATGACATGCGCTGTCACGATGACTTCCTCCCCGGTGGCGAAGGCCGTTAGCTGGTCGTCGTGAGGAGGGCGCCCATTGCGTAACTGAATGGACAGCGCGCCAACCGCAGAGAGAGTGCCCAGCGCTAGAGGAAATCCCAGCCACCAGCGCCGGTGGGCGAAGTAGAGTGCAGCCAGCAAAAGTGCGCTCGCAGCCACGACCCACCATAAAGGAGGCCGCCAGGCGTAGACACCGCAGACGATGCCGGCTCCATAAGCAAGGGCCGCCCAGAGCATCGGCTGGCGCGGTGGTTTGCGGATGTTGGCGAAAAACGAGATGGCCTTCGGGAGGGACACTTCTTCCGTGGGAACGGAAGGCTAACGAACCAGTTCCACGACGCTTTCGATGTGATACGTCTGCGGAAACAGGTCCACCAGATGCAGGCTGTCGACGCGATAGCCGCCGCCGGTCAGCGTGATCAGATCGCGGGCCAGCGTCGCCGGATCGCATGAAACATACGTCACGCGCGGCGCGCCCAGCTTCGCAAGCGCACGGGCGAAGCGCTCTCCCAGGCCTGCGCGCGGCGGATCAACCACTACATAATCTGGCCGCACCTTCGCGCCCTGGCCTGCAAGGTAGGCGTCTACCGTAGACCGGACTGCCTTCACGTTCCGAGGAGAATTGTATTTGAGGTCCGCGGCCGAACCTTGTGACGACTCAACCGCCACGATGTGACGAAACGACGACGCCAGCGCCACGCTGAACAGCCCCACCCCAGCGTAAAGATCCAGAGCGATCTCTCCCGAACGTCCGCCGGTTACGATCCCGGTCAACTCCTCCACCAGGAACCGGTTCACCTGGAAGAAAGACCCTCCAGTCACGCGCAGTGCTCCCGCCTTGGTCTGATAGCGAAACTCTCCGGGACGATCTGTCCACAGCGGCTCTTCGGCGATGTACACCTGCTGTCCTCGTCCTGCCGCGACTGTCTGGGTGAATACGTAAAAGCTCGAGACCTCCGGCAGGGCCCCGCGCAGAAGTTCCGCGAATGCCTGCGGCTCTACCTTTCCTGCTTCCTGCCCTGAGTCCACATACAATTCCGCCAGCAACTGAGAGTCGTCATCATTCGCGAACAATTCAACCTCGCGCACCGACTGCGGCACTTGCCGGCCCCGACCTAGTCTCCATAGGGCATCGATTGCTCGATTCAGAAGCGGCGAACTGATGGGACACTGCTCGACGGGCAGAGGTTCGTGCGACGATGCCTTGAAGTATCCGAGCGCAAATCCGGAATCCACGCGTACCTGCAGCCGCGTGCGGTTGCGGTAGTTCCAGGGCGGCGAGGCGTGCACCTTCACGTCCGGCGGCGATTCCATCTTTGCCAGCCGCCGCAGGTTTTCCTTCAGGATGTCTTCCTTGATTTTTAGCTGTTCTTCGTAAGCCGTATGTTGGTAATGGCAGCCGCCGCAGCGCTGGAAGTAAGGACAAGCAGCGTCGATTCGCAGCGGCGAAGCTTCGACCAGCCGGGTGGTCGAGGCACGCACGAATCCCGCTTTCTCGTCTGTGACCTGCGCCTCGACTTTTTCGCCGGGCAGGGTGAAGGGCACGAATGCAGCCTTGCCTCGGCCCCTTTCATCCGCAGGAAGGCGGCCTAATCCGTCGCCGCCATAAATAAGTTTTTCGATGGTGAGTTCCAAGACTTGATTCTATGCTAAGGATAAGCAGGAGCATCGAACGCGCCTTTGGCACCTCCACGATGAAACTCTCCGTCATCATGCCGATCTACAACGAGCGGGCCACGCTCCGGCGCGCCGTTGAGAGCGTGTTATCAGCGAATCCGGACGTCGCCATCGAGCTACTATGCGTAGACGACGGTTCAACCGACGGCTCCCGTGAAATTCTGCAAGCTCTCGAGCGCGAATACGCACCGTCCGTTCGCGCGCTCTGGCAAACCAGCAACTTGGGCAAAGGCGCCGCCTTGCACCGCGGCATTCAGGAAGCCACCGGCGACTACGTCATCATTCAGGACGCCGACCTCGAATACGATCCGTCGGAATATTCCTTGCTGCTGGCGCCCCTGGCGCAGAACAAAGCCGACGTCGTCTACGGCTCCCGCTTCATGGGCGGCCGTCCTCATCGGGTCCTTTACTTCTGGCACTTTGTTGGAAATCGCCTGCTGACGCTGCTTTCCAACGCCCTCACCGACCTTAATCTTTCCGACATGGAGACCTGCTACAAGGCCTTTCGCCGCGACGTGATCCAGTCGATGCATCTTGAGGAACGTCGCTTCGGCTTCGAGCCCGAGATCACGGTGAAAGTCGCCAAGCGAAGGCTCCGCATGTACGAGGTAGGCATAAGCTACTCGGGTCGCACTTACGAGGAAGGCAAGAAGATCGGATGGAAGGACGGCGTGCGCGCCGTCTGGTGCCTGCTGAAGTACGCAGCGACAGAGCCGAGAGTAAAACTCGCAAAAGCCGCTGAGCATGCCCTCCCGGATGGCAACCACGCCGAGACCGAGTACTCCTTGCCAGATCGCGCTAACACAGAATCCCGTTAAGGTCGGCTTTGAAACTGAATCGTGATTTGAACGCTAATCGGAGAAAACAAGCTTCGAAGAAAACGCAACGACTGCGAGTTTCTCGAATCGAGCCGCGCAGCGGCGGCATAGGATAGCCCAGGGCGTAAGCCCTGGGTAAACCGGCCAACGACGCGAGCCCCGTAGGGGCGGCACTCAGGCGCAGCGGGCGTGAGCCCGCGAGCCCCAGCACCGTTACAACCGCGGATCCACCGGTTCGCTCTCGAGCGCCAGCACACCGAAAACGCACTCATGCACTTTGCGAAGAGGCTCCTTGTGAACGAACCTCTCCAGCGCTTCGATCCCCAACGCAAACTCGCGCGATGCCAGTGACCGCTTCCGCCCCAGTCCCCGTCGCCGCAGGCGCTCCAGGTTCTCCGAAACCGTGTACTCAGGCCCATAAATGATGCGTAGATATTCCTTGCCGCGCACCTTAACCGCGGACTGCACCGGCGCTTTCGTAGTCACCGGGGTGAAGTCGAACGGCTTTACGACCATTCCTTCTCCGCCAGCGCCCGTGAGTTCCTCCCACCAGGCAGGGCCGCGTTCCACTTCACCCTTCTGCCCCAGCTCAACCACCTGATAGGGCGTCGCCAGCAGGAGCTTCGCATCGCAAGCACAGATCCTCGCCAGCGTTTCCATGTGCCACACATGATCGCGGGCATTGTGCACCGCACCCTCACTCGCCAGCAGATGAAACGGCGCAAGCTTTACATCGTCCAGCGACCCCACTGTCCAGCAGTACCGTCGGTATGCATCCACGTACAGTTCGGCAGCCTCGGCTCGTTCTCGATAGCGTAGAAGCGTCGCCTCGAGATCCGTATTCTGTTTTGCTGCGCTTGCCAAGGCCTCAACCGCGGCTGCCAATCCGTGACGCGCCGCTGCGCCCGCCGGCGCATACTGGCGCTGCAACAATTCCTTCGCCTTCAACGACCATGGCATCACTTCGCAGTCGAGGCAGACCCAGTCTGTCTTCAACTCATCCCATAGGCCGGCCGCGCCGATCGCCGCCCGCACCCGTTCAAGGAACTGCCGCTCCAGTTCGAGGTCGGTGAAGAATCGACGCCCCGTGCGTGTGTAGCAAACGCCGGCTTCGCCCTCGAGCACTCCGAATCGCCGCCGGGCCGCATCCGCATCGCGGCAGGCCACCACCACCGCCCGCGACCCCATGTGCTTCTGCTCGCAAACAACTTTCGCGACGCCCTCGTGCTGGTAATACGCAAACGCTTCCTCTGGATGCTCAAGCAGTCCTTCGCGCTTGCTGGTCTCGCACGGAGACATGGTCGGCGGCAAATAGATCAGCCACTTTGGATTCACCGCGAACCGGCTCATCACCTCCAGCGCCGTGATCGCGTTTTCCTCGCGGATCGTGATGTTGCGCGCGAGCCGCGTGTGGATGATTCGCTTGCCCCGCACATCCTCGATGTCGAGTAATTCGTCGTGATGTTGCTGCGCCGTGAGAGCAGAGGACGCCGCAACTGCGGTTGCGGCTGCGCCAACCGGAAGCACACGCTTGGCCGGCTCGTAGTAGGTCCGCAGTGCCGGGACAGAAACGAGTTCTTTCTCCGGATAGCGCAGGGCCGTCAGCTTCCCACCGTACACACACCCGGTGTCGATATTGATGGTTCGATTCAGCCATTCTGGCTGCTCCACGGGCGTATGCCCGTACACGACCATCGCCTTGCCGCGATACTCCGCAGCCCAGTTGTAGCGGACGGGCAGCCCCCGCTCGTCGATCTCGCCAGTCGTTTCTCCGAAGAGGGCAAAGTCCCGCACCTTCGCCGATCCGCGCCCTTGCATTTCTTCTTTCATGCCGGCATGCGCTATCACGAGTTTGCCGTCATCGAGTACGTAATGGCTGACCATCTTGTTGATGAAATCGGCAGCGATCCTCGACAGGCCGTGCCAGTTTTTATCAGCCTCTTCAAACTGCTTCAGCGAATCGCCCAGCCCGTGCGTGATCTGCACATCCTTGCCCCAAATCGCGCGCATGAACTTGATGTCATGATTCCCGGGCACGCACAACGCGTCGTTGTCTTCCACCATGCGCTTCGCCAGAATCACTGTCTCAGGAATCTTCGGCCCGCGATCCACCAGGTCGCCGACGAACACGGCTTTCCGTCCCTGCGGATGCTTGTACCCTCCGCCAGAAGTGCGTTGGTAGCCGAGTTGAGTCAGCAAAGCAACCAGTTCGGCGTAGCACCCATGCACGTCGCCGATGATGTCGAATGGGCCATGCTCTTCTTTTCTGTTATTCCAGAGCGGCTGCCGCGTGATGGTGGTGTCCGCGACTTCCTCCGGCGACGACAGCACGAACACATGCCGGAAGCCTTCCCGCTCCAGCCCGCGAATCGACCTGCGCAGTTGCTGCGACTGGTTGCGTACCACGTGTGGCCCGAACTGACGGTCGGGCCGCGACTGGTTCCGCTCGTGGCACAACTTCTCCGGCATGTTGAGGACAATGGCGACCGGCAGCACGTGATACTCGCGCGCCAGCGCCACCAGTGGCTTGCGCGCTTCCATCTGCACGTTGGTCGCATCGACCACCGTCAGTCGGCCGGCCGCCAGTCGTTTGCGTGCGATGTAGTGCAGAAGCTCGAAGGCGTCGTTGGTCGCTGACTGATCGTTTTCGTTGTCCGAAACCAGCCCGCGGCAGAAATCCGAGGAGAGAATCTCTGTTGGCTTGAAGTGTTGACGAGCAAACGTAGACTTCCCGCATCCCGACGCACCCACCAGCGTGACCAGAGACAGTTCCGGAATCGTGATCTTCACCGCGAGAAGACTCCCATCTGCGTAGGCGCGCCCACTTGCGCATCCTCCTCCCCCACCGGGAGAAATCGCACGCCGTATCCGAAGCGTGAAGCGACACCCTGTGACCACTGGTGGAACTGGTCGCGAGTCCACTCGAACCGATGATCCTTATGGCGGAACTGTCCCGCGGCGAGCGTCCCGAATTTCACGTTGTACTCGGCATTCGGTGTGGTCACAATCACATGCTGCGGCCGCGCAGCCTCGAACAGCACTCGCTCGAACGCTGCCAGGCGCGGCGGATTCAGGTGCTCGATGACCTCCACGACGGTTGCCGCGTCATATCCAGCAAGGCGTTGGTCGCGATACACGAGCGACCCGTGAATCAGTTTCAGCCGCTCTTTCTTCTTGGCCGGCAGTCGTTCCAACCGCAGACGCTGCGCTGCCACTTCCAGGCTGCGATGCGAGACATCCATGCCAACAATTTCCTGAATAGACTTCTCGTCGAGTAACTCACGCAGAAGTTTGCCCTCGCCGCACCCGAGATCGAGCACGCGACGCGCCCCCACCGAGCGAAGGACATCGACCACGGCTTGCATGCGCCGCTGCCAGAGCCGGATCGGTTCCTCGATCTTCGTTTCTTCCGCGGCCTGCTCTGCCTGCGTCGCATCCGGATCGGGATTGTCTTCTTCCGCCAGACGGGCCAGCGCTTCGCGAGCCAGTTGGCGCTGCCGCGGCAAATACCGCTTCACAATCGCTTCTTTATGCGGATGCCCTGCTAACCATCCCTCGCCCTTCCGGAGCAACTTCTCAACTTCATCTTTGCCCACCCAGTAGTGCTTCTCGGCGTCGAGCACAGGAATCAGCACGTACAGGTGACGAAGCAGATCGCGCAGTACCACTTCGCCTTCGAGCGTCACGGTGTAGTAGGGGCCGTCGCCCCAGTCGGGAAATTTGTCGTCGAGCGGATAGCGCTCGGCATGCACTCGATAGCCGAGTGGCTCAAACAACTCGCGCAACAGCCCATCGCCGCCCCGGCAAGCGATCACGTGCAGCGTCGCTGTCAGCGGAAGTTTCTGCGACGCAAGCTCCTGCCGTCCCTTGCTGCGCCCGGTCATCGCCGTGCCCAGCGCCCGCCCGATCGCCACGCTGGTAAACGACGAAAGCACGTACGGGCGATCGTTCACGTACTGTTCCAGCGTCGCACCCTCGCCGCGCGCACCCTTGCCGCGAACCAGGCCCACCGGATCCACATCCAGCAGCAGCGCTGCCGTGCAGCGCTCTTCGGTAGCTTCGGGATAAAACAGGTGAGCCTTGCCGAACGAAAGCTCGAATGAATGCACGTTCGCAGGATTCTTGTGCAGGAGAAAGCCGAGATCGGTCGCCGGCCGGTGCGTGGTCGAGATCGTCAACAGCATCGGCAAATTATACGGGTGTGTGGCGCGGACACTCCTGTCCGCGGTCCGATCGCAGCACCAACCTCAGTTCACATCACTTCCCAACGTAACTGACGCGCCAGATCGAGTTCGACCCATCGTCACTTACTAGCAACGACCCATCGGGCGCCACCGCGACCCCCACCGGACGTCCCCAGACCTGCCCGTCAGGCAACACGAAGCCGGTCAGAAAATCCTGATAGTCCCCGGTCGCCTTGCCGCTCTGATGAAGCGGAACGCGAATCACTTCGTATCCCGTGCGCGCGGCTTTGTTCCAGGAACCATGCTGACCAGCGAAAATATCTCCCTGGTACTCCGCCGGAAACTGCTTGCCCTGGTAAAACGTAATGCCGAGCGACGCGTTGTGCGGCTGCAACAAAACATCCGGAACAATCGCCTTGTCTTTCAGTTCCGGATGCTTCCCTTTATGCCGCGGGTCCTGATTCGCCCCCATGTACCACCACGGCCAGCCGTAGAATCCACCTTCCTGCACGTGCGTGATGTAGTCGGGCACGAGGTTGTCACCAAGTTCGTCGCGTTCGTTCACCGAGCACCACAGCTCCCCCGTTTTCGGATCGACGGCCAACCCGCCGCCCGCGTTTCGGATTCCGTACGCATAGACGCGCATGTTCTTTCCATCGGGATCGAACGCAAGAATATCCGCGCGATTTTTCTCCTCGGGCGTGGTGTCCGGATCGTCGACATTCGAGCGCGAGCCCACGGCCACGAACATCGTCTTGCCATCCGACGAGAACTCAATCGAGCGCGTCCAATGTCCATCCGTCGGTAAGAGGACCAAACGCTCCGACTGGCCGCGCGCCGCCATGTCGCCGTTCTTGTAGGGATAGCGGACGACTTCGTTCTCGCACCCGATGTACACCCACTGCGGATCGGGGCCGGGCGGATAAAACGCGATCCCGTAAGGACGCTTCATCTTGGTCGCGAACACCTGCATCTGCTCCGACTTGCCGTCGCTGCCCATGCCGCGAAACACGCGAATGCGCCCCGCGTCGCTTTCCGCGAGAAAAATGTCGCCATTGGGCGCCGTGCGCAGCAGTCGCGGATTCTCCAGTCCTGCCGCATACAGGTCGACCTTGAACCCGGCCGGAGCCTTCGGCCATGCATCGCGGGGCCGCGCCACCACGTCGGGCCCGTTGTCACTCGACTTCGTCATGAAGGGCTTCGGAAGATCGCTCACCGAAATTCTTCGCTCCAGGCCTGGCGCTTCGTAACGGAAATCGGTAAACGGGGCATTGGGGGAGCGCAGGTTCAACGCCGCCGATTGCACCGGCGAGGCCGCGCCGCTGGCAGGAGCGCCCTTTTGCAGATAGTCGCTCTTCACATAGCTGACGATCTTCCAGCGCTGGTCGGCCGGCAGTTTTCTCCACGATGGCATTTCGCGCTTGGGATCTCCCTTGGTGATGAACCAGAACATTTCTCCCGGCGTGATCTTGCGGATATCCTCCGCGCGCAATGGCGGGATGTTGCCCGACCCGCGCCCGTTTTCGCCGTGACAACGCGCGCAGCGCAGGTGATAGAGCGGTTTGCCAGCTTCTGCACCTGCAACGTCTGCCTCGTAGGGATTCTTCATTTCCTTTGCCGAATCCGGCGCGCCGCGAAAATTCTTCGTCTGAGAAAAAGCCATCGAACTGCTCAAGAGGATTGCACCGGCTGCAACCAGCCACCCTGCTCGCATTTCGCTCTCCGTAAAAATCATCTTGGATTTGAAAACTCCCACAAAAGACCCGAACTTACACGCGGGCACTGTCGGCTACACGGTGAAGCTTTCGTAGTTCCTTTTGACAAAGAAAAGGCCCGACTGGATGCAAGAGAAACGAAGAAAGCCATCCTGACTGTTCGAGGAGAGAGTTTAGTAATCAGGGCGTGCCTTCAGGCGCGCCGTAAAAGGCGCTCCAAAAGAGGAGCGGCTTCAGCCGCCGTCCTACGCGATCAGCGCTTCTTCGCAAACGCCAGCCCGCGCTTCAATTCGGCCGTCAAATCACTTTCCGGCGTAGCGATGTGCACGGGCTTTTTCGACACGCGCGCCAGCCATTCGTTGATCTGATCGGGCGTGGTGGTCACGGATCGTCCCTCCCGAACCACCGGCATGCCCTCGGTCGCCCAGCGCTGCGCCACCGATACCGGCTCGCCCAAAAAACTTGCGATTTCCTTCCAGCCTTTGAGCACCTCAGGCTGACTTTTTATTATCGAAGCGCTTGCCTTCTTCGCCATATTCCGCCTGCCCGCCACTCGCCTCGGTCAGTTCCAGAAAATCAGAGACATTCATCAGCCCGAGCATCAACCGAACGATCCCGGGCATCGCTCGCCGCTTGTCATCGCGGTAGAGATAAGGACTTGTCAGCTGCACGCTTTTCCCTTCGGTTTCGAGCACGCACCCGTTCTGCACGATCACGTTACGAACCCATTCCGACTCGCGTCCGTAGGTCAACGCGATCACGAAGTGCTGGCCTTGTCGAAAAATCAGGACGGGCGTGCGATGCACCCGCCGCGTCTTTCGCCCCACATGCACGATGACTCCCATCCCAGGCATGTAAAGCGCCAGCGGACCGAGGATCCGGTTCGTCACGTGCAGGTTGAAGCGCGCGAGCCACCGCGGAGCAGGCATGTGAATCTCTGCCCATGGGATGCAGCGGCTCGTCGCATCGCTCCTCAAATCTCAAGATTTGTCACGGAGCGGACGGACCTTACATGTAGAACAGGCTTAGCCGCGGCAATCCGTACTTCTCCAGCAACCGCTTGTGAATATATTGCTTTAGCAGCTGATCGATCTGCGCACCCGGCATCTTGCTGCGATAGGGCGCCAGTTCCCGATCGGCCTGCGCGCGCACGTTCACCAGTTCTGCATCGGGCGTGGCCGCGAGTAGAGCTGCCAGCAGCTTTTCTTCCACGACCGTAAGCCTGCGCTCCACGTCTTCGAGCCGTGAGGTCGGCTTCGCGCTGATCTCTCCAGCCATGCCGCGCAGTGTCGCAGCTGTTTCCTTCGCCAGCGCTGCCGGAGAACTTGCGCCTTCGCCAGGCAACTTCGCCTGCTCCAAAAGTTCTGCGTTCTTGCGCAGGAAATTCACAATCTCTCCCGCATCGAATCCGCGAGCCGTGTCCGTCGGCGGACTCGCATCCCCACTGGCGCCCACTGCCGCTTCTTTCATATCCTCGGCCGCCGTCAGCACTTCCTGCGAGCAATAAGCCAGGCTGTTGACCCTGCGTGACTTCGACGGCCGCTGCTCGTAACGGTCGAAGGCCGCATCAATCCCGCGCAGAGCCGCTTCCAGTGGAATCCCCGCATTCTTCCAGGTTTCGATCAGAGCCCAGTCGAGTGTCGAGAGCAACAAGATTCTCCCGCGACGACGCTGGAAATGCTCTTCGATTTCCGTGAAGTAGTTAAAGTAGTTTTCCACGCGCTAGTGAGAGGAAGTGCGCTTGGCGCTGTTGGAGAGTTTGTTGCCGTCGGTTGCCTGTTTCGCAGCTTTGCTCTTCGCATCCGGGCGCCGCGACAGGTTGCGCTCGTAGATGATGCGCAGGCCTTCCAGGGTCAGATGATCGTCCACCGTTTTAATGTACTTCGACGCCGTCCCAATCATCGACCCGAGGCCGCCGGTCGCAATCACTTTCGTGTCCTTGCCCATTTCCGCGAGCAGTTCTTCGAGAATGCCATCGACCAGGCCTAGATATCCGTAGTACAACCCCGACTGGAGGCTGCCGACCGTGGTTGTGCCAAGTACGCGAGTGGGTTTGCGGATGTCGACCCGCGGCAAGCGCGCTGTGCGCTGAAACAACGCATCCGCGGAAATTCCGATCCCGGGGCAGATCACGCCGCCCATGTATTCGCCTTTGGCCGAAACGCAATCAAACGTCGTCGCCGTGCCGAAGTCGACCACCACGCAGGGGCCGCCGTATTTCTCAAAAGCGGCCACGCCGTTCACGATGCGATCCGCCCCAACTTCCGCCGGATTCTCGTACTGCACGGGCATTCCAGTCTTCACGCCCGGCTCTACAAACAACGGCTTCAGCTTGAAATATCGCTCGCACACTTGGCGCAGGGTGGAGTCGAGTGACGGGACCACCGACGAGATGATGATGCCGTGAATGCCTGAAGCGTCGAGATCGTCCATCGCAAACAGGCTGCGGAACAGCACGCCGTACTCGTCCACCGTGTGGTTCCAGATGGTCGAAACGCGCCACTGCGCCACTAGGCGCTCGTAGCGCGCTGCGTTCGTTGGCTCTTCGCCCACGTGGACTTTGGCCACACGCGCAAATACACCCAGCA
>DASRDJ010000085.1:0-6399 GCA_035652655.1 Terriglobales bacterium
AATGAGAGAGAGCTCTCTTGGTTCTTGAGACTACGGTCTTTCGCGATCGATCACGACGGTGATCCCGCCTGCTCCAGGCTTCACCGGCTGACTCATTCCCTCCAAGTCTCCACTCTGCGGCATGGCTTGGCCGGACTTGGAGAGACGAGCCACAATGATCACCATGCCCACATCAGAAAGCTTTCTGGACGGCATCATGCTAGTCGAGTCGTCGAGACGAAAGGCAAATGGCAAATCTTTCTTCGTCGCGCGAACAATAGCTACGGGCATCGGTGGGCCATTCGTCTCGCGGGCGAATACAAACAACGTATCCGTTGCAGACCCCTTGCTTGCCAGGCTCGGTGCCATCGTCACCGTTCCGCTGATTGCAAGCGACTGTGCGACCTGCCCAATCGGCTTGGCGGACTCAGCCGGTTCCGCATACGCAGGCATTGTCGCGGCCAGCAACACGCCACAGACCAGCAGACTACATCTCAACCATTGTTTGCCTACCATGTGCAATACCCCCTGTTTGTGAAGACACATCGTATCTTGTGTTGCCGCATCTACCCGCTAGCGGACAGCGCGCATATATCTCAACCTGCATCAGAAGATGTCAAGGGGGGGTTGGACTCTAACTCTGATACCTGACTGCAGAAAACAACTACTCTCAAAAGCTTGCAGGGGTCAACAGCAGGAACTCACATAACATGGTGACTGTGAGGTAAACCATATGGACTTCTTCGCGCTACGGTCTTTCACGATCGATCACGACCGTAATCCCTTCCACTCCAGATTGCACCGGTTGACTCGTTCCCTCCAGATCTCCGCTTTGCGGCATGGCCTGGCCGGACTTCGACAAACGGGCCACAATCACGACGGGTCCTGCGCTGGAAAGCTTTCTGGACGGCATTGGACTGGTTGAGTCATCGAGCTGGAAGGTAAAGGGTAAATCCTTTCTTGTCGCCCGTACGATCGACACCGGCATGGGGGGACCGCTCGTCTCGCGGGCAAATACAAATAATGTGTCCGTCGGAGATCCTTTGCCAGCGAGGCCTGGCGCCATTGTTACCGTGCCTCTGATCGTACGTGGCTGCCCAACCTGCCTAGCCGGCTGGGCGGACGTTGCCGCCTCCGCATAGGGTCTTTCACGATCGATGACGACGGTGAGGCCATCCACTCCAGATTGTACTGGCTGGCTCATTCCCTCTAAATCTCCGTTTTGTGGCATCGCCTGACCAGACTTCGAGAGACGAGCCACGATCACCACTGGTCCTGCGCTGGAGAGCTTTCTGGACGGCATCGGGCTCGTCGAATCATCGAGTTGGAAGGTAAAGGGTAAATCTTTTTTCGTTGCCCGCACGATCGCCACTGGCATCGGTGGACCATTCACCTCGCGGGCAAACACAAACAACGCGTCCGCCGGGGACCCCTTACTGGCAAGGCCCGGCGCCATGGTGACCGTGCCTCTGATCGCACGTGATTGTCCGGTCCGCCTGGCCGGTTGAGCCGGCGCTGCTGCCGGCTCCGTCAATGAAGCCACCGTCTCTTGACCGCCGCCAAGGTGGCTCTTGGCTTCTTCGATCGCAGCCACCAGTTGTTGTGTCATCTCCGGATCTGTGTCCGAAGGAAGGTTTGCGCGAGCCAGTTCCCAATCTTTCGCCGCGCGTGCAAAATTATTGCGGTTGAACGCTACGGTCCCTGCCAACATCAACGCCTTTACATTGAGTGGATCGATCTTCAGCGCCTGTTGAATCAAGGCTTCGGGCTTCCCCTCCAACCTGCGTCCATGAAGTACCCCCATCGCATCGGCATAATCAGCCAGTAGCTGGGCATCACCAGGAATCAGTGTTGTGGCATTCTCATATGCCCGCGCTGCTTCGGGGTAACGCCCCAAACCCATGTACGAACGCGCAAGCAAGGCCCATCCTTCGCCATCCTTCGGATTCTGCTCCATTTTCTGCTTGAGTCGCTCGATCAGCGGCTCCATTCCTTCAGAGAACGATGCCTCATCACCCACACCCCGTTGCGCAGTCATCGAGGCCGCGGACGGCTCCGTCATCGCGAGAGGGTTCCCAAGTTGCCAATAGAGTAAACCACTGGCAGTCGGAACAATGATGGCCAGTGCAAGAGCCACCGGCCTGCTACTGACCTGACGTGGCGCCTTTTGGGGCGTCGTCTCCGTGGTGCCCGTTTCCTCCAGCAGACGGCGTTCGAGTTCACGCCGCGCCTGCTGATACAATTCGTCGGTGAGCACACCGTTGGCACGGTCTTGTTCTAATTCTGAAAATTGCTGTCGGAAAATGGACAGTGTTTTCTCCTGCTCTCCGGTTGCAACAGTGGCTCTGCGTTTCAGCAGAGGCCACAACAGAAGGCCGAGGATGAGAAGGGTCATGCTCGATGCGATAACCCAGAATATGATCGTCAAAGGCGATTACTTCCTTCTGATAGCAGTTTCTCGACACGATTGTGCTCAGCTTCCGACAATGTCACATCGGTCAACTTTTTTTGTCTCCTGCGTAGTGCAAACACCAATCCAGTTGCGCCAGCTCCCAGTAAGAGGAACGGCCCCAGCCAGAGCAATGTCGTGGTGGCTTTCCACGGCGGTCGATATAAGACAAAATCACCGTAGCGTGTGACAAGGAAATCGATGATCTCCTTGTCACTCATATCTTTTGCGATCATCTCACGCACTTCCCGGCGCAAATCTTCGGCCAACGGCGCGTTCGAATCGGCTAACGTCTGGTTCTGACAGACCAAGCAGCGCAGCTCAACGGCGAGGAGTTTCAGTCGAGCCTCAACCTGCGGGTTCGCGGCGAGTGGCTGAGCCTCGTACGCCGTAGCGAGACTTGGAAGTAGCAGCATGAGCATCCACAGCCATTTCACTGGTTTTGCAACTCCCTGACTAAAGGTAAAATCTTTTTTTCCAAGATGTCCTCCCGTAGCGGGCCTATCTGCTTGTAGCGGATAACCCCGGCCTTATCGATCACATAGGTTTCCGGTACCCCGTAGACTCCATAATTAATCCCGACACGCCCCGGCTCATCCACGGCGACGATCGAATAGGGATTGCCCCACTCCTTCAACCACGCCAGCGCCTCTTCCCGTCGATCCTTATAGTCCATGCCGTAGATGGGCACCGCCCCCGATTGGGCAAGGTGGATGAGCACCGGGTGCTCGTCCTTGCAGCCCCCGCACCACGACGCCCAGAAGTTGAGCAGCCAGACCTTACCCTTGAGGTCGTTCGACGAAATCACTTTCCCTGGATCATGGAGCTGCGGCAGTGAAAAATCGGGCGCCGCCTTCCCAACTAGAGGAGACGGCAACTCACGCGGGTTGAGCGTCAGCCCGACGGCAAGAAAACCGACCACGACAATGAAGATCCCGAACGGGATGAGAAACCGGCTCATGATACGGTCTGGCGCGCCATCTGCGTCGCCGCCGGCACTGCGGCCTCCTTCCGCCGCCACGCCAACCGATAGCGCCGATCACTGACAGCCAGGACGCCGCCCAAGGCCATGACCAAACAGCCTCCCCAGATCCAATCGATGAAAGGCTTATGATAGAGCCGTACACTCCAGGCTCCGCCTTCGAGCGGCTCGCCCAAGGACACGTAGAGATCGCGTAACAATCCCGGTGAAATCGCCGCTTCAGTCATCGTCTGGTTCTGCACGAAGTAGCGGCGCTTTTCGGGATACATCACCGTCACCTCACGGCCATTCTGGCTCACATGAAACGTCCCTCTCGCCGCAACATAGTTCGGGCCATTGACCTGTTGTGTCCCGTCAAAACGGAACGTGTAGCCGCCGAGCGTGGCCGTCTCACCGACGTTCATCCGGACATCTTGCTCCACTTCAAATCCCTTCACCATGGTCACGCCGAGAATGAATAGGGCCACGCCGCAGTGGGCCAGTACCATGCCCCAATAGGCGCGTGGCAGGGCAACCACGCGGCCCCCAATGCTGCCGCCCTCGGCCTGTAGCAGCCGTTCCCGCAGATCCACCAGGATCGTTGCCAGAATCCAGAATGCTAGCAGGAGACCCAGACTGATCAGCGGCGTCCACTGTCCCATGAGCCACGGCACCGCCACTGCTGTCGTCAGGCTGACGCCGAAGGCCCAGCGCAGGCGGATGGCCAAGGCGGGCAGGCTCGCCTGCTTCCATTGGGCCAGCGGCCCGATCCCCATCAAAAAGATAGCGGGGGTCATCAGAGGGAGAAACACGGTGTCGAAGTACGGCGGGCCGACCGAGATTTTACCAAGATCCAGCGCATCCAAGAACAAGGGATAAAGCGTCCCGAGGAGCACGGAGCCCAAGGCCGCCACCAACAACACATTGTTTGCCAGTAACATCCCCTCGCGTGAAATCATGGCGAACCCCCCGCCCAAACCTACGCGGGGCGCCCGCCACGCGAACAAGACTAACGAGCCGCCGATCACCACGGCCAGGAACACGAGAATGAATAAGCCACGCTTAGGGTCGGTGGCAAACGCATGCACAGAAGTCAACACGCCGGAGCGGACCAAGAAGGTTCCGAGCAAACTGAGCGAGAACGCCATAATGGCGAGCAACACACTCCAGGCTTTGAAGCCGCCTCGCTTATCGGTGACCGCCAGCGAGTGCATCAATGCGGTGCCGGCCAGCCAAGGCATGAAGGAGGCATTTTCGACCGGGTCCCAAAACCACCAGCCACCCCATCCCAGTTCGTAATAGGCCCACCCGCTCCCCATCGCAACTCCCACGGTCATAAAACACCAGGCCACAGTCGTCCACGGGCGCGACCACCGCGCCCAGGCAGCATCAAGCGTCCCCCCTAAAAGCGCAGCGATGGCAAAGGAAAATGCGACGGAGAATCCCACGTACCCCATGTAGAGCATCGGAGGATGGATCACCATACCGGGATCTTGTAGGAGCGGGTTTAGATCGCGCCCATCAAGGGCCGCTGGGATCAACCGCTCAAACGGATTGGAGACCGTCAACATGAATAAAAGAAATCCCACGCTGACAAGACCCATCACACCCAAGATGCGTGCGCGCATCGCCTCCGGCAGTTGGTTGGAGAAGAACGAGACGGCGACCATCCAGATACTGAGGATGAACATCCAGAGAAGCAGCGAGCCCTCGTGCGCGCCCCAAATGGCTGCGAGGCGGTAATGCAGAGGGAGTTGAGAGTTTGACGTGGCCGCGACGTAGAGCACGGAGAAGTCTTTCTCCGCAAAGGCATACCCCAGACAACAAAAAGCGAGTAGAACCAGGAGAAATTGCCCGCGCGCCGCGGGCTTCGCGACGGCCATCAGCGACGCGTTTCCCACGGCAGCGCCATAGATGGGCAGGCTCCCCTGTACCACCGCCACGCAGAGCGCAAGAATTAAGGCATAATGACCAATTTCTGGAATCATGTAGGCTCCTAGCGTGGATTGACAACCAGGGTGCCGCTGCTCTGCACCCCTATGGTCTTGGCCTTGGCGAGCGCGTCCGCGGCTTCCGGTGGCATATAGTTTTCATCGTGCTTCGCCAGCACTTCACTCGCCAGGAATGCTCCATTGGCACCGAGTTGACCTTGGGCCACTACTCCCTTGCCTTCCTTGAAAAGGTCCGGCAGGATTCCTTTGAAGGTCACGGGCACGCGTTTGGCCATATCGGTCACAACAAAATGCACGGTTAGTCCATCGCTTTCACGGGTGAGGCTGCCGGCTTCGACCATCCCGCCGATGCGGAAGCTGCGCCCCTGGGGCACGTCCCCATTAGCCGCCTGCGTCGGCGTATAAAAGAACACAAGATTGCTTTGGAATGCGTTCAGTACTAACGCCGATGCCACCCCCAGCGCGACCAAACCTAGGCCGATGAGAACAAACCGTTTCTGTCGAGGTTTCATTGTCTCTGGTTCCTCCTACAACCCATCACGATTCCCTGCCGCCGCATGCCGCCGCCAGACCGCAAGGACTTCCCCCCCCATGCACAAAGCCGTAGCGCCAAACGAGCTCCATACATAGAGGCCGTACCCACCCATCGCGAAAAACTCCGCCAGGCTTCCCCACTGCATCAGCGCGCCTCCGCGACATCCGGGATCGAGGCCTGCTTGCCCCACGCCGGCTGCCGCTCCCGCTCGACAATCACACACCGCACGCGGGCCAGCGTCACCGCGATGCTGTACATCCAGAAGCCGGCCATCATTACCAACATCGCCGTCACCATTGTTCCCGCCATCGTCGGCGCCGCCGTGATGCTGACAGAGGCCCCTTGATGCAATGTGTTCCACCACCGCACGGAAAAATAGATGATCGGAACATTAATCACCCCTACAAGCGCCAAGACGGCGCTGGCGCGATCTGCGCGGCGCAGATCGTCGATCGACGATCGCAACAAGATGATCCCGATATATTGAAACAATAAGATCAGTTCCGACGTCAGCCGGGCATCC
>DASRDJ010000086.1:0-2618 GCA_035652655.1 Terriglobales bacterium
GGTCAGGTGAGCCGGCAAGCCCCCAAGGTCAAGAGTGACGAATTGGTTGCCGAACTCGCCGAGAAACGAAGTGCATCGGATACAGCCTGCGGGCGTCATTGTCAGGGAAGCACCCAACCACTCAGGTCCTGGCCCTTGTTGTTCGAAATCGCTCTGATAGACCACGCTGGCATTCGCAAAGGAAGTCAGAAAACAAACGGAGCATGACAGCGAAACCATAACACGTTTGCAGGTCATAGACTCACTCCCTTTCATTCATCGAGGCTCTAATATCGGGCGCCCGATGTAGTCAAACCTGGATTATGCACACGGCGGTCTTCCGAACGCCGGCCGCGCTTGGTTGATGTTATCCAGAATTGAGTAGGTCAGTTCGATTTCCGCTGCTTCATCGTCCTCCTGTGAGTTCAATCCGGCCAAGCCCGCTCCGAAGCCACGTGTTTCGTTGCGCTTGCTGCCCGCGCATAACTTTCTATGCGCAGCGCGAAGACCTGGCGGTGCGTCTGTTCAGCACAGGGCGGGCAGCATCACTGGCGCGTATTCCCCGGCGCGCGGAGCAATCTGTCGCAAACGATCCATCAAGCGTTCGAACACGCTCTTCTCTTCGTAATGATTGCTGTAGCTCACCCCGGTGCGACCCGCGTGGCGCCAGATCTTCGCCGCCACGAACAGGAAGCGCAGTCGCGCGGTCGCCAGAGTCGTGTGCTTCAGTTGGGCGGCGTCGGCCTGTGGCTCGCGGTTGAACAGCATCAGCCAGCAGTTCAGGTTGTACGCCAGCATGGCCAACTGGAAGTGATTGCCGTTTACGTCAAAGCGACTGGACGGATGCGCCGCCAGCCCGGCATCGTTGTTCGCCTCTTTTATCAGGTTTTCGGCGCCACCGCGCTGGCCGTAAAACCAGACCACGAAATAGATCGGATCGCTCATGTCGGTCACGAAGACCCGGTACTTGTACTGGCTGGTTTCGAACAGCTGGTATTGCTCGATTTCCTCAGCTTCCAGTTCCTCGCGCGGCTTCTCCTTGCGCAGGGCCACGAACCGGTACGGCTTGCTCCACCCGTCTGGCTGATAAAGGAATTCGCATTCCGCGTCGGCATCGGTCTTGGGAGAAGGCTTCCACTGGGCTTGGCGTAGCTCCTCGACCAACCGGGGCGTCTTGCGTGCACAGATCACGAATCGGGCGTCAATTTCTTCATATGCTTCGACAGCTTTCCGACAGTAAAAACCCGAATCGGCCCGGCCATAGATCTGCTTCACTGTTGGCGGCAAGGCCTCCCGGACGTTCCGCAAATGATCGTGGATCTGTTTGCCGGTAGGGCGGTCACCGTTGCGCAATTCGCCCCACACGTATTCTCGCGTCTCGGCGAGGAACGTCAGCATCGGTTGATAGCTCTTCTTGCCTTTGTTCTTCGGGTTGTAGCCTTTGCGCCCGCCCATTTGTTGACCATACAGCGTGTGCACGGTGGTGTCGGTGTCGATGGTGACGACCTCCAACTTCACGTTGGCCGCTTCCCAGACCCGTTCTCGCATAGTCCGCATGATGCTCAGCATCTGCCGGGCGACATTGCGGTGCAGGGCATTCACGAATCGCCAGAAGGTGGATTGCACCGGCAGCTTGGTGACGTTGAGAATGCCCGTCAGGATCGGATCGCGTGCGATGAAGCGCAACTGGTTCAGGCGCGGAAAGCCGATGTAGAGGCCGAGCACGATGCCCAGCACAAACCGGTACAGGTCCATGGCACGAGGAATCCGCTTTGAGGTCACGGTCTGTTCCACCAGGGACTGGAATCCGAGTTTCTCCAGCATGGTGATCACCGGTAGTAGACCGCCGTAGGGAGTCAGATTCCTGCCGCTGAAGTCATAGGGCGTGGAAGCATTGATTTTATTGGGTTCTGGAATAACATCACGAACCTCTTGATTGGCGGGCCTTCGGCCGCTATCCTGTTGTTGTTCGTTAACCATTTGGGTGGCTTCTGAGAATCGGTCCGCGAAGCTGCGAACTCCGCGGACCTACTGTTTTAACGCAGGATTCTCAGGGGTCCCAAATGGCATCACGCTTCAGCTCGGCAGTGCCGCCTCAGGCGCTGTGCATAATCCAGGTTCTAGCGAGGTCTACGACCTCAAACCGACGAGTATAGGCTTCGGCACTTTCGTAAAATCCGAGGATGGCGACCATCCCGGAACTGTTAAAAGGGCACATCACTCTGGAAGTGGAATGCCTGGATCGTCTCTACCTGAACGGATATATCGGACAGTTGGCAACCGGCGGTGGACTGGTCGCGTTCATGCGTGAGCAGTTGGGTAAGCCAATCCCCTCACCGGTGGTGTTGGGGCAGGTGACGGAGAAGTTTCGCGAGGCGGTGAAAGCCAAGGCGGAGCGGGAGCAGATTCCTGTTTACCAGTTCCACCACAAAGAGCGAAAGGATGATGTGGCCAATCAGTTTCGCCAGCGGCGAGCAGTGCGCGATGAGATCGTGTTTATCGGGATAGCACAGGAGAAGGCGCAGGCGTTCAGCGGCAAGAAGGTCAACGGCCGTTTCGAGTTCAATCGCGACAAAGCAGTGTACGTCAACCACTACTATTTCTATATCGATGACGAGGACTTCGGACCGCTGTTTCTC
>DASRDJ010000087.1:0-19089 GCA_035652655.1 Terriglobales bacterium
CCTGACCCCAGCCGAAGGTCACCAGGAGAACAGCCGAGATTCCAATAAAAATGATGTGGCGTTTCACATGCCACCTCAAGGCACGACGAGCGTGTCGTTCGACTGCAAGGCTATGTTCTGTGCTGGACTGTGCCCTTTAACGACGTCCTTGTAGTTGAACGGCAGGCGGGTCTGGGTGCCATCCGCGCCACGTCGCAGCACATAGATGTCCTTCTGCTTGGCGAAATCGCGGAACCCACCCGCCATCGCGATCGCGTCGATAATTGTCGTCGGATTGGTTAGCACGTACGAACCCGGTTTCATCACCATGCCGAGCACGTTGAATTTCTGGCTCTTGATCTCCTTCACAATCACGGTGACTTCCGGCTCGGAAACGTAGTCCTTCAATTTCGCACTGATCTCTGCTTCCAGTTGCTTCGTCGTCTGTCCACCCGCCTGGATCTCACCGACCAGAGGAAGGGAGATTCGTCCATCAGGGCGCACCGGCACATCGCGCGATACCTCCGGCTCTTTCCAAACGTTGATGGCCAGAACGTCTCCGGTTCCGATGATGAACTCTTCACTGACGGGATTCACTCCGGCTTGCACAATGCTGTTTGTTTGTTGTTCCGACGCTGCAGGTTTGTCGCTGGTCAACTTGCTCACGGACTTCGTGTCTGTCTGGGTCCGCCCGATCAGCGCGCAACTCAGGAAGAAGATCACCATCAACCCAACTCGAAGAATGTTTTTCATGGCAGCACTCTCGTTTCGCAAGCTCAAAGCTGAGCCTGCTGATCGGTCGTCTTGCCTCCCGCCGCATCTTGCCCGATGCTGGAAGCCGACTTTCGTATCGGCACTACATCCGACGCCTCAACCTCTACCGCCATCGAGCGCATGATCAGGTCGACGGAAATCACAACCCGGCATTTGTTTTGCCGTCGCAGCAGGATTCCGGTCATCCCCTGCATCGGGCCGTTCCGGATCTCGACGCGTGTTCCCACGGTCAAGTAGGGATAGGGTTCAGCGAGCACGCCCTTGTTCAGCGCTTCTTTCATCCGGTTGATATCGGCTTCCGGCAACGGACACGGCAGACTGTTGAACCCGACTAGACGCACAAAACCTGGAACCTCGATTACGCGCAGCCGGTCTTTCAGTGCGATGCGCACGAAGATGTAGCCAGGAAAAAGGGGGAGGTGGACTCGATGACGACCGTTGTTCCAGCGGTGGATAGTTTCGTAAAGGGGAAGAAAATGTTCCACACCACGTTGCGCAAAATGCTCGGCAACCCGCTTTTCATGGCGGGAGGCGGTATATCCCGCGTACCAGAGCATCTGACTTTGGACGGTATTCTCAGCCAGCGAGTTCAGTTCGGAATCGATTGGGATCGGTTGTGTCATGGTGCTCTGGATACAGCTTCGCCCCGTCAGTTCGATTTCCATTTCCCTGCAAACCTCTTAGAAACTTCTGCTTACATCGAAAAACGCAAATTTGCTCTGCGATGCACTTCGCTTGCTTCTTCCCTGCTTCCGTCCTGTTTGGCGTCGCCAGTCTTTGTGCGCGAACTTCGTGAAGACGCGATTTCAGGAAACTGCATCCGGAAACCCATTTCCGCGACGGCAGCGAAGCCAAGCTGCTCGGCGCGGACGATATGTCCGCGAGTTCGCAGTAAGGCCCCAGAAGGTGCGTTGCGCGGGGAAGGCAGGGTGACTTCCAGTTTCACCGTAGTTCCCAAGGGCAATCGTTCGTCGGTTAACACAAACACTCCGCTTGGGCTGATATCGCGCGTAACTCCCTCGCCTCGACAAATGCCGTTCTGTGGGCTTTCCCAAGAAAACTTCACAGCAGTTTTCAGTTGATAGCGTTTGTTCTGTCGCTGGTCCACGGTTTCGCCTTGAGAAGCTCGGTCGCCTCAAAGTATCGAGTTGACGAATTTGTCACAAGACCAACAAAGTACCTCCCTAAACGCGCATGTCTTTCCCTGCGCACGCTATTCTTGGGGGGGAACGATGAAGGTCGAGGCAACTGCTGGAAGTCGCAACTAGTTCGGCTAGCACTACCCGAAAGTGGACACGGCAACTATTTGGATGCAGCTACCCGTTGGGGGTCAGGTTGCCTGTCATATCCGACGCGTTAGCCGAATTTGTGATCCGGATCACTGCAATAGGAAGTTGGTTTCTGGGAGTATAGACATCGGCCCCTTCCCCAGGACTCTTATTGGAGATCGTTGGCAAATATGAAGTTTCCTTCCACGGCACGTGGACAGATTAGTGTTCTGATTGCGGATTCCAACCAAACTCAATCAGAGATATTGGACAGCGCTCTTCGCCGCCAGCCAGGGTTGAAGATTACAAGGTGCCGCGGCGAGGTCTCTGAGTGCCTGGGAATACTGCGTTCCACCCACATCGATGTACTGCTCTTGGGCGACAGTGCCGCAGGCCCTGAGTCACCGATCGATGTCCTGCACATGGTACACATAAGCCATCCACAAGTGCGTTTCGTTCTTTTGATGGATGGTTTCGATCGCAGCTTGGTGGTCAACGCCATGCGCACGGGCGCACGTGGCTTGTTTGACCGAGCCAATCTGCCCTTTCGCGCCCTCTGCCGCTGTATTTCAGTCGTTCATCAGGGCCAGATCTGGGTGAGTACTGAACAACTCGGCTACATCATTGAAGAGATCGCCTCGCCCACTCCGGTTCGGGTAGTTGATGCAAGGGGGGAGCGTCTGCTCACTGCGCGCGAGGAGCAAGTCGTGGGCATGGTTGCGGATGGAGCCGGCAACCGAGCCATCGCGCAGCAAATGGGTATCAAGGAAAACACCGTTAAGAAATCTCTCATGCGGATCTATGACAAGCTCGGGCTCGGCAATCGCGTGGAACTAGTGCTGTATGCACTGACCCACCGCGGCCCGGAAAAGCACCCTGAGCCGACTCCCTCACTGGTTGGCGTAGAGACCTTTGCGATTGACGGCTCGGAGTCAGAGATCAACATTCTGGCTGGTTCGAAAGCGAATTGAGTTGGCGAATTCTGAACAGCAGTGACATCCCTCACAGCCCCAATGCGTCTGAGACATCTCTTCACTTCCCAATACACCTAGAGGCTGAGGCTGGAGCTATATGAAAACAAACATCAGGCTGCGCAGGCACGCCAAGTGTCAACACTCCACTACATGCGGGGCCAGAAACGCCCAAGTGTAAAGATTCGCTACACCCAAAAGTAGACATGAGACCATTGTGGGCTGTGGCCCGTGCCCCTCTGCTCGAGCTCGCTGGTGCAACGAAGAATGTAGTGAATGCAGCCGTTTGCAATGTAAGGAGTAGTTTTTGAGTACGAGGGCGCTCGTGCTCAGCTTGCCTCACCGCGCATGCGTCGAATCATGTGAGTTCTAATGTAGGAATTGTTTTTACGCCATTTACCGACAATTTACGTTGCGAACAACGCGCACAGCCTACAATCTCTTCAGCCCTACCCCCGAGACTCTCTGCTGGAGGACGATTGTATGAATGCCCCATCCGGTGGAAGTCGCGCACGCATCCGTGTTCTCGTAGCCGATTCCAATCAGACGCAGTCACAACTACTGAGCAGCGCTCTTCGCCGCTATGCGACGTTGAAAGTTACGTGTTGTCACGGAGAACTGGCGGACTGCCTGCAGGCCATTGCGATAGCACCCGTGGACGTGGTGCTTTTGGCTGCCGCCAACGACGAGCAATTGATGACAACACTCCGTGGGCTGCACAATATCCATCCTCGCATTGGGATTGTGATGTTGCTCGACACGTATGACCGGAATCTCGTTGTCAATGCGTTGCGCGCCGGGGCGCGTGGATTGTTTTGTCGCGCGCGGGAACCGTTCCGTGCGCTCTGCCGGTGCATCGCTGTCGTCCACGGCGGCCAGTTCTGGGCCAACACCGAGCAGATGGAGTACATGGTCCAAGCTTTGAGTTCGTCGGCTCCATCACGCGTGGTGAATGCCAAGGGGGAAGGTCTGCTCACCGCGCGCGAGAATCAGGTAGTCAACCTGGTCGCCGAAGGCGGCGGAAATCGGGAGATCGCGTCGCAACTCGGCATCACCGAAAATACAGTGAAAAAATCGCTGCTGCGAATCTACGACAAGCTGGGCGTCTCAAATCGGGTTGAGCTCGTCCTGTATGCGCTCACGCACCGCGATACGCAAGCAAACCCCGAGGCTGTTGCTCCCCGTGCGCACCTGGGCGAAAGAGACGCGATTCAGTGTGTGGATCCCAATCAGGTCAGTCTCGCCACCAGCCGCAGCGGTATCAACAGGACAAATTGAAGGTTGCAGTTACAACATTGGGTAAGAGTGGTTTCGGGTGGCAAAGCGCAGGTAGCCTCGATCCCTTCCACTGGCTCAGTTCTTCCCCAGAATGCTTCGGATCTGATCCACATGATTCATATCATGACCGGCCATGTGATGAGCCAGATCGCGCACGCTGAGGCGGCCGCGCTCGGCATGTACCCCGAAGCAATCCCATTCATCAGGGGAGAGATTTCTTAGCATACGCAGGTTGGCCTCGCGCAAAAGACGGAACATTTCGAGCGCATCCGAGGACTTCCACGAGCGGTAATCTCCCAGCCGCGACCACTGATCCTGATCGAACGAGGCGAGCGGGCAGCCGTTGTTCTCAATCATCTGCCGATAACGCCAGCTCGTGACCAGCTCGTCTTCCGCCAAATGAGCGATGATTTCCGTGACGGACCATTTGTCGGGAAGCGGTCGCTGGCTCAATTTCGCGTCCGGCACTCCCTCTACGAACTCTGCTATGAGGCGGGGAGTGTCAGCTTGCATTTGCAGAGGATCTTTTCCGGCCACGTACGCAGTCAGTTTTGCCTGGTAGTCGTCGGCGTGTGCCACTAAGTACCTCACTTTCATCATCGCACGACTGACGATCACGAATACGGAGGTGGAAGCTTCTAGCCTTCCGTTCCGTAGACCGGAATCACCGCGCCGTTCACATCGTTTCCGGCATCACTCGCGAGCCACACCATCAAGCTCGCTACCGATGCGGGACGCACCCACTTCGAAAAATCCACCTTGGGCATCGCTTCCCTGTTCGCGGGCGTATCCATCGTGCCCGGTAAAATCACATTAGCGCGCACACCTGCGTCTTTGTTCTCAGCGGCAACGGTTCTGATCAACGAAACCATGGCCGCCTTCGAAGCGCTGTATGCGCCGACGCCGGCACCAGGCTCGAGCGCGGCACGGCTGCCGATCGCGATGATGCGCCCACTCCCTGAGTGGCGAAGTGCCGGAAGTGCCGCCCGCACCATATGAAAGACGGAGTTGAGGTTCACGTCCATCATCTTCTGGAAGGTCGCGTCGTCTGTTTCGACTACGGATGAACCGCCCGCGAAGCCTCCAACGGTATGCGCCAGAACATCCAGCCTCCCGACGCGGGACGTTACCTGGCTGACAAGATTCTTCGCGCTTTCCAAGCTTGAGATTCTCGCCGGCATCGCCGTGAAGCGAGCGTTATTGAAAGCCGATTGCTGGATTTTCGGAGACGTGCCAACCACGGTTGCACCGGCATCCAGAAATGCCTGGGTAACAGATTTTCCGAGACCGCCGTCGGCTCCGGTGACGAGCACAACTTTGCCCTGCATTGTTGCCTCCCGAGCGTCTGATTCTTTAACGCGGGAAAGGAGACGATTGTACAGGCTTCCGGAGGGCCGGGACGTCGCCGGCAATGGGTTAGGAGATAGCGGCCGCGTAAGGTGCACCCTCCCATGTGATCCAACGAACGCATGAGCCTACCAAGAAGAACAGCTCTGAGGCTTCATCCGTGAGCAGGCCGTAGGAATGGCAGCTTTCCCTGCTGCCGCCTTACTGGATCGAACTAGCGCCTGCGAAAGGACAGTGTTTGGGGGGGAGTTTGTAGACGGCGTGTGCTACCGACGGTTTCTCCATCTGCCGCGCCCGGCCGGAGATGTTGGCTTGTCACCCAGTAGCGTGCCGCGCGTCACAGTGGTCAGAATTGAACAGCCCCGTGGCGAGTAAACGCGCACTATCTAGTCACGAAAGCCACCGAGAAACAAGCTCTAGTGGTTCGATGCTCCACCCATGGGGCCGCGCCAGGAGAGAAATGCGAGCTTGCCACCGGTCAACCACGCACCGAACCCATCGAGGTCGGCGCCTGGTGGCTTGGGACAGGCTCCGCGATTCCGGTCGCGTGACTTTCTCAGACTCCGAAGGGCCGTGTAGAAGCCGCCCGTCCGCGATCTGAAGATCCGGAAATCGGTTGCGAAAAGTGTGTACCCGGGTCTTGGAGGCGAATATGACCTTTACCAACGTGATTGAGGTCGTGGCAGCGCTGGTGATCCTTTACGCTGCCTATCGGTTTTTCCGGAAGCGGTCATGATCGCCGCGGTCGCCGCTGAGTACAAGTTCGGCGGAGATCACCGCATCTTGTGCATCTGCCCCATTTGCCAAAAGTGCGGTGGTGAACACGATTCTCGCTGCGCCTGCCCCATCTGCGGCGGACGCTCAGGCGAACACTTCGGCCACTGTGTCTGTCCTAGGTGTCAAAAGACGGGCGGGGAGCACTACAGTCATTGCTCATGCCCCGTATGTGAGATGCGTGGCTAGAGACCAGAATCGACCCCAGTCAATGAAAGCAAGGGGATATTTCGCCAGTTGTCCAACGACTGAATTGGCCAAATGCCATGCATAATCCCGAGTCAGACCCCACAAACAATTTGCCTGGATGGACGCGCAGCGCTGCCGCCAACTTGAGGACATTCAGTAGCGAGAGATTACGCTCGCCTCGTTCGACATCGGCTGCATAACTTGGACGGATGTGTGCAAGTTTCGCCAGTTTCGCTAGTGTCATACCGCGCTTGTGGCGAAGATCTCGAATTGTTTGCCCGAAAATGATTTGTTTGCGCTCGTTCTGAGATTTCACGTACCTACTCTAGACTGAGCGGGGTCAATGACTGCATTCGCGATTGTGCAACAGCAACCTCCGGCTGCCCGCTCTGGCTCTTGGCCCTCTCCGCACACCAAGAGGTGAGCCTCTTCACTGACAGGAAACGCCTCCTTAGGGCACGATTGAAATGGGGCTCCGCCTCCCCGACCGGATGAGGGGGTTTGTGAACCTGAGACGCTGGCTCTGCTACCTGTTATCAGTCCTGAGAATCCACAGCCCAGACTGCGAGCGCTGCAACATCCATGATACGTGCTGGGTTGAGGTCAAAAAAAGACTGGAGGAGTTGCGGCGAGGATAGGCCGTTTTTCTGCTAACCAGCCTCCGCCAGATTCCTCAATCCCAATTACGTAGCAGTGACTGCAGCGTCGGTGGCAGCCAGTGCCCTTTCTTCTTTTGAGTTACCGACGCAATCTGGTGCTAACTGCCAAACACGTTCTTGTTCAGGTACTCATTACGGAACTTGCCCTGGGGGTCGTACTTCCTACTGAGCTCAATAAAGTCAGGCATCTTTTTGTAAAGGCCTTTTAGCTCCTTCGGAGACTTGGTAAACAGCTTTCCCCAGTGCGGCCGCGCATGAAATGGGGCTAATTCTTTCTCAATCACGGGCAACAACTTGCTCACGGCGGCCCAGTCCTGCTTCCAGGTAAAGTGAATCGTGACGCAAGGTTGTTCATAGCAGGGACTCAGCCAGAGTTCGTCGGCGGCGATTGCCCGGATCTCGGTGATCATCAGGTGTGGGCTCACTTGATCGCGCAGGCGCTCCACCGCCAGAATCGCTTCGACCGCGTTCTGTCGCGGAACGAAGTATTCGGACTGCAGCTCTTTGCCGGCGCTTGGCGTAAAACCCATGCGAAAGTGGGGCAGTCGTTCGTACCAAGGACCAGGCACCCCCATCTGCTCGGTGCAGTTTTCCGCTGACAGTTCTGCGATTGGATGGAGATTGCGGGTCGCCAGCTTGGCTCCGAAAAACTCTGGTGTAGCGTGAAACTTCTGGCCTTCTTCGAGGCGGCTCTTGATCCAAACTTCGTTGATGCGCTGCCTTTGCCAGTCCGTAAACAAGCTCACGCTATACGCGCTGGATTCGATCGCGTCAAAGTGATCCTTCAAATCGGTGAGTGGCATGTTCTCGTAAACATACTGCCGCATCAAGTACGTGGGCTGAATGTCAAGCGTGACCTTTGTGATCACACCCAACGCGCCCAACCCCACTACCGCCGCACGAAGTGTACCGCCGTCGTGCTCGCGCGTTAGGTTCACTACGTCGCCCGAAGCAATCACCAGTTCCAGCCCAGACACCGCCGTGGCCAGATTTCCATTCTTCTCACCAGAACCATGCGTTGCGGTGCTGCACGCACCCGCTACAGAAATATGCGGCAGCGACGCCAAGTTGTGTAGCGCAAAACCCTTACTGTCAAGATACGGACACAACTGCCCGTATGTTATGCCCGCATTCACCGTCACGGTACGCTTCGACGGGTCGAGGGCAATCACCTCGTTCATCGGCTTCAACGACAGGAAGGAGTCCTTGCTGTCGGCAATGTTGTTGAAGCAATGACGAGTGCCCAGCACCTTCAGCCTGGTTTCTTTCCTGACATAGTTCCGCACTTGTTCGAGCGACGTGGCGGAGTACAGGCGGTCCGTACTGTACTCGAGATTCCCCGCCCAGTTTTTGAGTCTTTCCCCTCCCGCCCACACCAACAGGCGAGACACAGCCGGGATTGCCATGGCAGCAGCGAAGATCTTGATAAAGGTTCTTTTATTCATAAGTAAAATCCACGGGTTTCATCTCAAGCAATCCCCACCTGCTTCTGCATCTCTTCGGGAGAAAGCGTTTGGTTTTCTCGATAAACAAATAAGACCCTGAAATTGATTTTTGACCCGTCTGCACCAATGACTTCCGGAGGAATTTACGCCCGCGCCGCCACTGGGCTTACCTGGGCCTTTTTCCCGAAAGCCGGCGCGCGTTATTATCCCTCATGTGGCGCGACGCGTGACTTTATTATCGAGTGGAAGGATCAGTTGCTTCGTGGGTCGAACCCTGCTCACCGTTCTTATGCTGGTGGCCAGTCATTGGGGCCAATCAACTGGACATACCACTCCCTCACGCGGTCCCGCGAGCGGCCGAATTCAAAATCACTTTGCTGCCGCACAACAGGCTCAACAGCACAATGACTATGCTACGGCAGAACGCGAATACCAGGCCGTGCTCATCGAAGCGCCGGGCTTTGCCGAAGCGCACATGAATCTCGGGCTTATCTACCAGCTCCAGGATCGTGCCCCGGAAGCAATGGCACAGTTCCGCCAGGCGCTCAAGATCAAACCCACGCTGGCCGGTGCCAACTTTTTTCTTGGGGTCGACTACTGCAAGAACGGCGAGGGTGCGAACGCAATTCCGTATCTGAAAGCAGCTTCTCGTCAGCAACCCAATCAGCCGGACATTTGGTCGTGGTTGGCCACCGCCCAGGAAATGTCGGGAGACACTGCAGCAGAAATCGCCACACTGAAGCATGCGATCAGCCTGCAACCTCGGAACGTGGACTCGCTCTACTTGCTGGGCCGCGCTTACGAGCACGTGGGCAAGGAAGAAGTTAACGGGTTGGAAAGAGCTTCCCCCGGCTCTTCCTGGTCTGAACAGTTGCTGGCGGAGAGTTATTCGACTTCCAACGAGTGGTCGTTCGCTGTTATTCGCTTTCAAAATGCGTTGGCGATTACTCCAAACCGGCCGGGACTCCATGTTGAAAATGGCGAGGTTTTTTTGCACGCAGGGAGGCTCGATCAAGCACTTGACGAATTCGAGCACGAATTGCGCCTTGATCCTTATAGTCTGCGGGCGCTGGTTCGGCGCGGAGAGGTAAGGCTGATCCAAGGCAGCATCGACGAAGCGCTCAGCGACTGGTCTCAAGCCATCGCAATGGACGAGCCCCGCGCAGAGCAGGTCCTGGGCATCCGCGAAACAGGGCTCGGAGACGCAGTTTTCGAACAGCTTCCCGATCCGTTGCGCGAACAAGTGGAGGCACTTGCTCCTCAGCTCCGGCAACATCAGGACCCTGCGGGACGCTTGGCACTGGCTTTTCTTGCCGTGCAGAACGGAGGCTCCACTCGGGGAGCTGCGAAGCCTTCTCAGGAAGGCGACGCCGGCTCGGCCGAGTATTCGACAACGGCCTGCACTCAAAGCAACGTTAAAGAGTCGCTGAACCAAGGGCGGTTTTCACAGGCGTCGCATTGTTTCCCGCGGATTCTGACGCCCCGATCATCGGCGGACTTCCGGATACAGGTTGCCCAAGCGCTGTTTGAATTAGGAAACTACCAGGGATCACTCGATGTTCTCGCTGGATTATCTAAAGCTGATCAGCACTCTCCGCCTGCGTTCTATTGGCGTGCCCGGTGCTTCGAGAAGCTTGCGACCTCAGCCTATCTTCGACTCTACCAAGCAGAGCCAGACTCCTATCGCGTGCATCAGCTAATGGCAGATCTTGCGGCTGCGAGGAATAACGACGCAAAAGCGATTGAAGAGTACCGCGCGGCGGTGGCACTGAAGCCCTCATTACCAAATTTGCATTACAGCTTGGGGCACCTGCTCTGGAAAGAACTGAGTACCGATGCTGCGCGGACGGAATTCGAAGCTGAACTGGCGCTGAATCCTCGTCATTCCGGGGCCCTTCACGACCTGGGCGAAACCTATCTCATGGAGCACAAGACCGAACTGGCTTTAAGCTATCTAAAGCGTGCGCTGGAAGTAAACCCGAAAGATCCCGAGCTTCATCGAGACCTGGGAACCGGGTACGCGGACCTCCACGACTACGCAAAAGCGGTACCGGAGTTCAAAATTGCGCTGCAAGCAGATAAGGATGGTTCTCTGCATTACAAGCTAGGTCGAGCGTATCAGGCACTAGGGCGGAAAGAGGAGGCAACGCGCGAGTTTGCGTTATCCACTTCGCTCAACAGCGAATCGCGAAGTAAACTCGAGAAACAGACGGAGCGGCTGAATCAAATCGAGGGCTCACCGCAGCATCCCTGAACATCCAAAAGCCTCCAAAACGGCGAAAAACAGGCAAGGGGAATGCGAAGCACCTATCGGGGTCTGATGGACATCGTGAGCCTGTGTGTGTTGCGGGCCGTGAGAGACGTGGGGTGCCAATTCGCTATTCTGCTCTTCTTCCTTGCTCAAGCGTTGATCACTCTGGATGCTCGCTGTCTGGCGAGTCCGCATGGCTTACCTCTATCTTTGGCCTGGGCCGCACAAGATGATCCTCTCCAGCAAGGCCTCGCTGCGCTCAAGGAGAATCATCTCGATGTAGCGCTCGAACGTTTAACTGCTGCTAAACGTCAATCCCCAACCAACGCCAACATTCGAAACTTCCTCGGGATTGTGTTTGCCCAAATGGGGCGAAATTCCGAGGCGCTAAGCGAGTACCAGGAAGCGATTCGATTGGATCCCAAACTGGAAGATGCATACAGGAACCTCGGATTTCTGGAGTGGACCGATCACAATCTCGAGGCTGCGCGCACGCACCTCAACCAGGCCCTGGATATCGCTTCGGAGGATTCCTTCGCGCATTACTATCTGGGGCGTGTGCAGCTCGACGCCAAGCTCTATGAGAGTGCATTCAAGGAACTGGACCGCTCTCAGATTCCGTGGCCCGCAGACGTGGATTTTCTTGTCCAGGTTGCCACTGGATATCTCTCGCTGGGCCGAACGGATGAAGCACGCAGAACCCTAGATCGTCTTCGACCGATGCCGCTCCGTGATCGCCAGGCCGTCAGAGTTGCTGCACTGCTTATTTCAGCCCATGAAAATGACGCCGCGATAGACCTGCTGCGCAAATTGAAGACGCGCATGAACAGCGCGAATGCAGGTTGGGCTCAATTTGATTTGGCTCTCGCATATTTACTCTCTGCCGATTATGCGAAGGCTGCTGACCAGGCGCATGGCCTTTTGAAAGCACAAGCTGCGAAGGCCGCGATGGCCCCAGAAGCCGGATCGGCTTGGTCTCTGATTGGCATTGCGAGTGCTCGCCTTCAGCAGCGGGACGCCGCGGTCGACGCGTTTCGCCAGGCATGTAAGCTGAATGCCTCTCGAGAAGAGCATTGGCTCAATCTAACACGTGAGCTGATGGATCTGAATCGATATGCCGACGCGATCTCCGCCGTGCAGAAAGGACTGACGTCGCTTCCGACTTCTTATGCCTTGCATCTACGACTGGGTGCTGCCTATTTGGCTAGCGATCGTTACTCTGATGCGGAAAGCGTTTTTCGCCAGCTCACTGCTGCAGGGGACCCTCTGCCCACGAGTTATGTTGGACTGGCCCAGGTACTCCTGCGGACTGGGCGCGCAGAGGAAGCTGTCTCCGAACTCACTACCGCTCAGCAGAACCTTGGGTCAAGCTTTCTCATCAGTTATTTTCGAGGACTGGCCCTCAACCGCGCCGGTCGAGCACAAGAGGCGGTATCAGCGTTCGAAGAGGCTAGTCAACTTGATCCCAACAGTTCCGAGGCCCACTTGGAACTGGGGAAAACCGAGTTGGCAACTGGTCGGGTACGCGATGCAGTAACCGAGCTTCAGAAAAGCCTGCGGCTTGATCCAGGCAATCTGCAGGCACAGCGTTTGCTTAGCAAAGCATACCGCCGGGCTGGGGACGAACGTGCCGCCTCTCAAGCAGTACAAGCAAGTGCAGCAAACAAGCCAAGTCCGGAAGCAGAGCTGTTGGGAGATTTCTTGCCTCCTGAGTGGGAGTTTCCACCAGATTAAGTTGAGAATTGAAGGCGGCCAGTTTTCCTAGCCAGCGTCGCAAGGTTGCAGATCGGTCCTTTTGTACGCTAATGTCAGGAACACTTTGACAGGAGCGGTCTCGCTCCAGAAGTCAGACCCTTGTCCTCCATGGATCGTTTTGATTCCCCTATTTCGCGGCGGCGTTTGTCGGAACGACAACCCCTGTTGTTATCTCTTATTTCTATGTTGATCCTGGGAAGCAATTCCCTGGTTGCTCAAGCGGGAGTTGGCCCTTCCAACCTAAAGAACGCAAACATCGCACAGTTTGAAGATATCGCGGGGCGAGCGGGCGTTACAGCGACCACTATCTTTGGCGGAGTAGACACCAAGAAATACATTCTGGAAACCACGGGGACTGGACTAGCCATCTTCGATTACGACAACGACGGCTGGCCCGATATTTTCATTGTGAACGGAATCATGCTCGAGGCTTCCAGCGGAGAAAACGCGCCCACGAACCACTTGTATCGCAATAATCATGATGGCACCTTTACCGACGTTACCGTGAAAGCCGGCCTGGTTTCGACGGGATGGGGACAGGGCGTATGCGTCGGTGATTATGACAACGATGGCTGGGACGATCTCTATGTGACGTATTACGGCAGGAACCGTCTCTTTCGCAATAAAGGCGGCGTTTTTGAAGAAGTGGCGGAAAAGTCGGGGGTGGCGGGCACGGGAAAGGCCTGGGGTACAGGATGCGCTTTCATCGATTACAACCGCGATGGCTATCTTGATCTTGTGGTTGCCAACTACGTTGATTTTGATCTTGCCACTGCGCCCAAGCCAGGTGAACGCGCCGCATGCACGTGGAAGGGAGTGCCCGTCATGTGCGGGCCGCGAGGCCTGGCGGGATCGAAAAATGTTCTTTACCGGAACCGCGGTGATGGAACATTTGAGAACGTAACCGTCAAAGCTCACATCGATCGAACGGAAGGGCACTACGGGATGGGGGTCGCGACATTCGACTTCGATGACGACGGATGGCCTGATATTTACGTGGCTTGCGACAGCGCTCCGAGCATCCTATATCGCAACAATCACGATGGGACCTTCACCGATGTCGCCGTTTCTGCCGGTGTTGCCTTCAACGAGGACGGACGCGAACAGGCCGGCATGGGAGTGACAATCGGGGACTTTGATGGCGATGGCCGTCCGGACATCTTCAAGACCAATTTCTCTGACGACACGCCGACCTTGTACCACAATGACGGCGGCGGAGTGTTCTCGGACGTGACCTATGACTCCGGCTTAGGACTGCACACGCAGTACCTCGGTTGGGGAACGATGTTTCTTGATTTTGATAACGATGGCTGGCCAGACCTCATTCTCGCCAACGGTCATGTCTATCCAGAAGTCGACAAATTTCATTTAGGGAGTGCGTACCGCGAAGCACGCCTTTTGTACCACAACAATGGCAATAAAACCTTCAGCGACATATCCGGAATGGCGGGACCCGGTATCAGCGCGGCCACATCCTCGCGGGGGCTGGCGGTGGGCGATCTGTGGAACGATGGTCGGCTTTCCGTGGTCATCAACAACATGAATGACAAACCGAGCTTGTTGGTGAACTCGACGCAATCAGACAATCATTGGATAGGTTTGAAGACTGTGGGAACTCGTTCCAACCGTGACGGAATCGGCGCAAAAATCACGATCACGGTTGGCAAGCGAAAGATGACCGACGAGGTGCGCAGCGGTTCGAGTTACATCTCACAGAATGATCTTCGTCTGCATTTCGGGATCGGCTCGGCCACGAAAATAGGCGCAGTTGAGATAAGCTGGCCCAGCGGACTTCTAGAACGCTTCGACAACCTGTCCATCGATGCCATCCACAGTCTGAAGGAAGGTTCCGGAACGGCATTCAATTCCAGCACGGAGAAATCTCGGGCAGGCGCCCGTTAGTTTCGAGGACGCTCGTTTGCAGTCGCCGATGGTTCGTCCACCTGCAATATCTGATCGGCACGTATGTTCTCGAGGATCTGGCGAGTACCGCTGGGCCAGCGAATTTCAATGGTCTTGGCAGTGCTGTCGAGGCCCAAGCCAAAATGCACTCGCTTATCGCTCGAAGACAAATAGCTGCTGGCGGTCGTAACGGTTGCGAACTGCACGCCCTGTGCGGTCACGATTTTGACCAGCGCCCCAATCGCGTCGCGATTACTCCTGTGTCCGACAAGCTTCAGCGTCAGCCAGTGGTTGGGGCTCGTGGTGTCGTTGTGCAGGATGTGCAGGGGACCATCGTTCGTGGTCACAACGGCATCCATTCGCCCATCGTTGTCAATGTCTCCGATGGCAAGGCCCCGACCCACCCAGGGTTCCTGAAACACGGGCCCAGCATCGCCAGACACATCGACAAAGCCTTTGCCGGTATTCCTCGCCAGCAACATGGGTTCGCGATATCGAATGTTTGGGAAGGTCAACTGAATTGTGTCCAGGTCGTGTCCTTGGGCGATCAGAAGATCCTTCCAGCCGTCATTGTCGTAGTCGAAAAAGCGGACACCCCAGCCCGAGTGGGTCATTGTCATGCGTCCGATGCCAGAAGGATAACTCTCGTAGGTAAACGAGCCGTCTCCATTGTTCTGGTACACCGCATAGACTTGGGTGGCTAGATCGGTAATCAGTAGAGAGGGAAGGCCATCGTTGCGGTAGTCCGTAAAATCCACTCCCATTCCGGCGAACGAACGGCCTTCTCCGTCAACCGCAACTCCCGAGGGGAGAGCCACTTCTTCAAAGATTCCGTTGCCGCGGTTGTGGTAAAGAAATTCCGGGACCGAGTCATTGGCAACGAAGACATCGATGTGGCCATCCCGATCGTAGTCCGCGATGGCGATGCCCAATCCTTTGCCCGCTTGGGCAATACCGATCTTCTGCGACACTTCTGTGAAGTGACCATTGCCATCGTTGTGGTAGACGAGCGGGCTGATCGGATGAAATACATCCGGCGTGCAGTACGCGCGAGATCCCTCCTTGCGCTCTCCGCACCAGATGTCCTCGAAATCCCACTGCATGTAGCGGAGCACGACGATGTCAAGCAGACCGTCGTTGTCCAGATCAACCCATGCAGCGCCGGTCGACCAACCGCCGCCTCCCACTGAAGCCCGATCAGTAACGTCTGTAAATGTGCCATTGCCGTTATTGTGGTAAAGCCGGTTCCCACCGTAGGCGGTTACGTACAAGTCCTCGTAGCCATCATTATCGTAATCACCAACTGCAACGCCCATTCCGTAGCCGATACCTTGTAACCCGGCCTTCTCGGTTACGTCTTCAAACGTCCCCTCCGGCTTCTGATGGAACAAACGGTTCCAATATTCGGGGCCGGCTTTTTGTGGAATCGATCCGCGAGGTGTAGGGTCGTTCAACAGTGCTCCATTCACGGCAAAGATATCCAGACGACCATCGTTGTCGTAATCAAACAGAGCTACCCCTGAGCCCATGGTTTCTATCAGGTACTTCCGGAAAGTGTGCGACGCGCGGTACTGGAAGCGCACCCCGAGAGCTGAAGTTATTTCGGTAAACTTCGGCTGAATCGGCTGCGCAGGCACAACAGTAGAGCGCTGCTGGCAAACGACACTTGGAACAACAACGGATGCTGAAACCATCAGCACCGCAGCTTTGAAGGCGACCATTCCCCGAAATCGATTTGCTTTGCCCGCCAAAAGACCTACTTTGAATCCCGATAAGAATTGTTACGAGATTCGAAGGCTTTGTCAGCGTCTGATTTCAAAAGGCTTTGGTATTCGTTGAGTTCGCGGGCACTGGCTTCGGGATTGCTCAGCTCGCGGTAGACCTGCGCGAGCAGATAGTGGGGTGGCGCTGCGCCAGGATCAGCGTGGATGGCTGCAAGAAGCTCAGCCTTGGCGTTCTCCAGGTCGTGCAGCGCCTGATAGCAGTTTCCCAACAGCACATGCATTTGCGGAACCTCCAGGTGTGCCTTCTGCGCTACGAGCAAATAAGTCAGCGCCTCTTGGAAGCGTTGCTCCTGCACCGCGATGTCCCCCAAATACAAATTAGTCATCGCATCGCCGGGGTTCTCTTTCAACGCCAGACTCAACTCCTTCTGGGCATCCGCCGGTTGTCGTTGAGCCCAGTACGCCACTCCAATCGAAAAATGTATTCCCTGAGCATTCGGCCGTTTGTCGAGCGCTGAGCGATACTCCCTGATGGCCTCAAGGTAGCGCTTCTCCTCGGCATAGACTTCGCCCATCAAGGCGTGCAACTGAAATGAGTCCGGGTCGATAGTCTTGAGCCGCTCGATGGCTTGCAGCGAGGCATTCTTGTGCATTCGCGCCAGTTCATAAAGCGCGTCTGCGTCGTTGGGATTATTCGCGATCGTCTGGTTGAGTTGCGAGATCGCATCCTGAAGGCGGCCGGTGGATTGCAGCGCCAACGCAAGGTAATAACGGCAGCGAGGATGTGGCTTCGCATTTTCCAGCTCTAGTTCGAAGCTCTGGATTGCGAGCTGAGATTCGCCCTTCCCGAAGTACGACATGCCGAGGAAAAAATTGACCTCGGAGTACTGCGACTCACGGGCAAGCACTTGCTGAAGATGGGAAATCGAGCTGTCAAATTTCAGCTCCGTTTGTTCCAGCACTCCAAAACGTTTGAGGACCTCAAGATTTCCCGGGGACAAAACTAACGCCTGCTCGTAGACCCGGGTCGCGGTCGCGTAATCGTTGATTTTCTCGGCGTCGCGCGCCTGCTCCAGCAGAGTGCCTACTCCACCCTGGGCCCACGCAACCGAAACGATTGCCAGTGCGCCGATGATGACTGCAAGGGTACAGCGGTAGCGAGCATGAAATGAAAGAGCGGGAGAAGGATACGGCCGCGAACCCATTTGCATCGAGTCTCTGGTCAGGCAATTGAGAAGCAGCAACAGTGTACTGCAGCGAGTCGATGTCTCTAAGCGGCGTGAAAAAGTCCCTCAAGTGTCCAATTAGCGAATTCGACGGACGGCAACCAGTGTGGTTGAATTCGGCGAGCCGGACACGCTACGGGAGCGAATGAGAGCTTCAAACCAGATGTTTTCGGGAATGGTATCTGAAGCGGGAACGCCCAACGAGCGCTGCAGCTGGCGGCAGTTTTCCGGATCTGCCAAAAACCTGCCCGCCGCTTCCGTGCCCTCTTGCTGCAGTCCTTGCAATATCAAAACGCTCCCATCGTGTGTGAGGTTGGGAACCAGGTCAATGGTCGCATAGTCGGCCCCTTCCCCTCCTGTCCAGCGGAGGCCTTCATAACGCGCCTGTTCCCCGGCAAGCGGAGTAGTATTCACAAACGCCTTTACGCTTTTTCCGACCGACTCCTCGTCCTCGCGAAAGTTGAGCTTGTCCTGGAAGAGCGACACCCAAGGATTGGACGCCGGGGAGCCGACGAAAACATAGTTCTCATGATCCAAATCTCGTATTTTCAGATCCTTGGCGGAGCGCACAGAGACTTGTTTCTGCAGCGGACCGGCTAATTTCACCAGAGATACGGCATTCGCCACATCCGCAAATGAGGTAAGAGTCGAGTCTGAAATGTATTCCGCAAAACGAGAGCCTGCCGTGCCGAATTTGAGTGCGTCAGATTTCTGGAGAAAATCTCGATTCAAGTATTGTTCGAGCGAACCTCGTTGCCCTGTCAGGATGCGCGACATTCCATAGTTGCCGTCCGCGACCACAATAACGGTTTTGTGCCGTGTGTCTAGAACCTGGGACACAGGCCATGGCGGATTGATCCCCACGACACTTGCGGAACGAACAGAGTGGTTCAGCCAGAGGATAGCCGCGCAGAGAACCGCCAGCACTCCGCACAAGGCCCACGGTAGTAGTGCGCTATTAGACCGAGCCTCAACGCGTTCAATCTGCACCGGTGTAGAGCCGACGGCTTCAAGTCGGGCTGCCCGGAATACGGGAGCATACGCTCCCTTGGGTATTTCAATTACCAGCGCCTCATCTCGTCCGACCCCGTCGAAATATTCGTGGAGTTTCAGCCGCAACTGCCGGGCGTGGACGCGTACGGAGCTATCTTCGAGAGGACGGTACCCTTCCGGCTTGTGAAAGAGCACTTCACCGATGTGTTGTTCCGTCAGTTCATGAGCAAACCCGCGGATTGTCTGCTCCGTAATGTATTGAAGCAGATCGCGTAATCGAGAACTCTTCTGAAATGGGGGGCTCGATATTATCCGCTGTACCAGCAGCCAACGCTCGTCGCTGAGTGAATGGTCGAGGATAGGCGGTTGCGGGGCCGGGATACTCATGAGGGGTGAGGTGCTACCAGGCTGAAAAAAGTGCAAGCATAATACCACACCGAAAAATGGAATCAATGCCCAACCGATCCCCCTCCGGGCAAGGTGAATCACCATGAATTCACAAGCTACTTCCTTTCTTAGGCCTCCCCTAATAGTGGTTTTATATTACGGGCACA
>DASRDJ010000088.1:0-2123 GCA_035652655.1 Terriglobales bacterium
ACCGTTGCCGAGGTTGACGGCCTGCTCTACCTGCCGGAACATTCCCGCAAAGAACTACAACGCGCGCTCCGTGTTCCTGCGCTGAGCAAGGGTTGGCAGGGGTCGTTCCAAGCAATGCTCCAACAAGGTCTGAGTTCCAAAACCGAAGTGGGAAATCCCGGTCTCGCCTATGAGGAGCAGGCGCCAGTATGGCCCGGCTTCCGACAAATGCGAATCGCGAGCACGCACAAGGAAAGCGATAATGTAACCTCCTTCGTGCTAGAGCCGGTCGATGGCCAGCCTTTCGGTAAGTACCAAGCAGGTCAATTTGTGGTTCTGCGGTTGCTCGTCGATCCAAGCAAACCACCCATTCTTCGCAGCTATTCGTTGTCCGATCTGCCGGCGACCGACCATCTTCGCATCAGCGTGAAGAGTGAATTGAACGGAATTGGCAGTTCTTTTCTCTGCAACCGGGCGAAAGAAGGTGACGTGATGGATGTCAGCGCGCCGCGCGGCAGCTTCACTCTGCGACCCAGCCAAAATCCTGCAGTTCTGTTGAGCGCTGGGGTCGGCGCAACGCCCGTAATGTCGATGCTGCACACACTCGCCTCGGAGAAATCGCAGCGGGAGGTCTGGTGGATCTACGGAGCACGCAACCGAGCCGATCATCCATTTGCGGAGGAATCACGTTCGTTATTGAAACAGCTCTCTCGCGGACGAGGATTCATCCTCTACAGCAGGCCTACTGCGGGCGATCAAATCGGTGCAGACTTCGATGCTCCAGGGCATATAGACACCGCTTTGCTGCAGAGGATCGGCGTGCCCCAAGGTGCAGACTTTTATCTATGTGGCCCATCTTCATTCTTGAAGAATATGCGCGATGGCCTAAAGAGCTGGGGTGTGCCCGCAGAGAATGTGCACACGGAAATCTTTGGCGCGCTCGATAGCATTACGCCTGGTATGGCACAGGTGGCGCACACTCCTCACCTGCCGCAAGGGCCGCCCGGCCCCGGCCCGGCTGTCACATTCGCGCGCAGCGGGATTACCGTCGCTTGGGATCCGAATTTCGCGAGTTTGCTCGAACTGGCCGAAGCGTGCGACGTTTCAGTCAGATGGTCATGCCGGACTGGAGTGTGCCATACCTGCATGACCGGCCTGATCAGCGGATCGATTTCTTACAACCCTGAACCGCTGGAGAGCCCTGCTCCCGGGAACCTGCTTATATGCTGTTCCCAGCCAAACGCGGTGATCACTCTCGATCTTTAACGAGGCGGAAGGAGTCCAAACATGCGTTCTGATGTCGTGCCCGGAGCAATTTTCCCCAACTACGAACTGCCCGATCACACGGGCGAACTGCGCAAGCTCAGCGAACTACAGGGCGACGACCCGCTAATCCTCACCCTTGCGCGTGGCCACTATTGTCCAAAGGAACACCAGCAGCATCTGGAACTCGCTGCTTTCTATCCCAAGATCGCGGTAGGGTACACCCAGATCGCAACGATTGCGACGGACGATCACCATGCGCTGCAAGAACTTCGTGCGTCAGTCGGTGCCCAGTGGGCCTTCCTTTCCGATCCTGAGCGGAAGGTTCAGAAGGATCTCGACATCCAGGAATACACCGACCCCGAGCATGATCCGATGATCCCGCATACGCTCGTACTCAAGCCGGGTCTCGTGATCCACAGCATCTATAACGGCTACTGGTTCTGGGGTCGTCCGTCGGTTGTCGATCTTTGGCACGACCTGCGCGCCGTGACTCAGGAAATTCGTCCAGACTGGGATCTGAGCAAACCAGGACTCCACGAAGCGTGGAATGCGGGCGACCTTTCGCGCTTCCACGGGTGGAATAAGCGGTCCGGCGAGGACGCCGCCGTGCCTGCGGCGAAGAAATAGCGACCCCAATACCGTCTTCTTTCACTGTGTAACGAACCGCTTTGGAGGCAAATAGTGTCAGAGACGCCAGAAGCGAACAAACCCGATTTCAGAAATGGATTTTCGATTCACGATCTTAGCGATGGCAGCATGAAGTTGGGCCACGTCGACGACGAAGAATTACTTCTGGTCCGTCGCGTCGATGAATTCTTTGCCGTGGGCGCGCATTGCACCCACTACGGCGGCCCACTCGCAGAGGGCTTAATCGTGGA
>DASRDJ010000089.1:0-8081 GCA_035652655.1 Terriglobales bacterium
GGGAGAATCGCGATCTGCGGCAACTGTTGTGGCACCGGCACCGGATGGTGCAGGCGCGCACGCGGATGATGAACCAGTTGCAAGCGGTGGCCCTGAACGAAGGTCTCCGCTGCAAGAAGAAACTGTTTCGGGAAGCGGGACAAAAGCAGTTGGAGGCATTTCGGCAAGCATTCTGCCCTCGACTCTGAGATATTTTCATGAAATTTCGCGGGCAGCAGGCCCTAGTTGACACGCGGGAGAGCCCGGACATCGCGATGGTGTGAAGTCAAACACCGAGTAATTGTTTGGGTATCCCGCTCCCTCTGCGCGGGGGAGTTCGAAGTAGTAATCATGATCGAAGGTGTGACCGAAGAGATGCATGGGTCGGACTGAGTTCCTGACCTGAAACGATTACGAGCGGGCCTTAGGTTGGTATGGCACAGCTTCAACTAGAGCGAAATGGCGCGCTCCTCGGAGTGCACGGGTTAGTACGCTCAAAAAGTGCTTGACGGGAACGACATTGTCAGAGACACGATGTTACACCAGTCATGTGCTTCCAAGGCTCTTCAGTCACAAGTGCCCGACATCATAGGGCGAAGGCGGTCGTCCAGATTGGCTATCAGCCGAGTTTGGCATTGGCCATTTCGCAGGGACACGTCGATTATCAGACTGTGAGTCAGGGGGACGTTCCCTGAAGGCACCGTGACAGGGTAGTACCATTGAAATCGGAATGGGTCATGCTGTTCCTGTGTTGCGAGCAAGCCAAGTGGGCGTATTTCATCCGCACTCTTCCATGCAACTTTGAGTGATGCTCCCGCCATAAGACTGGTCGTGTCCTTAGGAAGACTGGCCGGAAGAGTTTTTTCGTAGTCGGGCGGGATGTCCCTGCAGTCGCTTGTTACTGCCCAAACATCGACGAGCAGTGATTCGGGGAAACTCACATATGTGGCCTTTGCATTCCTTCTTCTGAACTCCACCGTATTTGATGTCCTGTACACATACAGATCTTTGAAAAAGTCGCCTGAGATAAGAACTGCGGTAAATAGGACGCACGTATCATGGTATTTGAGAAATCCATGACCTGCCTCAGCACCCGTTCCGAATGGCGTTTGTCGAAGTGGAATCTTTTTAGGCTTCGCCGCAGTTAAAGGCAAGCACAGTACCCCAAAGACTAAGAGAACAAGAAACGTTGCCTGCCGTATCATCACACAACTTTACGCTCCGACGGGTCGTGAAGCCATACGGCTGTCGCAATCAGGCGATTACACTCATTGACCCGACTCAGCTGCGAGTTTAGGATTCAGCCTTGCGTTGCGAGGATGGCTGGCAAGATGGCGCAGGTCTCCCGCTTTCGCCTTTACTGCACTGCGATCAGCTTCTGGTAGAACCACGTTGCCGCGAGCAACATTAGAAATACGCCAGACCCGATGCTCAAGACGCGCACTGGGACAGTAAGCCGGTTGACCCTGGCAAGCAGTTCCGTCTGCTCCTGGTGCATGTGCGAACTCGCGTCATCCAGGAATAACTGGTCATCCCGGCGCATGGTGAGTGTGCTCTTGTAGATCAGGAGCACGACTAGGCCAATTGTGAACACTCCGAAGATCATTGCCATCACTGTCAGCGTCATGAACCACCTCGCGCAGACACACCCACCCTCGGCTTCGCCATTATCTGGAGCACTTCGGCAAGCGTTGCCTTGGCCGACTGCTTTGGTGCTTTTCTCTTAGCCATGAATCCATGATTGCAGAAATCAGGGGCGTGAACTGGTCAATTTGGATCACGTGGCCTGCTATCTAAAAAGCCGGGTGCCGGAGGCCGAAAGCGGATCGTGAGGTAATCGGGAGACTACGCTCGTTAGAACCGAGCTGCCTGTAATCTCTGAACCGCAACGTGAGCGTCGCCTCTCTCAACTGGCGGCCCGGACGGCGGTAAGGCCCAAGCGATCCAACGCAACCTTGAAAGCGGCGGCGAGAGTTGCTTTGGTGATGACATCCTGAAGATTGATGCCGAGATGAACGATGGTTTGCGCAATCTGCGGACGTACCCCGCTGATGATGCAGTCGGCTCCCATCAAGCGGGCGGCCGTGACTGTCTTCAGGAGGTGTTGCGCGACCACGGTATCTACGGTCGGAACACCGCTGATATCAATGATGGCGATGCGCGAGTTTGTGTCCACAATCGCTTGCAGCAGAGATTCCATGACAATCTGCGTGCGCGCGCTGTCTAACGTGCCGATGATGGGAAGAGCAAGCACGCCGTCCCAAAGCTTCACGACCGGGGTGGAAAGCTCGAGCAATTCCTCTTGCTGGCGTCGAACAACACCTTCCCTCGACTTTTGAAAGACCTCGATGGAATAGAACCCCATAGCGTCGAGAAGAGTAGTAACGGACCATATTTCCTGGGCCCAAGCATCGTCGTCGGTTTTACACGCTTCGCGAATCTGGGTGAAGATGGGACGCTTGGCCGAAAAAACGAAGGCCGCCGTCTCTTTGGGCGTGAATCCTTGCTGGGCTCGCGATTGGGAAATCTCCTCCAGCAGCTGGCGGACCCCATCCCAGGCGGGCAATGCGAAGTCAGCGCCCGCGGCAGTGAGCGCATTCCTGGTGAGCCGGAGAAAATCCGAGCACTGGACGCGGAGGTCTGCATTCTTGATCAAATCGTCTCGGCGGGTGGCGGCGGACATTTCCTTCATCCACTCGGCCAGGATCTTGTCTTCATTTTGCGAAATGATTTGGGAAAGGACGGAGCGCTTCTGGTCAATTGCGATCGTCACGTTTGTCCTTTAGACGAAGCAGGTTCAGGTGCGGCCGGTCGGGTGCGAGCGAATTATTCGCTCGCGGATGTTCTGTCTGATTTCGCAACGAGTGGCCGGCTGAAGGCGCCGCAGAATGCTAGAGGAGACCAATTCAGGGTACTCTCTTTCGCGGCGGTTGTAACCTCGGCGAAAGGCGCGGTTAGAGAGTTGGTCGTTTTCCAATTTGTCTGAGCCGAAGGAGTCAGGCTCAGCCCGTTATGAACTGGATGGGCGGGCCGCGCTTTACGCACGCCCGCTTTCTTGCTGAATCGTTTCCGCTACGGTACCTTGAATTCCGGTGGAGCATCCTTGTTACAAATGTGGAGCGCCGGTGGAGCAGGGCGTGCCGTTCTGCAAGCAGTGTGGCGCGCCGCAAATCCGCGTGCTTGAGGTTGAGCCCGAGACGCCGGCTGCTGCCCGGGACACCGAGAGTTCTACGGACGTACTCGCTCCGCCCTCTCTGCCTACACTCCCGTCGGCCTTTCCGCGAGTGCAAAGCGGTACGGTGCAGTGGTCGCGCGCGCTGCCCGGCGCAGCGTTGGGCGGAGTCTTTTCCTTGCTCGCGATGGTGATCCCCTTCGCTTTGCTGGGCCCAGCGTATTTGCTGGGAGGCGGTTTGGCGGTGATGCTCTACCGACGGGCGACGGGCGGACTTGTGCCGACGCCGGGATCTGGGGCGCGTATCGGAGCCGCCAGCGGCGGTTTTGGATTTCTTTACGTTGGGGTGTTGATAGTTGCCTGTGCGGTCTACCGTACCGAGGAGACTCGCAATTTCTTGCTTGGGGGCGCAGCGCAGCTAGCAAGTTGGGGCTATCCCCCTGAGGCCATCGCGCAAACCAAGCAAATGGTGATGACGCCGGACGGACTCGCAGCGGCCGTCTGCTCGATTCTCTTTACGATGCTTCTCATCATGGTGGCAGGATCGAGCATCGGGGGTGCGTTCTACGCGGCGTGGTCGAGAAGGCGCCCGCGATTGTAAGTATCGTGGGTCGCCGCTCGGGATGATCATCTGACATGAAAAAGCTCAAGGAGGATCAGCGGGCGAACGTCGGCCTGTGCGCGGATTGCGTGAATGCGCGCATCGTCGAGTCGGATCGCGGGACAGTGTTCTGGAGATGCGAGTTGTCGGTGCGTGATCCGCGGTTCCCGAAGTATCCGCGCCTTCCGGTGCGGGAGTGCAGTGGGTATCTGAAGAATGAAGACACCGGCTGAAGCCGCGTTGTGCTTGCCAAGATTACGGCGCGCCTGAAGCGGCGCCCTGATACGAAGCCGGATCTTTTGTTACCTGGCTTTGTTTTGATCTGTGTAGCGCTTCTCTTTTTCTACCCTCTCTTCGTTCAAGAATCGAGGAGATGGATATCACGCGTGCGCGAATCGTTCAGGGCATTTCCACTCCCGATGCGTCGCGGCATGCGGCGAGCAGTTTCTCTTGCTTCTGTGGGTCGCGAACGGTGGGATTGGGCTTGCGCAATTTCATGTGAAAGAAGTATTCGCCCGACACTTTCGCAGCCGGATCGTCACTGACCGCGAGCCAGACTTGCGTGCGGTGAGCGAGGTCTAGATCGTCGGGAGCGTTGGGGCCGCCCATCTTGGTCGCGACCCAGCCCGGCTCGGTCGCGTTCGAAAAAACATCAGGCCAGCGGCGCGCCATTGCGAAGGCCAGCATCACGTCGTGCAGCTTAGAGTCGGAGTAAGCCTGTGTCCCGTGCCAGCGGCGCTTCCCCCATAGCAGATCTTTCAAGCTGGCGTCGCCGTTCTGATGGAGCCCCGAACTGAGATAGATGAGGCGCTTCGGGCGGCGAATGAGGGCGGTCAGGATGTAGGGCGCGAGCGTATTGACGGCGAAGACATGCGGGAGGCCGTCCTCGGTGGTGATGCGGCGTGGCTCCTGGTATCCGACGGCGGCGTTGTGAATGACTGCATCGCAGGCGCCGAGTGCATTGACCTGCCCGGCGACGCTTTTCGTTTGCGCGATGCTGGCGAGGTCGCCGATCACGACGGCTTCGGCACCGGGAACAGCGGCCAGGGATTCGTCCGCGCGCTTCTGGTTGCGGGCGTGCAGCACGGCGCCGTGTCCTTGCTCGATAAGAAGTTGCGCGGCCATTCGGCCCAGGCCGTCAGAGGAGCCGGTGATAAATACGCGTGCCATGAGAGATTTCCAACTCGCAGTCTACTAAACCGTGTGGCTCGCAGGTGTTTGACGTCGGGCACAGTCGTTACCTTCTCTTCACTGCCGACCGTTCGCGGACAGGAGTGTCCGCCACACGCTAGTGCAGTGCCACCTCGGACGCGTGCAGGTGGACGATCTTCCATCCTGCGGTGGTCTTGTGCAGGACGAGAGTTCGCCGGTTTACGAATCCGGCGCGATCGTCCATGTGAAAGGTGGCAATGACCGTGTCGCCGAACATCTGAATCGCCAGGACGCGGGGCTTGATGTGCATGTAGGGCGGCGCCGTCTTTCCGGCTCGTATCTGCTCGAAGACGATCTTGAACGTTCTCTCGAATTCGGCGCGGCCACTAGCTCGCTCAGGAAAGGCACGAGGATAGAAGACGGTTGCGTCGTCGTCGAATGCCGCGCGGAAACTTTCCCAATCGAGATTTTCAAATGCGTGAATGAACTGCGACAAGGCTGCGCGGACTTCGGGCTCCGGCGATTGCGGCGAGATCTGGGCGAAGTTCGCAGGCGGGAATAACAAGAGGAATAAGAAGAAAAGTAGGAAGCATCGAAGCATTCCGCGAGAGTATCACCAGGATCGATCCTCTTTCAGCCGCTTTTACCTTGAAAGCATTGCAGATGTATAGTCGCTACGTTCGCGAGACCGCACACCCATGACCTCTCTAAGATTTCTTCTCGTATTCGCCATACTTTCTTCGCTTCCCGGTCGCGGATTGCAGATTGCTGATTTCAGATCGCAGATTTTTCCGGGCACCAACGCCGATGTGCAATCTGAAATCGCAAATCTGAACTCCTCCGCCCCAGATCCCGTCACCCAAGACATTCCCGCTCCCCATCTGATCAACGGCTACGAGCCCAAGTGGTGGAAGGAAGCCGTGGTCTACCAAATTTATCCGCGATCGTTTCAGGACTCGAATGGCGACGGCATCGGCGACCTGCCGGGCATCACATCGCGTCTCGACTACCTCCAGAAGCTGGGCGTGAACGTCATCTGGCTGAGCCCGCATTTCGATTCGCCGAATGCCGACAATGGTTACGACATTCGCGACTATCGCAAGGTGATGAAGGAGTTTGGAACCATGGCCGACTTCGACGCGCTGCTCGCTGGCATCAAGCAACGTCACATGCGCCTGATCATTGACCTGGTGGCCAATCACACGTCCGATGAGCACCAGTGGTTCGTCGAGTCGCGCAAGTCGAAAGACAATCCGTATCGCGACTACTACATCTGGCGGCCGGGCAAGGTGGGCAAAGACGGGAAGCTCGGCCCACCCAACAACTATCCGTCTTACTTCTTCGGATCGGCGTGGCAGTACGACGAGCCGACCAAGGAGTATTACCTGCACTACTTCGCAGTGAAGCAGCCAGACCTCAACTGGGACAATCCGAAAGTGCGCGGTGAAATATTCTCCATCATGAAATTCTGGCTCGACAAAGGCGTCGACGGTTTCCGCATGGACGTGATCCCGCTGGTCTCAAAGCCGCCAGGACTGCCCGACCTCACGCCCGAGCAACTCCACGACCCCAGCAATCTGTGGGCGAACGGCCCGCATCGCGACGAGTATTTGCAGGAAATGAATCGCGAAGTGCTCTCGAAATATGACGACATGTCAGTGGGCGAGGCGATCGGTATCAACTTGAATGAAGAGACAAAGTTGGTGGACGACCGCCGCCATGAACTGAATATGATTTTCAATTTCGACGCGGTGCGCATTAATCGCGATGGCAAGCAATTCATCCCATTCACCCTGCCAGCACTGAAAGCGATCTATGCCGAGCACGCCCGCGTACTCGGCAAGCACGACTGGGACACGGTCTTCCTCGCCAACCACGACAATCCGCGCCTGGTCTCAACCTTTGGCAACGACAGCCCACAGTCTCGCGTGCCTTCGGCCAAGCTGCTGGCAACGCTGCTGCTCACCATGCGCGGAACGCCCTTCCTTTATCAGGGCGACGAGCTGGGCATGACGAACTATCCGTTTAAGGCGATCGGAGAATACGACGACATCGAGGCACGCAACGGCTATCGCGACGAGGTAAAGACGGGGAATGTCAGCGAAGCAGAGTATCTGGCCAACCTGTCGAAGATGAGCCGAGATAACGCGCGCACGCCCATGCACTGGAGCCCCACGGCCAATGCCGGATTCACGACTGCATCGGCGAAACCGTGGCTTGCCGTCAATCCGAACTACAAGACCATCAATGCCGAGCAGGCCACGACCGATCCAGACTCAATCTACAACTACACGCGCGCTCTCATTACGCTGCGCGCAAAGACGCCGGCCTTCGTCTATGGAGACTACCAGGACCTCGATCCGCAACATCCGCGCGTTTTTGCATACACACGCACGCTGGGCGACGAGAAGTATCTGGTCGCCCTGAATCTGTCAGACGAACCGGTCGCCTACACGCTGCCGGAAAAGTTGTTGTCCGGGAAATTGGTGACGGGGAATTTCGGCAAGCAGGAGGATGGAGCGTCGGTCCTTCATCTCCAAGGGTGGGATTCTAGGATTTATAAGCAGTAGGTTGAAGATGACTGGTAACAGATTGCTTCATTCCACCCGGAAGCAGGACGGACGTACCATAAGGATGGGTTCGCGGAGCAACCTAAAATTCCGTCCCATCCTCCAAAGACCCAGAGGAGACCACGATGCGCATCCCTATCGTGTTATTAGTGACCACCCTCTGCCCGACTCTTTGGGCGCAAAACGCCGGCATGATGGCCGCGCAGCAGGCCCAACAGGCGGCTCAGCAGGCAAGTCAGGCCGCTCAGCACGCCAACCAGGAAGCCATGCGTCAGGCACAGCAGGCCAATGAGGACGCGACCCGCGCCAGCCAGCAGGCTTCGCAGAGTACGCAACTGGCTCATAACTGTCCGCCGGCGGCCAAGCCCAAGTTTTCCGTGAAGGCCGGAACGTTTACCAAGCCGGTGACCGTGAAGATTCGCGATAACACGCGCGGAGCCGTCGTCTACTACACCACCGACGGCTGGACGCCGACAACCAACTCGGAGCGGTACACGGGTCCGATCACGATTACGTCGACGACCACCCTGCAGGCGATCGCAGTCGCACCCGATATGCCACGCAGCCGGATTGCCAGCGCCGTCTATCGAGTGGATCTTCCGTCTGG
>DASRDJ010000090.1:0-2030 GCA_035652655.1 Terriglobales bacterium
TCACCGCATCCGCCGCAAACGCTAGCGGCTCAGTTCAAACGACCCTATCGAAACTGCCCCGACCACAACATCTACGCACAACCGCCGCATCTCATCTCGGGCCAGTCCCGATAGGGATCTATCGTTTCTCAGGACTAATCCGACCAGATCTCCCGGAAGGCGACGACATTGTCCGGCCGCTTGACCAACCCATGCTATCAAGTAGACACTCGGCGGCATGATGCCAGCACTTCGCTTGCCGAGTCTTGTAATCTCGTTTAGCCGATCTTTGGCCTGCCGGACGAGCGGCTTACCATTCGGCATGTTTCCGGTTCTGGTGCGCAGCCATATGTGGCAGGCACATTACTCGCTAGACAGGAAGTCATGCGGATTCGGGGCCTGGTGCATGGGTTCGACCAGCTGTTATTTTCGAAGTAGTAGACCGCTTGCTTTCACTAACAGGACACCCTACCACCAAGCTAACGCCTGCGCGCACGAATATGTCCTTTTTTAACTGTTTGCAGCAGCGTAATCAGACCTTTCAACGCCAGCGAAGGTTCACCTCGCCAGACCAGATGAGTACGATTCGCGGAAACGTGTGGCGGCAGGGTGTGCTGGTTGACTTTCTCCGCTGCATTTAACGTAGTCAGCACGGACTTGGGTACAATGGCAAAACCCGTGCCGGCAGCTACGCAGGCAATCATGCCTTGATAAGACGCAAACTCAAGCGCTCGCTCCGGCAATACATTTTCACTGCCCAACCATTCTTCAAGGCGTTTGCGATACGAACAGCCATGGGCGAATGCAATTATCGTGCTTCGCCCGAGGTCTCTCGCCTTTTGAACGTTTGCCGTCTGCTTCGACGTGATCAGTACCAATTCCTCCCTGAATACCGCAGCAGATTTGAGCTCTGACGAGGTGAACGGCTCGGAGACAAACGCGGCTTCGATGTCGAAGTTCATTACGCGATGAATTAGAGCCCCCGTTGTCCCCGTAACCAGTTCCACCACTACGCCTGGAAACTCGGCATGGTACCGGGATAGAATCGGCGCCAACCGGGTTCCGGCGGTGCTTTCCAGAGCACCAAGGCGGAATGTGCCCTGGGCTTTTCCCGTGCGAAGTTCGTGTACCGCCTCATCCGCAAGGCGCAGCAGGCGCAAAGAGTAGTTGTGGAGCGTGCGACCTTCCGCAGAGAGGTTGAGGGTCCGGCCTTGTCTTCTGAAAAGCCGAACGCCGAGATACTCCTCGAGTTGGCGGATCCGCTTAGTCACATTCGAAGGCACGCGATGCAGCTTGGCTGCCGCACGGACCACCCCGCCTTCTTCCACCACGGCTTTGAAAATGGCCACCGACTCCAAATTGATAGTTTCCATAAAGAGAATAATAGTTCATAACAATTCATTTGTCAGAAATGATTGTCTTCCAGTCTAATGTTGGCGAGGTTGTTGAGCGTGTTTTCGATTCGGTCGGCGTTGACGGAGCGGGCATCGGCGTCACCCGTGGCGATCTCTGCCGCCGGCATGATCTCTCTAGCAGTCGCCATGGGAGTGGGACGATTCGCCTTTACTCCGCTGTTTCCGCTCATGGTTCGGGATGGACTGCTCACAAGCGACACCGGCGCACTGCTTGCAGCCAGCAATTATCTTGGGTACCTGGTGGGCGCGATGTTGGCTGCTCGTCTACGGATGGGTGCGACGTCGCTGTTAAGGCTGGGTCTCATCGGGATCGTGCTTGTCACCGCGGCGGTTGGCTGGACATCTTCCGTCTTGGCCTGGGCGCTGCTGCGATTCCTTGCTGGTGTACTAAGCGCATGGTCGCTCGTGGCGACGACAGCATGGACCCTCGCATGGTTAGCCAGGCTCGGTCGCGCCAACTTGGCAGGCACAGTGTTCGCAGGGGTTGGCGTCGGCATTGCCGGGGCTGGAGTGTTCTGCCTGATTGCGGCTCGCCCCGGTGTGCCTGCTGAAAGGTTGTGGGTTGAACTCGCGGTGCTGGCAGGCGCCGCAGCGTTGTTACCGCTAATCGTGAGGAGAATCGGTCCCCAGACCAGC
>DASRDJ010000091.1:0-20915 GCA_035652655.1 Terriglobales bacterium
TGATCAGCGCTTCGGAAATACCTGGCGCCACTGCGCGCAGCGTCGCGGCTCCAGCAGTTCCCAGTCCGTGAAAGGCGTCGATAATGCCCCACACCGTGCCGAATAGTCCCACGAAGGGCGTCACGGCGCCTGTGATCGCTAGCCATGGGACGTTTCGTTCCAGCCGCGTCAGTTCCTCGGAGTTCGCGATCTGCATGGCGCGCTGCACCGGTAATAGGCTGCGAGCCCCTCCGCGCTTGTACTCTTCGAAGCCCATTTCGAAGACGCCGACCAGCGGGCTGGGGCGGAATTGATCCGCCACCGCCGCAACATCCGTAAGGCGCTGCGCTTTACGGAATGCGCGTACGAAGCGTCCGCTCTGCACGCGGGCGCGTCGAAGCAGGCTCCATTTGGAAAGAATGATGGCCCAGGAGAGCACGCTGAAAGCCAGCAGAAGAAGGAGGACAAACTTAGCGACGAAGCCGGTCTGGCTCACCAGATCCAGAACTTGGCCGCCGACTGCGAAGGCTAACCAGTATGCATTCAGCATCTTGAATATGAAGACGCGCGAGGCGCCGCGTGACCTCCAGAATAGTTTGTGTCTGCGAAGCGGAGCGTCCACTAATTATAGTCCCTGAGATGAGCAGCTTAACGACAGTAAGCCCGAGTTTTTCCGTCGAACCAAGGTGGGCAACGCACCAGGACAGTAGAGAAAGTGAAGTCGCGAGGTGGAAAAGTGTCTGCTTGCCGCAGTAGCAGAGAGCAGCAGGGACGAGGCGACGAGGATGAACCGCCAGCGGCGAGATCGGCAAACCGAAACATTGCCAGCAACCAACACCCGACAAACGAAACAAAAAATGCGCAACTGAACTTCAGATGGCAGTCCTGACACCTGACAACTGAGACCCAAAGCCCAAAGCCAAAGCCCAAGGCCTTAAGACCAGCACTCCACCCGTGCCTTCCCCGTGACCTGTCATCTGTGACCTGTTACCTGCTTCGTGCTATGCTGCGCTCAACTTCGCAACCCAGGATCCTCGGTGCTCGTCGAACTGCGCCTCGAGAACTACGCGGTCATCGATAACGTAGCGGTGGCCTTCGCCTCCGGACTCAACCTGCTTACGGGCGAAACGGGCGCCGGCAAATCGATCCTGATCGATGCACTCACGCTGTTGCTCGGCGAGAAAGCCTCCACCGACGTTATTCGTTCAGGAGCGGACCGGGCAGTCATCTCTGCCGTCTTCGAAATCGAGAGCAGCGCATCGAAAACCATCGCCCGCATCCTCGAGGAAAACGGGCTCGACTCCGAAAGCGACTCCGTGATTCTCCGCCGCGAGATCGCCCAGGGCGGCAAGGGGCGGGTGTTCGTCAACAACCAGCCCGCCACGGTTGCCGTGCTGAAGCTGATCGGCCCGTACCTCGCAACCGTCCACGCGCAGAACGAAACCCTAGCCGCGTTCGACGGGCCGGCGCGGCTTGCCCTGCTCGACGCTTACGCCTGCGCACAAGTCACCGGCGTGCACGACGCGTATCACAAATGGACCGGAATCCGAGGCCGCATCGAAGAACTCGAGCGCGACGAGACAGACCGCCTTCGCCTGCTCGATCTGTGGACTTTTCAAAAGCGCGAGATCGAAGACGCTAAGTTGCAGGCCGGCGAAGACGAGCGTCTCGAAAATGAGAAGCGCGTTTTGGCCAACGCCGAGAAAATCTACAACGCGGCCATGAACGCGTTCGATCTGCTCTATGAAGGCGATTCGTCCACCGCCTCGTCGCTGCGCTCGGCGCGCAAACAGGTCGAGGAACTGGCCCGCTACGAGCCGAAATTTCAGGAAGCGCTGGCCGCGCTCGAATCGGCACTGATCAGCGTGGAGGACGTGGGCGCGACCTTGCGTGACTACGCGGGCGGCATTCACGCCTCGCCCGAACATCTGGCCGAAGTCGAAGACCGCCTGGCTGCCATCGACCGCTTGAAACGCAAGTACGGCGCCACCCTCGATGACGTGATCGCCTTCGGTGCCGAGGCGGCCCGCAAACTCTCCGAAATGGAGAACAAAGATGAGGTTCTCCGCCAGTTGCGCAGTGAACTGGCCGCGGCCGCTCAGGAATATTTGACCGCGGCGCGTGGGCTTTCGAAGAAACGTTACGAGGCTGCCCGCAAACTCGAGAAGCTGGTGGAAGCCGCCATCAACGATCTGGCGATGAAATCGAGCTTTCACATTGAAGTGACTGGATCCGACGAAGAACAGAACTGGTCCGCCTCGGGCTTCGATCAGGTTGCGTACATGATCTCCACCAACCCCGGCGAGCCCCTCCGCCGCCTCGAACACATTGCCTCGGGCGGGGAACTGTCGCGCGTCATGCTGGCTCTGAAGGCCAGCGTCGAAGCCACTGCGGTATCCGGAGGGAAGAAGAAAGGATCGGGCGTTCCGCGCACGCTGGTGTTCGACGAAATCGATACCGGCATCGGCGGCCGAGCCGCCGACTCCGTCGGCAAGAAACTCAAAGAACTCTCACGCACCAGCCAGGTGCTGTGTGTCACCCACCTTCCGCAAATAGCAACCTTCGCCGACCATCACTACCGCATCGAGAAGAAGGAATCCGCCGGCCGCACGAAGACCACCGTCCGAAACATAACTGGCGACGAGCGCACCGAGGAAGTCGCTCGCATGCTAAGCGGCGCCAAGGTTACGGAAAGCTCGCTGAAGCACGCTGAGCAGATGATCAAAGCGAATGCTTAAGCCAAAGATTGAGGGAATTGACCCAACCGACTGTTCAGCTAGCATACGCAGCTACCATGAAGTACACGATCCAACGGCAAAAGCCAATCTGTCGCGCCTGCTCGAAGAAGCGGCTTCCGGCAAGGAAGTCATCATTGTGCGCGGGAACGAGCCTATGGCCAAGTTGGTGCCGATTAGGAAGGCACGCAAGAAGCGCCAGGCCGGAAGTATGACTGGGAAAATCACCTGTTCTGCGGACGCCTTTGCTCCACTTACCGATAAGGAACTTTCCGACTTGGGCTTCGAGTAAGCGTATGGCGCTCAGCCTTGTGTTCTCTTCACTTGGCCGCCTCCTCCATCGCGCACTTATCCGCGTTGGGATTGACATAGGTATTCTGAAAGGCGTGCCGCTTCCAGCCATCCCCTGATTTCGTCCAAAAAGAGGTCCAGCGAGAATGAATCCCCGGGCTGCCCGGCGCCGATTTTCTCGTTTAGGTCCAGCCTCCCATGACCACCGCGCTCTCACCGTATACCCGCACCTCGACCGAATCGCAATCCACCTGAAGCTCCGACATCCGGTTGCGGACAAAGTCTAGCCACTCAGCGCGGTGCAACACTCCTCCCCGGAACGTCAGTCTGCACGCAGTCGTCGGCGCTGAGGTGCTCGAGGGTAGGGAGGTCGCGTTCGGCGTAGGCGCGCCCGGCCGTACAAGCCAGTTCTTCCAGCACGGCCGTATCATCGGAAGAAGAAGAGGAGTCCGATTTAGTGGTCTGTGCTGTGGCCACACTGGTAAGAGATAGGAGGACAATCAACCACCCGACGACCTGATCCCCATGCGGACCTTCCGGAAAGATGGGGAGAATAGCAGCTCCGCGCCGGAAGGGAAAACTCAAATCGATGTGGGCTCGGCACTTATCCCGCCCCGTTCAATCCGCATGGACTACCGTTCGCTGTTAATCCTAACCCTTTCTATAGCTTACGTTGACCAAAGGGGTTCCATCAGGTAGTCTAGGGTTAACTTTTCTGGGGAAAAGTGTACCCTTAATACAAGGCCGAAGACGACAAGGATCTCATAGTGTCTACCAGCGAAACCAAAACTTTATTGCTCCTAAAGCCCCGAGGATTTTGCGCCGGGGTGGTACGTGCCATCGACATCGTGCGAATCGCCCTCGAGGCGTTTGGGCCTCCGATCTACGTTCGCAAAGAGATCGTCCACAACCGGTTCGTGGTCGAAGAACTCCAGGAGAAAGGCGCCATCTTCGTCGATAGTGTTGATGAAGTTCCTGAAGGGGAACGCGTAATTTATAGCGCCCACGGGGTTTCGCCTGAGGTCCGCAAAGCCAGCGAAGAGCGCAAGCTGCGCGTCATTGATGCGACCTGCCCACTCGTCACCAAGGTTCACGTCGAGGCCGTCAAGTTTGCCAAGGAAGGCTACTCGCTGGTCCTTATCGGTCACCGCGATCACGATGAAGTCATCGGCACGCTGGGCGAGGCACCCACCGTCACCCAAGTTGTTGGATCGCCCGCACAAGTCGAATCCCTGACGGTCCCCGATCCGAACCGCGTGGCGTACCTCACGCAGACGACCCTAAGCCTCGACGAGACCAAGGACATCATTGCCGCGCTCAAAAAGAAATTTCCCAACATCCAGGGACCGCACGCGCAAGACATCTGTTACGCGACCGAGAACCGGCAAGTGGCTGTAAAGGAAGTGGCTTCCGAGGCGGATCTGTTGTTGGTGGTCGGGTCAGAAAACAGTTCGAACTCCAACCGCCTGGTCGAGGTGGCGCGCAACCTCGGCACGAACGCGCATCTAATCGACAGCTACAAGAACATCCAGCCTGACTGGCTTGAAGGCGTGAAGACGATCTCGCTCACCGCGGGAGCGTCGGCGCCGGAGTGCCTGGTTGAAGAAGTGGTCAAGTACCTCGCGACCAAGGGCTTCGACAACGTGCAGGAACTGGAAGTGATGCCTGAAAACGTGCGTTTTGGCCTGCCTCCCGAAATCGTAGAGGCCATTGCCAGCGCCCCCGCGAGCGTTAGCGCGGATTGATGGAGTCCCAATCTCGTATGGATGAACACTCCCCCCAGCTTTCCACCAAGTCAGCGCCTCAACTTCGTTTCGGAAAAATTGACGATCTGACCAGCCGGGTGGCAGCGGCGACCGATGCCGCGCGCCGGTTGCTGTTCTCCGAGCAGCATGAGGACGGCTACTGGTGCGGCGAGCTTGAGGCCGACGCCACGCTCGAGGCCGATTACCTCATCCTGCACACGATGCTGGGTACAGTCGACGAGCAGCGCTTCGCCAAGGCTGCGCGCTACATGCTCGAGCAGCAGAACGAGGACGGCGGCTGGAGCATTTATCGCGGCGGACCTTCGAACGTCAGCGTGTCGGTCAAGGTCTACTTCGGGTTGAAGCTTGCGGGCTTGCGCTCCGACCATCCGGCCCTCCGGCGGGCTCGCACGAAGATTCACGAACTCGGCGGCGTGACCGAGGTCAACACCTTCACCAAGCTCTATCTTTGCTTCTTCGGGCAGTACGACTACGACGCGATTCCCGCGATTCCGCCCGAGATCGTGCTGTTTCCGAATTGGTTCTGGTTCAACATCTACGAGATTTCTTCCTGGTCGCGAGCCATGCTGGTGCCTCTTTCTATTTGCTACGCGAAGAAGCCTTTCAAAAAGCTTCCTGACGAGATGGGTATTGGCGAACTCTTTGTTGGTGGTCGCGACAAGTCGCGCATGCACCTGCACTGGGACAAGAAGCTGGTCTCCTGGCGCAATTTCTTCCTGGTGCTCGACCGCATTACGCATTGGGCCGAACGCGTGCACATTCGCCCGCTGCGCTCGCTCGCGCTGAAACGCGCTGAGAAGTGGATGCTCGAGCGCTTCGAGATGAGCGACGGCCTGGCCGCGATTTTCCCTTCGATCATGAATTCGGTGATCGCCATGCGCTGCCTGGGCTATTCGGCGGACGATCCCCAGGTAATCCGCGCCATGGACGAATTCGAAAAGCTGGGCATCGAGGAAGGCGAAACCTTCCGCATGCAGCCTTGCGTGTCACCCGTGTGGGACACGGCCTATGCACTCTTCGCGCTGGGCGAGGCTGGGATCCCCGCCGACGATCCTCGAATGGTCAAGTGCGCCGACTGGTTGTTGCAGAAGCAGGTCCGCACCGTGGGCGACTGGAAGGTGAAAAATCCGCAAGGCGAGCCCGGCGGCTGGTACTTCGAGTTCAACAACGAGTTCTATCCCGATGTTGACGACAGCGCGCAGGTTTGCCTCGGCCTGAGCCGGGTCGAACACCCGAATGGCCGCTACCAGCACGAATCGGTGCAGCGCGCCATCGATTGGATTCTTTCCATGCAGTGCCGCAACGGCGGTTGGGCGTCGTTCGATAAGGATAACGACCGCATGGTGTTCCAGTACGTTCCGTTTGCTGATCACAACGCCATGCTCGATCCCGCGACGGTCGACATCACGGGGCGCATCCTCGAGATGCTCGCGACCTACGGCTACGACAAGAACCACCAGGCCGTGAAGAAGGCGATCGACTTTATCCGCAAGGAGCAGGAGTCCGACGGCGCTTGGTTCGGCCGCTGGGGTGTGAATTACGTCTACGGCACGATGCTGGTGCTGCGCGGGCTGGAGGCTGTCGGAGTCGATCATCACGAGCCCTATGTCCAGCAGGCCGCTGAGTGGCTGCGCATGGTGCAGAATCCCGACGGCGGCTGGGGCGAAACCTGCGAATCATACGACGATGCGAATCAGAAGGGCATCGGCCCAAGTACCGCGTCACAAACCGCCTGGGCCGTGCTCGGCCTGATGGCGGCCAACGACATGCGCAGCGATTCGGTGGCGCGCGGTATCGCCTACCTTCTGCGCACGCAATTGAAAGACGGTTCGTGGGACGAGCCGCAATACACGGGAACCGGCTTCCCGCGCGTGTTCTACCTGAAGTACCACATGTACCGGCAATACTTCCCGCTGCTCGCACTCACTACGTACGCGAAGATGGTGGCGGGAGAGCCGGTTGGTTCCTTTCGCAACGGTCACTGAGAGATCTGCGTGCACCCAGGGGCTTCATCCGGTCGATGGATGAGACACGGAGTTTTGCGTTCCAAAATGATTGACCATTGGAATCCTCCAACTGACGACTGGAGACTAGCGACTGGTGACTGCTCTTGAAGGCATTCGTCACGGGCGCGACCGGATTTCTTGGTGCTCATGTCGCGCGGGTTCTCGCAGAGCAGGGAGCGGAGTTGCGATTGCTGGTGCGCTCTACCAGCGATTTACGGAATATCGAAGGTCTGAAGGCGGATCGCGTGACCGGAGATTTGCGTTCCGCGGCATCACTGGAAAAAGCGATCGCTGGCTGCGACACGGTGTTTCACGTGGCCGCGGATTACCGGCTGTGGGTGCGGGATCCGGAGCAGATGTATCGCTCGAACGTCGAGGGCACACGCGCGCTACTGGAAGCGGCACGCAAGAACACCGTCCGGCGCGTGGTCTACACATCGAGCGTGGCGACCATGGGCTTCAGCGCGAACGGAACGGTCGCCGATGAGGATTCGCCCGTGGCCCTGGACGACATGATCGGCCACTACAAGCGGTCGAAATTCATGGCTGAGCAGATCGCGATGGAAGCGGGTGGCGCGGGGCAGCACGTGGTGGTCGTCAATCCATCCACCCCGGTCGGCGAAATGGATATCAAGCCGACGCCCTCGGGCCGCATCGTGGTGGACTTCCTGAAGAAGAAGTTTCCCGCGTATGTGGACACGGGCTTGAACCTGGTCGACGCCACCGAGTGCGCACGCGGACACATTTTGGCGCTGGAGAAGGGAAGAAGTGGCCAGCGGTACGTGCTGGGCGGCGAGAATCTTACGCTCAAGCAGATCCTCGACAAACTCGCCGCGATCACTGGGCTGCCGTCGCCAAAAGTAAAAGTGCCATACGCGATGGCATTGGCCACCGGCGTGGTCGATGAAGTCTTCACGGGGTGGATTCGCGGCCGCGAGCCCCGAGCGACCATCGACGCGGTCCGCATGGGGAGAAAGAAAATGTTCGTCTCCTCGGCGAAGGCGGAGCGCGAACTGGGTTGGGAGACAGTGCCGGTCGATGGCGCACTACGCCGTGCCGTCTCGTGGTTTCGGGCAAAGGGCTATGCCTGAAGTTGCCGTCGTCGCCGCGCTGGAACGCGAAGTTGCACCGCTGGTCCGTCACTGGCGCGTCGCCGATCATGAATACGGCGATAGAAAGCTTCGATTTTTCGAGTCAGACAACGCGGTTGTCGTATGCGGCGGCATGGGATTCGAAGCGGCGCGGCGAGCGACAGAGGCCATCATCGCGCTGTACCGGCCGTCGGTCGTTCTGTCGGCTGGGTTCGCGGGAGCGCTCGACGAGAAGTTGCGAGTCGGTGACTTGCTCCAGCCTCGTTACGTTGTCGATGCGAGAGACGGAAGCCGCAACGACACCGGATCCGGCAATGGCGTTCTGGTCAGTTCACCGGCGGTAGCGGGTGCCGAGCAGAAGGCGAAGCTCGCGAAGTCCTACGGTGCGCAGGCGGTGGACATGGAAGCTGCGGCCGTGGCCAAAGGCGCCGAAGCACGCGGCCTGCGGTTCGCTGCCGTGAAGGCAATCTCGGATGAAGCGGGATTCGCCATGCCGCCTATGGATCGCTTCATCGCCGCGGATGGCAGTTTTCGCGTGAGAAGCTTCGCGCTGTACGCGGCCAGTCGGCCGTTCATCTGGCCCGACGTTTTGCGTCTCGCGCAGAACAGCGCAAAAGCGGCGCGGGCGTTGAGTGCGAGGTTGCAATCGCTGTACGCAATAGCAGTACCGGAAAAAGTCGTCTGATGAAACGTGGTCAACAATTCGTGATCATTGCGGTCGTCACTGTCGCGGTCGTCCTCGGACTCGCATCGGCAGTTCTCGCGCAATCCGAAGCCACCTTCGTGTACCTAGAGAGCTTCCGCAAAGGGCCGACGCGCATCACTGAGCAGTCGATGCAAGTGGATCTCGATTTGCACAATGCGACCTGTGACATTCGCGTGAAAGATCAGAGTGGCAAGGATCGCTACACTTTCGCATGCGTGCCCCAGCGCTCGGACCCGAGCGACCAGCGCATCACGGGATGGCGAGTGAAACTGGCCGATCTGCATCACAAGATCTATCCCGACGTGCTCATCAGCTCACCCGATCCGAGCGAGGATCACAAGCAAATCGGCTGGCTTGATCCGGGGAAGTTCGCTGTGATTGCGCTGAACACCGAGCGGGTGGTGAAGGTCGACAACTTTTACTGCGTATTCCGGGTGACGGACTCGCACTTCATCGCTCCCGGCCAACCGTATCTCGATCATCTGACGCTGGATATTCGCTTCACCAACACAATGCCGCATAGCGAAATTCGAACCAAGCAGGAGAAGACGCCCTCGTAATGTCAATCGCTGGACAAATCGCGGTGGAAGAACGCCAGCAGGCGATTCCATCGACCATGCTGGCCGCCGTGTATCGCGGCAAGAATGACGTCCGCATGGAGACCGTGCCCGTCCCTGCCATTGGCGCGGGCGAACTTCTGGTACGTGTGCACACGTGCGGGATCTGCGGCACCGATCTGAAGAAAATCTCGACTGGCTCCCATTCTGCACCGCGCATTTTCGGACACGAAACCTCCGGCATGGTCGCGGCCGTCGGTGAGGGCGTCACGAAGTACCGGCCCGGCGACCGCGTGATGGTCTTTCACCACATTCCCTGCCGGAACTGCTACTACTGCCGGCACCAGACCTTCGCGCAGTGCGAAACCTACAAGAAGGTGGGATGCACGGCGGGCTTTGATCCGAGCGGTGGAGGGTTCGCCGAATATGTTCGTGTAATGGACTGGATCGTCGAGCACGGCACCGTCCGTATTCCCGGCGGCGTGTCCTTCGAGCAGGCCTGCTTCGTTGAGCCTGTGAACACCTGCATGAAGGGGGTGGTAAGCCTGCGTCTGGTACCGGACGAAACTGTGCTGGTTATCGGACAAGGCCCCATCGGTCTCATTCTGAGCGTGTTGGCGAAGCGGACCGGGGCACGGGTTATTACTTCCGATTTGTATTCCCAGAGGCTTACAATATCTGAAAGCTTCGGTTTAGGCCTGACCATAGATGCCTCGCGCGCAGACGTGACCCAGCGAGTGCGCGAGTTAACGGAAGGCCGCGGTGCCGACGCCGTGATTTTGGCGGTGGGCGGCAACGGCCTGATCCGGCCTGCCATGGATGCGGCGCGTCCGGGCGGCCGGGTGTTGCTGTTTGCTCAGACAGTGCACGGCGAAGCGGTGGTGGATCCGGCGGCCATTTGTGTGGACGAAAAGGCCTTGCTGGGATCGTACAGCGCTTCGGTGGAGCTGCAGGAGGAATCGGTGCGCTTCGTAATGGGACAGGAAATGGAATTGGAGCGTCTCATCAGCCATCGCTTTCCGTTATCCCGCGGACTAGAAGCACTGGAACTGGCTGCCCATCCTCAACCGGACTCCATGAAAGTCGTGATTCAACCGGGCAGCGCTTGGGAAGGACACTTGAAGTGAACGGAAAAATGACGGCTGCCGTCCTGTACGGCAAGGAAGACATCAAGATCGAACAGGTGCCGATCCCGCGCGTGGGGGAAGGCGAAGTCCTGATCAAGGTGCAGGTTGCCCTGACCTGCGGGACCGATCTGAAGGTGTACCAGCGGGGCTACCATGCCCGCATGATTGTGCCGCCGGCCCTGTTCGGGCACGAGCTGGCCGGCGTGGTGGAAGAGGTCGGCCCAGGTGTCCGCGGTTTCAAGAAAGGCATGCGCGTGGTGGCGCTGAACTCTGCGCCCTGCGGCATGTGCTTCTTCTGCTCCAAGCATCAGGAAAATCTTTGCGAAGACCTGCTCTTCAATAACGGCGCTTACGCTGAATACATTCGCGTGCCCCGGCGGATTGTTGAGAGCAACATGCTGGCGATTCCGCAGGACGTTTCCTTCGAAGACGCGGCCATGACCGAGCCGCTGGCCTGTGTTCTGCGCGGATTGCATGAGACGCGCGTTGAAATTGGCGACACCGTGGCCGTGATCGGCGGTGGTCCGATCGGTCTGATGTTCGTGCAGGTCGCGAAGGCCATCGGCTGCAACGTGATCGCCGTCGTGAAACGCGACTCTCAGGTAACGCTTGCCAAGCGCAAGGGCGCGCATGAAGTCGTGCAGATCACACAAGTGAAGGATCCCATTGAGGCCGTCCGCGAATTGACCCGTGAAAAGCGCGGCGCTGACGTGGTGGTGGAAGCCGTCGGCCGTCCGGAAGCATGGGAGTGGGCCGTGCAGATGGTGCGCAAGGGCGGCACCGTGAATTTCTTTGGCGGATGCGCCAGCGGAAGCAAAGTGCAGCTCGATACCAACCGGCTGCATTATTCCGAAATCTCATTGAAGGCTACGTTCCATCACACCCCCGAAACGGTGCGCCGCGCGTTTGCGCTGATCGCGGAAAAGAAAGTCCGCGGCACCGATTACATTACCGGCGAAGCGCCGCTTTCGCGCCTGCATGACGTGCTGCGGCACATGCTCAACCGCAACGGCGATATTAAAACCGCCATCATTCCAGGACACTGAGCGCAGAGATCGACCGGGATAAAGACTCGCTATGACTTTCATCGCCACCAGCGAATCCCGGCCTGTGCCCGCGTCTACCCCGCTGGCCGGCTGGAGCAAGCTTCCGCCCGAGTACGCCATTCCGGCGACGGCTCCGTCGCTCACGGAAGCGCAGGCCTACTGCCAGCGGCTGGCGCGCTCGCACTACGAGAATTTTTCGGTAGCAACCTGGTTCCTTCCGGAACGCCTGCGCCAGCATTTCTACAACGTTTACGCCTACTGTCGAATTTCGGATGACCTGGGCGATGAGGTTGGCGATCCGGCTGTGTCGCTTTTGCTACTCGACCAGTGGCAGATCGAACTGGCCGCCTGCTACGCAGGAAAGCCACGGCATCCCGTATTTGTTGCACTGGCCGACACCGTCCGCCAATTCGATATTCCGCAGCACGAGTTTTCTGATTTGCTGACGGCCTTCCGCCAGGATCAGACCATCACACGCTACGAGACCTTCAACGATTTGCTCGGCTACTGCCGGAACTCCGCGAATCCGGTTGGACATCTGGTGCTCTACCTCTGCGGATACCGCGATGCGGAGCGGCACAAGCTTTCCGACTTCACATGCACCGCGCTGCAGCTCGCGAACTTCTGGCAGGACGTATCGGTCGATTATGCGAAGGGCCGCATCTACCTGCCGCTCGAGAGCTTGCGTAAGTTCGGCGTAAAGGAAGACGATCTGGCAAACAACCGCAACACTGCTGCTTTTTGCGAAATGATGCGGTTTGAAGTGGAGCGGGCGCGCGACTGGTTCCGGCAAGGTCAGCCTCTGATCGGCAAGGTGAACAAGGAGCTCGCCATTGATTTGGATCTCTTCAGTCGCGGCGGCCTCGAAATTCTGAACGCCATAGAGAAGCAGGGCTTTGCGGTCCTCGGCCGGCGGCCTTCTATTTCCAAGCCTCGCAAGCTCGCGCTGGTCGCGCGCGCGGCGCTGGGGAAGTTGTTATGAGCACCGCCGTGCAACAGGCCCAATCGCAGTTCACGCCCACCCATTCGCAGTTGGCGATGGCGTACTCGGTGTGCAGCGGCATCGCGCGCACCAACGCGCGTAATTTCTACTACGCCTTCCTGGTGCTGCCGCATCCCAAGCGCAATGCGCTGTGTGCGATCTACGCCTACATGCGGCGCTGCGACGATCTTTCCGACGACGCCTCCCTTCCGCTGCGCGAGCGGCGTGCCAAGCTCGAAGCCTGGCTCGACGCGTTCCATCGTGCACAAGCCGGCGAGCCTACGGACGACGCCATCCTGCTCGCCCTCACCGACACGCAACGGCGCTATCAGATTTCCGCCGAACTACTGGATCAGCTGGCCTTCGGCACGCTGATGGACGTTCCGGAAGGCGAGGAACCTACCGAACAGGCGCCCGGATCAGAACAGGAACTGGTCATCCAGTACCGAACCTTCAAGGATCTTTATCTCTACTGCTACCACGTTGCGTCGGTGGTCGGCCTGGTGTGCATCAAGATTTTCGGATATCGCGATCCGAACGCCGAGCATCTCGCCGAGCGCTGCGGCATCGCGTTCCAGCTCACCAACATCATTCGCGACGTGAAGGAAGATGCGCAATTGGGCCGCGCTTACCTGCCGCTCGAAGACTTGCAGCGCTTCGAACTGACACCCGAGGATTTAAAAAGCTCTCCCGACCGCGGACGTCTGCGCTCGTTGCTCACCATGGAAGCCGACCGTGCGCGCGACTTTTACAAGTCGGGACACGAGTTGATTCCGCTCGTGAATGAAGATAGCCAGCCCGCGCTGTGGGTGCTGGTGACGATCTACCAGCGGCTGCTCGAAAAGATTGCGCAGAAGCAGTACGACGTGTACGCGGGCAAGATTCGACTCACCACCTTCGAAAAAGTCTCCGTCCTCGGGAAGGGATTCCTGAAGCGGTTGACGTGATGCCCACTCCCTGGACACAACCTCCCAGCGTCGCCGTTGTCGGCGGCGGACTCGCCGGCCTGGCCGCAGGCTGCGCCCTTTCTTCAGCGGGATTCCGCGTGAGCCTGTTTGAACGCCGGCCTTTCCTCGGCGGACGAGCCTCGTCGTATGAGCATCCCGGCACCGGCGAGGTCATCGATAACTGCCAGCATGTGCTGCTGGGCTGCTGCACCAACCTCATCGACTTCTACCAACGCACCGGTGTAGAGGACAGCATTCGGTGGTTTGACCGCCTGACGTTTCTTGAACCGGGGGGCCGCGCCTCGGAGATCGGTCCCTCGAACCTCCCGGCGCCGCTGCACACCACGCCCGCATTCCTGCGCGCCGAGTGTCTCCGCCTGCCCGACAAGGTCGCCATCGCGCGCGCGATGATGGCACTGGCTCCGATGACGCCGCGTGACAATGGAGAGTCCTTCCTAACCTGGCTGCACCGGCACGGGCAGACCGAAGGCGCCATCGAGCGCTTCTGGAAGCCAGTGCTGGTCAGCGCGCTGAATGAAGACGTGGGCCGCGTTTCGGTGCCCTACGCCGCGCAAGTGATGCGCGAGTCGTTCCTGAAGTCGGCCGGAGCCGGACGCATGGGCGTGCCCGCCGTCCCGCTGACGCAGTTGTACAACGCTGCTGGCGACTACATTCGCGCACGACAGGGGAGCGTCGAATTCCGCGCTTCGGTTGATTCGTTTCGCGCGGAACTGTCGCACGTGATGCTGAATGTCGGGGGCAGGGAAGAGAAGTTTGATTTCGTGGTATTCGCGGTTCCGTTCGATGTACTGGGGAAAATTCTCCCCAATTCGTCGGCCTCGGAGCCTCTGCGCAACGCGCTCGGCCGCTTCGAGACTTCGCCGATCACCGGAATTCATCTCTGGTTCGATCGCAACGTTTCCGATCTCGAACACGCGGTGCTGCTGGACCGCACCATCCAGTGGATGTTCCACAAGTCCAAGCTACAGGAGCGTGACAACAACGGGAACGGCAGCTATGTTGAGTTGGTGGTCAGCGCCTCGAACTCACTGGTCGAAAAATCGCGGCAGGAAATTGTCGACCTGGCGCTGAGCGAATTCCGCGAATTCTTCCCAGCGGCCCGCGAAGCCAATCTGCTGAAGGCAACAGTCATCAAGGAAGTGCACGCGACCTATTCCCCTCGACCCGGCATTGAGGCCGACCGCCCGCGTCCCGAGACCGTGTGGCCACGCGTGTTCCTGGCCGGCGACTGGACCGCGACGGGCTGGCCCGCGACCATGGAAGGCGCAGTCCGCAGCGGCTACTTGGCAGCGCAGTCGCTGGCGAAAGTGGCGGGTGTGCGAGACGCCGCCTTTCTTGTGCCGGATCTGCCGGCACAAGGATTCATGCGATTGTTCGGATAGGAAATTCTATTTTTCGAGCCACGCAGCTCTGTATTGCACTCTCAAAAGTTTGATTTCCGCGACCGCCCCTTCAACCTACACAAAGATTTCGCCGGGTAGCGCCGTCAACGTACGGGAGGCGAGAGTGTTTTGGACCAACCTCTTCGGTTGCCCCGGTGCGGATCCGTCCAGTTGCTTGCGCTCGATCCGTAACTTGAGTGTGCGTTCAATCTGGCGCAGTTCGATCGCTTCGCCACCACCGGCGACCAGGGTCGTGGCGTGGCCTTGTGTCCCGGCGCGTCCAGTGCGGCCGACGCGGTGAATGAAGTCCTCCGCAGTCTTCGGCACGTCATAGTTGATCACGTGGGCCACATCGTCCACGTGCAAGCCACGCGCCGCGATGTCGGTCGCCACCAGCACCTGAAAGTATCCTTCCTGAAACCCGCTCAGGGCTTTGTTACGCTGCGCCTGCGAACGGTCCCCGTGAATCATGGTGGCGTTAAAGCCATCATGGGCCAGTGATTTGGCAATTCTTTCGGCACCGCGCTTGGTGCGGGCGAAGATCAGCGTCTGACCGGATTCGGCATAGAGCAACTGCCTAAGAGTGTCCATTTTCTCGGGCGGCCGCATTTCGTATGCGGTGAGTTGTACGCTCTCAGCCGGTTTGAGCGAGGATCCCAGTGCGACTCGAACCGGCTCGCGCATGTATTCATGCACCAGGTGGGCAACAGATTGTTCCATGGTTGCCGAGAAGCACAGTGTCTGCCGGCGGGCCGGAAGTTTTGCGAGAATGCGACGGATGGCGGGAAGAAATCCCATGTCGAGCATGCGGTCGGCTTCATCAAGAACCAGCATCTTGATGCCGCGCAAGTCGGCCAGGCCGCGATCAATGAAGTCCTGCAGGCGCCCGGGAGTTGCGATGATCGGCTCCTGCCCGCTGCGGAGACTTTGGATCTGGGATTTTTCCGACACGCCGCCAATAACCAGGGCGGCTCTCTTCATTTCCTTGGTGCGCAGCTGTTCGTATTGCTCGTGAACTTGCATCGCCAGTTCGCGCGTTGGAAGCAGAATCAAAGCTTTCGCCGTGCGGGACGGTTCCCGCTGCAACATCTCGATCAACGGAATCACGAAGGCAAGAGTCTTACCAGTGCCGGTCTGAGCCGTTCCGATTACATCTTTGCCTTCAAGAGCCGGAGGGATGGCGCTTTCCTGAATAGGGGTTAAGGTTGTGAAGTTCGCTGTCGCCAGCTTGTGCTGCAATGCAGAAGACAGGCTTAATTCTGTAAATCTAGCCATTCGAATTTTGTTTTTCCTGAGGGGCCTCTCGTCACACATACCCGAACACAGTTCGAGAGCGGAGGCCGCTCGCTATTTTTGAATTTGACGCTGAGTAAGCCGGTGGGCAGGAAAGGCGGAGATAAAACTGGTTCCAACAGGAACCACCGCGAGAACAAGCAAACCGAGTAAAAGCGACAGAAGGATTATAGCAGAAGTGGATGCAGGATCTCGAAGCTGGTGTGTTGAACTTTGTGATTCTGGCCTGGGACAGGCAAAACCAAAGTAATGCGGCGATTGCGCTCAGGGCTCCCGGTGGCTCCTGATCGATTTCCTCATTTCACCGCCATGAACTGCAGACTTACGGGTGCGGGTGCATCGATTGTCTTCTTTGCAGTTAACCGTCCGGTGGTCGGGTCGATCTGAAACACGGTGATGTTGTTCGTATTTTGATTGGCGACGAACAGGAGCTTGCCAGTGGGGTCAATCTCGAAATTACGTGGGGTCTTGCCCTGGGTGGGGAAGTGATCCGTCAGGGTGAGAGCGCCGGATTTGTCGATGGAGAACAGGGCAATCGTATCGTGTCCCCGATTGGAAGCGTATAAAAACTTGCCGCTGGGATGCACCTTGATCTCGGCCGTGTCATTGTTTCCCGAGAAGTTCTTGGGAAGAGTGGACACGGTCTTTAACTTGTTCAGCGCGCCATGGCCGGCATCGTAGGCAAACGCGGTGACAGTAGACTGTATTTCGTTGACGACATACACGAACTTGCCATCGGGGTGAAAGGCCACGTGACGAGGGCCGGCCCCCGGATCGAGCTTTGCGTAAGGAGGATTGTTCGGGCTGAGGGATCCGTTTCTTACGTCAAAGCGATAGACCAGAAGCTCATCCAGGCCTAGATCCACGGCGATGGCGAAACGATTGTCGGGGGTGGTCTCGATCCAGTGCGCGTGCGGACCTTCCTGCCGCTCGTGGTTAACGCTCGACCCGGTGTGCTGAACGAAGGCTGAGGCTTCGCCGATGTGGCCGTTGGGCTGCACCGGAAATACAGCCACGCTTCCTCCGGTGTAGTTGGCCACCAGCACGAACTTTCCGGTCTTGTCGAACGCGATATAGCAGGGGTCGGCTCCGCGAGAAGCGACTTCGTTCAGCAGTTGCAGTTTCCCGCTTGGGCCAGATCCTTTCTGCGCATCGATGGCGAAGGCGCTCACTGCTCCGCTACTGGCGTCTTTGTATTTCCCGACTTCGTTGACCGCGTACAGAAAGTGGTGGCTCGGGTCAATCGCGAGGAATGAGGGGTTGGTGGTTTCGACTGCCACGCCCAGCGAAGTCAGTTCCGTGGATGCTGGATCGAAGCGGTAGGCGTATATGCCCTTGCTCTGCTGCTTCTCGGTGTAAGTGCCGACGAAGAGAAGATATTTGCCCCTCGGGGCTGCACTTGCTGCGATTCCGGTGACCAGCGAGAAGAGGAGGAACCACAGCAGGGAGCGGCGGGAAATGGTCATGGGGTGTATCAGAACGTATTCGGAGATTTAGCGCAAGCGGGCGCAGTGGGCGGTCATGTTTTTGCGCGCGCATCGGTGCAAAGTCCCTAGATGACTACCGGCAAAGCCCTAGTACAGACACTGGATTGCTGTAAGAAGCAAACCACGTCCTCAAGGCCATCATCTTTGATTCACCAATCGGCGGGCGTACGAAATGCCCTTCGGTAGGGAGGTAGAGATGTGGCAAAAAGTATCGTTACCCTTGCTGCCTTTGCCCTTGCTGCTGCTGTTTTTAGCGTACAAGCAACGGGACAAGCACCGGCAGATTCACACCCTGATTTCAAGGCTTCGTTCCTCGGGAGCTCTCTGACCTGTTCGTCACAAGACAAGCAGCCGGAGCGGGTAACAGTCCCGCGACCTTTCGCGAAACGTGCAAAACTTAAGGCCCGGCTTCTAAATCTCCTGCACGAAAGTCTCTATGACGACTCCAAAGGAATCGTGAACGTGACACGAGAAAAAGAGATTGTGGATCTTGCGAAGAAGCTGAAGGACGAGAAGGGAGACTAAGGCAACATCCCACGGAGCTGCATGATCTGGTTAAACTCAATTGCTTTGTGTCGCCGTCTCCTGATGCGATTGCCACATCAGGCGCTGACACCACTCGGCAGATCCTTGGGCCCTTTCGGCAAGGGACGGTGCAATTCAACAGGGAGGTCACGCAAGTGATCCAAGCGGTGCATCGTTCCGCCCGGGCCGGTAACACTGACACCGTAAAGCGTTGGGTTCTCCACGGCGTCGTTCTTGCGGTTTCCGATTGAAATCATAACGATAGCGGCCCGGCCGTCTTTGAGGCTGACGTTAGCCTCGACGCACATCGCGGAATCCTGATCTTGACTGACAGCAGTGCCTGCAGTTGGACCGCAGTGCCTCACTTCCCATTTAATCAGCGATCCTTCGCCTTCGTACTTCAGGAAAAACTCCAAAGTGACCTTCGGCAAGTCGTGATCCAGTGAGGAAACTGGCAGCGTCTGTACGAGGTGGATGGTATTTGCATCCGTCCCCTGAGCAGCCGGGCCTTGCGCCAGCACGCGAGAAGTGAGCAACAAGATTAAGACAGCAAGATTAGTCCACCGCATACCGTGCTAGACACCGCATCACGTCTCGAAACAGAGCGTCCGACGTGCTTGCGTCAAAGGTGTAAAAGCTCCCGAGGGTCGGGCGTGTGGTCACAGGTTAACGTCTGCGTTATCGGCCGAGGTGCCCTCTTTTCCGGCGATAAGCCGCAATGCCGACCAGTCCGATTCCGACCAGGGACAGCGTCGCAGGCTCGGGCGCTTCGACAAAAGAGTTGGCGTAATAGAATCCGTTGGAAAAGGAAAATGACACTGAGCCCCGCGCGCCGCCGCCCACGTTGATCGTCTGCCCGGTATCGAAGTTGAAGCCGGTAGCGAAGAAAGTGATGTCGACCAGTGCCCGGAAGTCCCTGCCGTCGGTAGGCAGCTTAAAAGAAGTCATCGAGATTGTGCCCGGATTGAAAAAGAACTCCAGCGGCGTGCCGTCGATAACAAATACGGCGCTGTCGAGGAATAAAGCTCCATCCCCTCCAAACGCGGACCCCGTCGGGTAGCCGCCGCTTCCGAAAAAGGAATAGTCTGTCCCACCGCTGAGGATGAGCCGGTGTCCGTTGTCGTGTGTGAAGTAGGCGAAGTTGCTACCGGAGCCCCCATTGGGGTCCAGTACAAGGTGATCTGCAAATGCCGTGGCAGAAATCAGGAAAACCAGAACGAAGAGGAAAGAGCTGGAGAGAACGCGTCTCATACACACCCCGGGTCTAAAACCGTGGCGGATGCTATACCCAACTTTGCGAACTTTCCAGCTAAATATTTGACGTGTCGCAATTGTTTGCACACTTACCAGACGGGCTACCCCATTCAGAACCAGGCCACCGCCACATCTACCTGCTCGAGCGCGATCGACTTCTCACCCTGAAAGAACACCCGCCACACTGGACCGCTGCGGTCGATGTCGCCCACGACCTGGAACCCTCCCGGGCATCCGTAATTGATGCGCATGCCAGCGACCGGCGGCATCGCGCCCGTCATCAGGGTGCATCGTTGTCCATTGGCCAGTTCGAGTGCCCAGGGCAGGGTATCGGCTCGGCTGATCTCCTTGCGCGGCTCAGTCGGGAGCGGCTGGGTCAGGGTCAGCAGGAGTACGTTTGCGGGCCACGGTCCTCCCACGGGGCAGGCGAGTTGTTTCTCGTCGCCGAGAATCCTCTGATAGCACGGATCAAGAATTCCATTGCCCGACGAGCACCTCCACGCGTCCGGCCGGCTCCCCGACGCGCTCGATGACGTAAAGCAGCTGCCTTTCACTTTTTCCGTGACTGCCATCCCGATGATCAGGCCCGCGGGTCCGAAGGGGGTGAGCAGCTTAATTTGCGTGCGGTTGGGCGCGGCTGGTTGCTCGGCAGCCCGCGCGGTTGGCCTCACACCGAGCGCCGCTGCGAGCATCAGTCCGATTGCCAGCAAGGATCGTTTCAACATATTGCGCCTCCAAAAAAACTGCGCACCCGGAATTTTCCGGATGCGCGTCTTCAGAAATTCCGCGGCGCAGCAGGGAACTCAGCTTTGGCGCGGCTCATAGTTGCTCTCTAGAGCTTCTGGAAAAAGCGCACGACTTTTGCGCCCTCTTCTTCCGTGTAGTGGACGGCTACCTTGTCGCCTTCCTTAGCGAGGTAACGGCTGCCGCGCACCACGCCGTGATCTGTCTCGACCACGGCTTCCGAGCCGAGCTTGTAGGTTTCTTCGGCGCCGCTGTCGGTCTTGACTGAAACAGTGCGCGCCGCGCGATCGACGTGAGTGACGGTGCCTTTCCCGGCTTTGAGCGACTCTTTACCGAAATCCTCCACCACCGTGGCCGTCTTGTCCGCACCCTTGCCCATGTAGCGCACCACTACCTTAGTTCCTTCCTTGCCTGCGAAGTAGGTATCGAGCGCGCCCGGCTTGACGCCCTTCTCGGCCTCAACACTGGTGCGGATCGCGGTACGCTCGGTGAACTTGAAGGTTTGCTCCGAGCCGTCGGCGCCTTTGATTGCGATCGTCTTTCCTGCCTTGTCGATATGGGTGACGGCTCCGGCCACGGCGTGAACGACATCCTGCGCAAGCGCGCTACCTGCCAGGGCTACGGCAAACATCAGAAGAAGTGCTTTTGAAATTGTCTTGCTGCGAGTCATGATTTTCTCCAATTGGATTCGTTGGTACTTTTTCATGCGAATTCCCTTACTTGAGAGCGATGAGTTGGTTGTCGACGCTGAACACGCCCGGGACGCCGCTGGCCTGCGTTCCCGCGATTTGTTTGTCCATAGCGCTGTCGACCACGCCGTAGAGCGTCACGTGGCCGTTCTCGACCACGATGCGGATCGGCTTCTGCGGGTCCATCTCGTAGCGCTGCAGGGTGGGTGCGCCATAAATGGCCCGGTACAGCTTGACGCGAAGTTCGTCATCGAATATCGACGTGGGCGCGACGTCGATATTGTCCA
>DASRDJ010000092.1:0-11630 GCA_035652655.1 Terriglobales bacterium
GGGCTGAATCCGCCGGGACGCCCGGTAGGCAATCTTCTGTTCCTGGGGCCCACCGGGTCCGGGAAAACCCGCGTCGTCGAAGCTCTGGCCGAGTCTCTCTTCGGCGACGCGCGCGCTTGCATCAAGATCGACTGCGCGGAGTTCCAGCACTCCCACGAAATCGCCAAGCTGATCGGTTCGCCTCCGGGCTACCTGGGACATCGGGAGACCCATCCGCTGCTGACTCAGGAAGCGCTGAACCAGTGGCACACCGACAAGCTGAAGCTCTCGATCCTGCTCTTCGACGAAATCGAGAAGGCCAGCGACTCGCTCTGGCAACTGCTGCTCGGCATCCTCGACAAGGCGACGCTCACTCTGGGCGACAACCGCCGTGTGGACTTGTCGCAGTGCATCATCATCATGACCTCGAACCTGGGCGCCGGTGAAATGACCGGCCTGGTCGACGGCGGCATGGGCTTCGCCACCCACGTCACGGAAGTCGACGCAAAGTTCGACGAGAAGATTTCCCGCACGGCCGTCGAAGCCGCGCGCCGGAAATTTACTCCCGAGTTCATGAACCGCATCGATAAGGTCGTGGTCTTCAAGACGCTGCGCAGCGAGCACCTCACCCAGATTCTCGAAATCGAACTGGGCATGGTGCAGCAGCGCGTCCTGCAGGCGGCAGGCGCGAACCAGTTCGTGTTTACCTGTACGCCGAAGGTCAAAGACTTTCTGCTGAAGGAAGGCACGGACCCGCGTTACGGAGCGCGTCACCTGAAGCGCGCGATCGAGCGCAACATCGTCTTCCCGCTTGCTAATCTGGTCGCTACCGGGCAGGTGAAGCTGGGCGACTTTGTCCGCATCGACCTGACCGGCGAAAGCCACATGACGTTCGTCAAGGAAGCGGAAGGCGCGATGGTGCCGGTCATGCTCGAACGCTACGGCGCAGTCTCTGCTCAGCCGGCTGCCGCGCGCGCAGTGAAGACGGTAAACGCCCGCCGCGAATTCGGAGCGAATCCGGGATTAGCGGAAACCAAGTAACCCTCGACCCCGCAATTGAAAAGGCGCGGCCAAGTGCGGCGCCTTTTTTCTTTTTAGCCCGCTCGAATTTGAGCCCTGTGCCGGAAACAAGACCGCGGCTAAAGCCGCCCTCTGCAAGCGGCCCCAACGGCACGCCTGAAGGCATGCCCTGATACGACCCACTAAAATTCCGCTGGTCTTGAGGGGGGAATCTGCTCCGCAAATTAGGGAATCTGTTCTACAAAGAATGAAGATCTTGGAATGGGTCGGGCGCAATCCCCTCCCTGTTCAAACCCCAAGCCTGAAGGCCATCGCCATACTCGAGGGAATTCGCTTTCGATCGTGCCTTTAGCGTCCCTGGTTCGTATCAGGGCACGCCTTCAGGCGTGCCGCAGAGGCATCAATCTATAGGCGGCTTTAGCCGCGGTCGCCACAGACACGTGCCTCGTGACGGTCGTCACCGCCATGTCCCGCTCCACAATCTAAAACAAATCCATGTCCATCCCTCACCGCCATTCACGTCCCGCGAACATTGCCGCCAGCGAGCGCACGTTCTTCATCACTGCATCCACTTGGGAGAAAAGAAATCTTCTTCAATCTGGCCGCACCGCGGAACTTTTTATCCGAACCCTCCAGACCTATCGCGCGCAACGAAAATTCCTTCTAAACGAGTTCGTCGTGATGCCGAACCACGTGCACCTGCTGATCACCGTCGACATCGACATGACGATCGAAAAGGCCGTTCAATTGATAAAAGGAGGATTCTCTTTCCAGGCGCGAAAGTTGTGGGAATCAAAGCACCGTTCTGGCAGAGAGGCTTCTCCGAGATCCGTGTTCTCGATTCGGATAGCTTTGAAAACCATCGTCGATATATTCATAACAATCCGGTGAAGGCGCATTTGGTTGGGAAGGCAGAAGAGTATCCATACTCGTCAGCGAGCCGAACATCGGGCCTCGACCCGATGCCCGACCAGCTCAGGCCGGCTTTTTCAGCATTGTTTTATGAGATCGGCTAGGAATATGCAAGGACGGGCGGGATTGCGGCGTTAGAGTAATGCTGGACTTTGGGACTGCGGCTAAAGCCGTGTACAAAGGAACGGACGAAGCGGCACGCCTGAAGACGTGCCCTGATACGAACGCCGGCTAGAATGGATGGAGACGTCGACCAGAAATCCCAAGCAGTGCTGCCGAGAGGGGAACCGATTGTGAGCGCTACAACGAAAGGAAAAACCGAACATCCAATTCCTGAGAACTGAGAACTGACGCCTGCTCTTCTACCCGCCCTGCTTCAACTCCGTCAAAACCTGCCGCGCAATTTCTTTCAGAGTCTCAAACACACCGCCGCCCTGGAACGCCACCGCCTCGATGATCGGCTCGTTCTTGCGGCGAAGTTCTTTGGCCAGCGCGTCCACGGGCAGCACATTCGGCAGATCGCGTTTATTCAACTGCAGGACGTAGGGAATCTTGAAGAAGTCGTACCCGTGCTCTTTCAGGTTGTCCATTAGGTTGTCGAGCGCCTCAACGTTGGCATCCATGCGCTCTTCCTGCGAATCGGCTACGAACACGATTCCATCCACGCCGCGCAGGATCAGTTTGCGACTGGCGTCGTAGAAGACCTGGCCGGGAACCGTGTAGAGGTGAATTCGCGTCTTGAAGCCGCGCACCGAACCGAGATCGAGCGGCAGAAAATCGAAGAACAGCGTTCGCTCGGTTTCGGTCGCGAGCGAGATCATCTTGCCCTTCTGCTGTTCCGCGGTTTTCTGGTAGATGTGCTGCAGGTTCGTGGTCTTGCCGCCTAAGCCGGCGCCGTAATACACGATCTTGCAGTTGATCTCGCGGGCTGCAAAGTTGATGAAACTCAAGAATTTCCTCTGAATGAACCTGCGGCGAAAGCACCCCCTCCCGCTGGAGTGCCAACGCGAAAAATTTCCCTTGGGTACTGCAGGCTTTTATACCACACGGCCCTAAAGTACCGGCAGGTTACCCCCGTTACTGTTGGGAGCATCCTCGATTCAGGATTCCCTATTTGGCTGTGGGAAGCGGGTAGTACCCGCTTTTAGCGCTGATCTTCAGTCCTGGACGCCCAACCCGCACCTCAATGTCGCGATAGGCGCTGCTCGGTGTCGCGCGCGTCGTGTAGCCCAGCGTGTACTGGTTGCGAGCATCGCCCGTAGCACGGGCGTAGGCTACTTCGATATTGTCTCTCGTCAACTCGGTGAACACCTCGCCCCCAGTCGCCGCCGTGTATTTAGGCAAGATATTGGTGTACCCGTAGTGCGGCAGGCGAAACTTTTCCAGCTTGTTGTAGACCGGAATCGCCGCTCCCTCCACGCCGATCGCGTACACCGAGATCTCGCGTGAAAGTAATACCTTCAGCACGTCGCTATACGAAACCCGGCTGCCATACTCCCGTCCGTCGCTGATGATGAAGATAATCTTGCGGCGCGCCCGGTCGCGCTTGCCGAGATCGAGTGCCGCTCGGAGAATCGCGTCGTTCAGCACGCGCACATCTTTCGGCGGAGCGATATTGGGTTGCGCTCCCGGACGCTCGACCGGAATTCCATTCACCGTCGGACCTTGCGGCCCGAGCGGTCCATTCATCACCGGGGCACCGTTGTTGCGGCCCCGCTCCAACTTCATCTGGTTCAGTACCGACGTCAGCTTCTGACCGGTCGACGAGAAGTCGGAAACCTGGCTCACCGTACTGCTGTACGTGTAGAGCGACACCTCGTCGTACGGGCTGAATGCTCCCGACAACGACGAATAAGTCTGGTTGATCTTCTGGACTGCAGTGTCGGGCATCCCGGTATCCAGAATGATCGCCGCCGACAAGGGGAACGGGTCGCTCGTGAAGAACTTCAATTCCTGTTTCTTGCCGTCTTCGAACACCGAGAAATCATTGGGCAGAAGTCCATCGACCATGTGCCCGGATCCATCCTTGACCGTGACCGGCACCATCACAAAATTCACTACTGCCCTGTAGGTATAGAGGTCTTCGCGTGTGTTCATCTGGTCGCGCGGCACGCTGCCTGGCGGAACGGTATTCACGCGAGGCATGGGCGGAGGAGGCGTTCCTTCATTCGCGGCGGCCGGTTGGCTGCTGGTGGAAGAACCAGGCTTCGCCGGCGTGGGTGCTGGCTGCTCACTTTCCGGCTGCGGTCGGCTGGGCGGAAGGTTCGTCGGAAATGGCTGTACGGGCCGGACGGCGGAAGGCGCATCCGGGATATTCTGCTGACCTGCCTGTTTTTGGGCTTGATCCTGCGCCAAAGCCGCTGCTACCGCTAGAAGCAGCGCGGACACCACCACCCCGCCCAAGGCCTTCCGAATCCACTGATCCAAGGTCATCTTCTCCGTGCAGGCAACCGTCTGTTCCTTCGGATGCTCAAATCCTTTAGATTGGTGCATGTAACCTTACAGGAATAGACTAACAAAAGTCCCACGAGAATTTCTGGATGCTCAAAGCCCATTCGCTCCCATTAGCACTCATTCTGACGTGTGTTTTGGCCCTAGCTCCGTTCGCTGCTAGCCAAGCTCTCCCCACCCTCCAGGATCACACCCATGATCAGGACCAGGACCAAAATCAGGACCAGTCCATGGAGACCCTCAAGGTCCGGGTCAACGTCGTCCAGCTCTTCTTCAATGTGAAGGACAAAAAGGGCGCCCTCATCCCAAGTCAGACCAAAGACGACTTCGAACTCCTGGAAGACGGCAAACCGCAGACCATCAAGTACTTCACCGCCGAAAGCAATCTGCCCCTAACGCTCGGCATCCTGATCGACACCAGCGGCAGCCAGATGCGCGTCCTCGAAATGGAAAAGGAAGTCGGCGGAGCGTTTTTGAACGACATCCTACGCGATAAAGACGAAGCCTTCCTCATCGGCTTCGACGTGAATGTAGACCTTCTTCAGGACTTCACAAACGACGTCCACCGCCTCAAGGCGGCAATGAACAAGACCCGGATCAACACCGGCGGCGGGGGTGGGACCATCATCCCCGGTGGCGGCGGAAATCCTGTGCCGACCGGGCCGCCGCGCGGCACCTTGCTGTACGATGCCGTCTACCTCGCAGCCCACGATGAGCTGTCACATGAAGTCGGACGAAAAGCCATGATCCTGCTGACCGACGGCGAGGATCAGGGCAGCCAGCTGCGGGTTCGCGACGCCATCGAAGCAGCCCAGAAATCCGACTCGATTTGTTATGTATTGATGATCGCCGACCGCGGCTTCTACGGCGGCTTTGGTTACTCAGGCGACTCAGAGATGAAGAAACTCGCCAACGAGACCGGTGGCCGTGTCATCGAAGTCGGCAACAAGATGGACAAGCTGAAAGAAGCCTTCGATCAGATCGCAAAAGAGCTGCGCAGCCAGTACAACATCGGCTACACGTCCACTAACACCAATCAGGACGGCGCCTTCCGCAAAATCGAGTTGCACTCTAAGCAAGGCTACAAAATCCAGACCCGCAGCGGCTACTACGCCGTGGCCCACAACAAAGACTAAGCTGATAGAGGAATTCGACGATGGAGCGACGGGCGTCCCAGCCCGTCCGCTTTTGCTTCAAGAAAGATTACTGCGACCCCGAATACCAGTCCCGCCAGCGGCTGGCATCCCTGCCCAGATCCTGACCGGAGATATCCCGCAAAGCATGTAGCGCCCATTCATGCTGAGCGGGTGTCAACAACGAATCATCCAGCCACGACACCAGACTACTCGCCGCCATCATCCTTAGCGGAGGCGTGTACATCCCCGACTCGGCCAGTGAAGCTGCTGCCCGTTCCTGCACGACGGGCGACGGATCGTTGCGAAACCGGTCGAGCAGCAGAGGAATCGTCTCTTCGGTTCCCACCAGCGACAGCCCGTTGACGGCCGCGGCCCGCACATCAACCTGCGTATCAGTTAAATAAGAGCTGATGACCTTCGTTGTATGAAAGGGGTCGACTCCGCGGTTTCCAAGCGCTCCCAGCATCCAAAGCGCCCACACTCGCGAACTCGGATTGACCGCCGCCTGCTCGACGGCCTTCAGTCCGGCATCGTCTAGGGTCACGCCGTCCAGCGCCAACTCCGCCTGCATCGCCGCCTCACGGGCATGCAGATCGGGAGAGTTCAGCGCCGCTCCCATCAATTGTTCGGACTTCGGGGTGCGATGGGTTTTTCCGGTCCAGTTGCCTGAAACCTGCAAAACCTGATCGGCCGCTGACGTGTCCCCCGCGACCACCTTCTGCAGCAATTGTTCGGCTTCCGCCTGCCGCGCCGGGTCGAGCGACGACCGCGAGATCACGCGGGCAGGACCGCGTCTCGACTGGCCAGTCGAAGTCTGCCGTCCCAGAAAGTTCAATCCGAGAATCACAAACCCGGCCGCTGCCCCGATCGCAATTGCGGCGGACCGCCACGCCGCATTCACCGCGGCAGTCGATGCCGGGCGCGGCGGCGCACCCGCACTGACTTGTAGAGAATTGTCTGAAGTAGCGGAAGGCAGCGTCGTCGAGGCTTTCTCGATCTCCGCCAGCGTGCGGATTACATCCTCATCCGCCGGCTTGAGGTCTTCCCCCGACGAATGCCAACTTTGCGGCCGCCACGGCTCAAAACCCATCAGCAAAGCGTAGGCCAGCCCCAGGGCCGTCACAAGTTACCGGAGTACGAACAGAAAGTTACGCCGAATGCCGCAGGGGCGGGCGCTTTGGCGGCGCGGGAGGTTCAGCGCGAGCAGGCACTATGTGCGTGTCCGTCCACGCACCCTTCGCCGTGTTCTCCACCGTCTCGCTGAGCATCCGCGGAGGTTTCAGATCCCACCGGCAAAACACGCAGCGCGTCGACTGCGTGTACACCACGCGGCCAAACGCGACGCATTTGTTGTTGGGACAAAACTTCATGTTTGGAAATTAGCACGAACAGTCCGCTCTGCATGTACTCTTTTTCAGCTACGGCAGATTTGTTTTTCGGAATCCTTTTTCTGGTGGCCGTCTCTACGATTTTGTCTTTGCGTTAGCCCAGCACCACGCTTTGCTACACTGCTAACCATCTACCCGCCATGACGAAACAAGAGAAGCAAAGACTCGCAGCCGTACTCCGCGCCACTGAATATCTTTTCCTCGAAAACATTGCACTCAAGCTGGTGCTTGAACACCGCGAAGTTTCAAATTGGCAGCGGTTGCTGGAGCACCTTCTCGCCGACAAAGAAATGCTGGCGGGCGTGCGGCTTAAGTTTAAGGATCTCTATGCAGAAATCGAAGGCTCAAAGGATCCGTCAGGAGCCCTGGAGACCTTTCTGGGAGAATTGCCGAAGCAACACTGACATGACGCGCGCCCATTAGGCCTGCAAGATTTTTCGGTCCTTCACGCGCCGCACAAACTTCAACCCCGACCACACCTCCGACACCGCGCACACCTTCACGTCCACCAGTCCAGCCGCTAACCCGATCCGTCGAACGTCTTTCTCGTTCAAGTCAGTCGCCACGCCCGACGCCTTCTTTGGCCACGCGACCCAAAGCACGCCCGCCGGCGCGAGCAACGTTGCCAGCCACGTGAATTCAGCTTTCAACCCCGATTGCTCCTTGACAAACATCATCGCGAAATCAACTGGGCCGCGTCCGTCGCGCGCCAGTTCGCAATCCGCCAGAGCCTCGCGCAGTACCGCCCGCACGTCCGCCGGAAGCCCGAAGAGCATCACCCGCTGCTTTGGCTTGATGCCCAGCTTTTTAGGAAGAGGAGTGCCCGAGTATCCCGGCATCGCTATTGCGCGGGAGCAAAATATCCGCGGCGCGAACGCACATGCAGATTCTTACGATCGGCCGCCACGATTTCAATCGTCCGATACTTGCCGTCTGCCCGGAAGTCCGCCGGCTTATACGACACCGCGTACTGGCTGCGCAGTTCGTCCTGAATCTCGGCAAACGCGTTGGCCACGTCGCGCAGCTGAAAAGGGAAGAACGCCCGACCGCCGGTCGCATCGGCGATCCGTTCCAGCACCTTGTCGCCTTTGCCCTTCATGCCCGAAATATTCGTGCTGATGGTGTACACAATCACCTCGGCGCGCTGCGCCATTTCGATCGCTTCTTCGCGCGTCACGTGGCTCTGATTGTCTTCGCCGTCGCTCAGCAACACGATCGCCCGCCGCAAAGGGCCAGTGCGAGGCGCCTTCAGCAGCTTATCGCGGCAGGAGAAATACAGCGCGTCGAACATGGCGGTGCCGCCCCCCGGTCGCAGCAACCGGACACCGCGTGACAGGCTCTCTGTGTTGTCGGTAAAGTCCTGCGTGACTTCGGGCGTCACGTCGAATCCGACAATGAACGCCGCGTCATACTTGGGCCGAATCGTCTGGTTCAGAAACTCAATGGCCGATTCCTGCTCGAACTTGAAGCGGTCGCGGACAGAGTTGCTGGCGTCCACGAGCAAGCCCACCTGGAGCGGCAGATCCGTCTGGTTGCGGAAGTCTTTCACTTCCTCGGCAGGCTTGGAATCGTCGATGACCTTGAAGTCGCTCTTGCCCAGATCTTTCACGTACCGGCCATGCTTGTCGGTCACCGTGAACACCACGTTCACTTCGTTGACGGTCTTGCGAATGGTGGTAACCGAATCATCGTCCTGCGTGGACGACTGTTGTCCGTTGGCGTTCGTGGCCCCTGCGTTCGACTTCACAGTTGCAGTGGACGTGACTGGAGATGCTGGGGCGGCCTGCGCTGGCGTCGTTTGCGTTGGCCCAGGGCTGTCAGCCGCAGACTGTGCTTGGGCTGAGGAGGCGGATGCACTCGCACCCTCCGGAGCTTGAGCAACCGCAGTCGCCGCCAAGGTCATGGCGCCGATTCCCAGGAAGAAGAATTGCCGGAATCCCATTAACCCCATTATATCTTCTGCCAGTCCCTCGGAAACCTTCGCTCGCACAGTCCGACCGACGCGGAATCGCTCCAGTACACGACCTGACCTCCTTGGCGTACTTCGCGCAACCTCAGGGGCCTTTGCGGTTAAAAGCTTGGATCTTGGCTGCAAATCCCAGGCCGAATCACCCGCCTTTTCCCACTCGCTCCAGAAACTCTCGCAACTCACCCGGCAACTCCCGCGCAAACGCCAGTTTCTCCCCAGTCCGCGGATGCTGCAGCTCCAGGGCCGCTGCGTGCAGGAAGTTCCTTTGCAAAGCCAGCGCCCCGCTCCGTCCCTTCACCTGCGCTGGCGCCCCATACACCGTATCGCCGACAACCGGATGCCCAATCGACGCCAGGTGGACGCGGATCTGATGCGTCCGCCCCGTATCGATCTTCACTTCTAGCAGCGTGAACTTTCCGAGCGCCGAGTCAATTCGGCGCTCCACCCGGTAATGCGTAATGGCGTCGCGCCCGCCCTCGCGCCGCGTCGTCATGCGCACGCGCCGCACGCTATCGCGGCTGATGTTCTTGTCAATCGTGCCCTTGTCCGCAGCCACGCGCCCGTGCACCAGTGCGATGTAGGTTTTCTTCACATCACGCTTTGCAAACTGAGCCGCCAGCTTGCGATGCGCTTCATCGCTCTTCGCCACCACGATCAGCCCACTGGTCTCTTTGTCCAGACGATGCACGATCCCCGGCCGCAACTCGCCCCCCACGTCCGAAAGCTGACCGAACCTGTGCAGCAGCGCATTTACCAGCGTCCCGCGGTTGCGCGCATCCTCGGTCGCTCCCGCACCCGCATGCACCATCATCCCGGACGGCTTGTTGATCACGGCCAGGTCGTCGTCTTCGTAAACAATGTCGAGTGGGATGTCTTCTGGAATGGCGCGCAGCGGTTCAACCTTCGCCGGCCCCAACACCCGGATCTCCTCGCCCCCGCGCAATCGCAGGGAAGCCTTACCAGCCTTGCCATCCACCAGTACCAGTTCCTGCTCGATCAACTGCTGCACGCGCGCGCGGCTGACATCCGCAAGCTTCGCAACAAGAAATTGATCCAGACGCCCGCCGGAGTTTTCCGCAGCAACCGCAAAACTTGTTGGAAGAATTTGTGACATCGAGACGGAACAGAGTCTAGCTGAATGGCAGCCCGAAGATACACGCGAGAAGAGCAAGAAGAACGGCAGCGTCTTGAGACCCAAGACCAAACACACAACACAAAAAACCTAGGGCCTGACACCGGACACCTGAGACCTGACACCGGATCCCACCCCACCCTTGAGGAACCAGATCACCCCGCCCACCACCACCAACCCAATCGCGATCAACTGCGTTCCACTCATCAATCCTCCGAACACAATCCCGCGCCCCGGGTCTCCGCGCAAAAACTCGAGAAAGAACCGCGCTACGCCATACAGAATCAAATACGCTCCAAACACCTGGCCATCGAATTTTTTCCGCTTCAACATCCACATCAACAGAAAGAAATTCGCCAACTCCACCGCCGACTCAAACAACTGCGTTGGCTCGAGCGCCTCGTTCAACGGCGTGCCCACCAAATCATGCGCTACGGGATTCGTGAACGTCACGCCCCACCACGCATGCGTCGGCTTGCCGAAACAGCACCCGGCCGCGAAACACCCCACGCGCCCAATCGCGTGACCCAGCGCCAGGCCCGGTGCAAACGCATCGCAGGTACCGAGCGCCGGCATGTGATTCCGCCGGATATACCACGCGGCCGCCACCAATGCCGCAATCAATCCACCCGAGAACACTCCGCCGGCCTGCAGTGTGCTGACGCTGAAAATATCGGTCCAGTGCGGATAAGTATTCCAGTCATACACGACATAAAGAACCTTGGCGCCCACGATGCCGCACAGCACAACCAGAATGCCGAGATTCCACGCCTTCTCAGGGTCGATGCCCTGCCGTGCCGAGTTGCGCACACTAATCCAAAGCCCAAGCAGGACGCCAGTAGCCACCAGCAGACCATACGTAGGCAGAAAGAATCGTCCTATATGAAAAATTTGGGGATACACGGTTTATTGGATGCGCAAAAAAGAAATCCGTCCTGCTCAAGTTTAACAGGACGAAGAGAACAACGATGCGAGCGGCATGCAACCGCCTGCGGTTTAGCCAACAACGATCGACTAGCGACTGAAGTAAAAGCCGACCCGCTGAACCGTGCGGTGGGCCGAGAATGAACCCGTCCTAGACGGTGGGAACCTGCCGAGACCCTTTAGGCATCTCCGCGTGGCGGAGCATCGCACACCGGATCTTAGTTCGAGTCAAGTCCCCGTTCATTCGGTGTTGGTTCAAAAATCGGTTACCACCACACCAACTCCGCAGGCCGGCTTTCAGAATTGGATGCTAGGCAAACCCGCCGAGTTTCGCAAGTCCCACCCTGTAAAAAGCTGGCAACATGCGTGCTGACGACTGCGTAAGGAGAAGGACACGAGAAGGCGAAGGGAACCAGTTTACTCGTGCCGTCACCAACTCCACCAGTACGGCGCTTTAGCGCCTGAGGTGAGGCTTAACCTCGTCCGCGACATCACTTTCGCGCCCAAAACAAAAAGCCGCCAAAGGCGGCTCATGCAATGAGGAAATTACATTTTCAGAGATTGCGAAGCGATCTCAGCCCGCCTTCACGCCAACGCGCTCATCTTCCAGAACTTCATCCAGCGCACTCGACAACCGATGCGTGCGCTGCACAATCGTCGACGCTCCCACGTGGCTGTTGCGCTTCAGCAAATGATACTCATCGGCAATATTCAACGCC
>DASRDJ010000093.1:0-36337 GCA_035652655.1 Terriglobales bacterium
GGAACGACGGAAAAGTGCCGAGTCATCGGCGATGAGAATCTTGCACATTTTGCAACCCGATCTGCCTCAACGGGTTGCTGGCCGAACCGGTGAAAGGTCGGCAACGGGCAAAGGCGGCTATGTTGTCTGACGGACTTTATAAAGTTATACAGCGTACGATACGCGTCGCGTTGCAAATGCGTCCATACCGCAACCTCTGTAGGCTGGGATTGCTTTGGGTTGGATGGGCAAAGCTCTGATAGTAAGCTCGTGCCCTGTTCTTCCGATTGCAGCGTACCTGGTAGAAAAACTCCTAAAGGGGCAGTTTTTGTTGCGTCGGTAGGGCGTCTCTGAGGACATGCCTTGGTGCGACCCTTGTGTGCGCGTCCGCTTGCACCACAGAGGGTTCGGTGTGGGACGCGGGTCGCGGGCACTGTACCGTTGCGGTGAGGTATTGCCGCAGGCAGCGGGGGCATGGGGCGTAGCCTTCACGCATCGCTTGCGACGCGGTCATCGTCTCGGGACTCTCGCCGACTTTGTTGTGCAGGTAACGGCAATTGGGCACGTGAAACAGCTTGCCATCGCTGGAGACCACTACTTTCAACTCTGGCGGAATTTTGTAGGCAGGCTGCGCCAGGCGGGAGCGTGAATCGGGATGGGCGAAGACGCTCGAGTTACCGAGCACCACCGCGCCAGCGATTAGAGCGACGGCCGCAACGGCCAGCATCCAGAACGAGTGCAAACCTGCAAACCAGGACGAGTCGGATTCCTCGGCAAGGCGTCGTTGCAGGCGGCGGCCGAATCCGACAGGCAGTTCGAACAAGCGATCGTCTCCGTACAGCTGGACAACGTTGCGGGCACCATCGAGCACCGCGGTGCAGTGCTTGCATTGCGCGAAATGAATCTCCATCGCAACACGTAACCCTGCATCAACCTCTCCCTCGAGATAGTTGGAGACCTCCCTCCAGACATGTTCGCAGTTGACTACCATGGCTTACTCCCCTTTTCGAAAGGCAACCGGCCGAACCAGGGGCTGCCCAGGCCCGGAGCGAGCATGTCTCGCAGCATGAGACGAGCTCGCAGCAGCCGAGTTTTTACGGAGGCCTGCGAGATGCCGAGAGCCTCCGCCGTTTCTTCAATGCTCATGTGCTGCACGTCGCGCAGGACGAACACCTGGCGATACTTTTCGGCCAGAGCGGCGACGGCACCCGCAAGCTTGCTGCGAATTTCCTTTCGCTCCAAAGATTCGGAAGGAATCTCGCGCCAGTCGGCGAAATCGCGCGGGGCGTAAGAGCCGTCTTCTTCTTCGCGTTCTCCGATGGGCTCCATAATCTCGGCGTGCGCTTTGCGTTTTCGCATGAGAGCCTCGTTGACGGCGATCTGAATAAGCCACGTGCTGAAGCGAGCTTCCGCACGAAACTGTTGGATGTGGGTCAGCGCTTTGAGAAAGGCCTCTTGGGCGGCGTCTTCAGCTTCCGCTTCATTGCGCAAGATAGAAAGAGCGGCGGAATATACCCGCCGCTGGTAGGGCTTGATGAGCTCGTAGAAATATCCCTTCTGCCCCGCTTGGACGCGCCGCAGCAGATTCTGCTCTCGCAAGGCTGCGGGGTCGGTAGGACTCACGCTAATGGTCATTCCTTCGGGCGCACTGCCCATTGCATGTCCCCTGCAGACGCCGGCTAGCGCGGCGGATATTCCGGGTCGACCTTCCACCCCGTGAGCATGGAAACGAAATTATTCCATCCATGCAGGACCACCATGACGAGGTGGCCAAGCACGAAAAACAAGATGGCCCACATGGTGAGGAAGTGCCAGACCCGCGCGAGATGAAATCCTCCCATGAGCCAGGCGAGCCAGGAAAACTGTACAGGCTTCCACACCGCGACGCCGGTGAGCACGGTCAATACGCCCAGTCCGATCGCCGAGGTGTAAGCCAGCTTCTGCAAAGGGTTGTAAGCCTCACTCGCCGGCGGCTTGGGACCAAAGAAAAAGTAATGCCGCGCCATCGGCCAGACTCCCCGCACGTCGCGGCGCGAGAACAGAACCTGGGGATAGTTTCCGGAAAAAATCTGGTAACCGAGATAGAAGGCGCCGGTGGCTATGTAGATCCACATGAACGTGAGGTGCCACTGGAGGGCGCCGCCCAGCCATCCACCGATGGCGAACGCCTTCGGCCAGTTCAAAAGATCCTTCTGCGGAATCTTCGCGCCGAAGCTGGGAAACGCTCGGAAGATCTGGAAGCCGCTGCCGACCATCACGAACAGGGCGATCGCATTCAGCCAATGAGTGAAGCGCACGACCCAATGATGTTCGTGGACGGCCTGGAGCGGTTCCTCGCCTTTGGCAGATTCGATTTCGATGACTTCCGCTGGCATGTTCAGACCTCAGAGTCCGTAGAACCACGAGTAGCCCTGGTCTTCCCAGTAGCCGACTTTCTCCAGAACGTGACCAACCTTCAGATCAGTGAGGTACTTCGCCTGCTTGTAACCGATCTTGGTAGGGACAGTGAGTCGGAGCGGCGCGCCATGCTCGCGGGTCAGCGGCTGATCATACATTTCGTAGCACAATAACGTTTGCGGGTGCATGGCGGTGGCCATATCGAGCGACTCGTAATAGTCGTCGGCGCATTGGACTGTTATAAAGCGCGCGGCAGGATCGGCGCCCACGAACTTTAGGAACTCGGAAAGCGGCGTTCCGCCAAAGCGGCCGATGACGTCCCAGCCCTCCACACAGATGTGCCGCGTGTTCTGGCGTTTTTTGGGGAGGGACTGAATGTCGGAGAGTTTATAGTCTCCTGGCTTCTGCACGGCTCCACTCACGGTGAGACTCCAGTTTTCAAAAATTACTCCGGGGTCGTCGACGTCGTAGCCGTTGATGGGAAATTTTGCGAAGGGCGTTAATTCGGAATCCGTGAAAGTCGTCGCCAGATGGCCCGGCCGGAATAGTTTGCCCGAGGCCCAGTCGCTGAAGACCAAACCTTCTTTGAGCAGAGGCTCGCGAAGTTTCGGAAGCGCAAAAGCGCCGAGCGCGACTAAAGGCGTGAGCTTCAGCAGCTCGCGGCGATTCATTTTCTTAAATTTGCGCTCGTCCATTCAGCAGGCTCCTCACGGTGCGACCCCACACACTCGCTGTGGTGGGATTCGCCGCACAGGGGAAAGTTACAGCATTTGCGACAGTTTTTCACGGGGATGTCACGGTTCCTTGACGCTAAGGCGTTGAGAAAGCGACATCGCAACTCATCACGCGATTCCGGGTTGATGCATCTAACGAAGTAAGAGCCGGCAGCCTCGGCCATGGTGACCAGAACGAGAATCCGAGACTGACGGGACGTTGGATCGGAGGATGGCTATGGCAAAGGTGATCGAGTTTTATGTACCTGATCGTTTTCGCAAGAAGATGAAATGGGTGCCGCCCGAACAGCGCGGAAAAGTGCTCGCGTTTCCGGAACCCGTCAAGAAGACGGCCTGAACGCGCGGCGGCACAAAACCAACGCCCGGCTCACGAATGCGTGAGACCGGGCGTTGTCGCGTTGGGGACGGGACTGATTCAGCGACGAGCGCCGACAGTTTCCGGCTTCTCGGCGCATAGACTTTTGGTGCGCGGTTCGTACACGCAGAACGGTTCCTCGTCCATGAAATCGCCGGTGGCGGCGTAGGCGCGCGCGCGGCATCCCATGCAAACGTTGCGGAACTCGCAGCATCCGCACTTTCCTTTCAAGTTGCTGGTGTCGCGCAGTTCGTGGAAGACTTCTGAGTTCTCCCATATGTCGGAGAAGCTCTGCTTGCGTAGATCACCGGCAATAACCGGCAAATATCCGCATGGGTAGACTTCGCCTTCATGCGAGATGAAGCAAACGCCCGTTCCCGCCAAGCAGCCCTTGGTCATGGCATTCAGATCCGAAGGATTGCCGCCCGGATGTCCGACGGCGTGGCCTATGCCGTGCGGCTTGATGGCCATGCCGGTGGAACCCGGCATCGTCATGTCAGTGGGGCCGATGGAGGAAGGCTGGGGAGAGGGCGCAGGAGCTAAGGTCGCTATGTTGGTGAGTTGTGCGGCCGCGCGGCGGTCGGCGGCGCGACGTTGCCGAGCTACGCGGAAGTAATGCGGCGCGCAGGTGGCTTTGAGTTCGATTCCACCTGTGAGCGATTGATCGTAGAACCAGTTCAGCATGCGCTCGTATTCTTCGGGGGGGACCATCTGCGAGGCAGCGATGTCGACACCGCAGCCCACGGGTACGAGCAGGAAAGTATGCAGAGCGTCAGCTCCCAGGGTGCGAGCCAACTGGAGAACGGCGGGCAACTGATGCGCGTTGTGGCGCGCGATGGTCATGTTGATCTGCACCGACATGCCGAGCGCCTTAAGATTCCGAAGCCCGTGAACGGCAGCATCGAACGCTCCGGGAATACCGCGGAAGGCATCGTGAGTGGCAGCGTCGGCGCCGTCGAGGCTGATCGAAACGCGGCGGACGCCGGCATCGACGATCATGCGCGCAACATCTTTGGTCACGAGCGTACCGTTGGTGGCCAGGGCGACGCGCAACCCTTTGTCGGTCGCGTAGCGAGCGAGTTGGAAAATATCGGAACGGTAGAGAGGTTCTCCGCCGCTCAATACGAGAATCGGGTTCGCGGCTGCGGCGATCTGGTCGATGATGCCGAGTGCGGCGCGGGTGGGAAGATCGGTGGGAGAACTCAACTCCGTGGCGGTTGCGCGGCAGTGAATGCAACGCAGGTTGCATCCCTTGGTGACTTCCCAGAAAACCAGACGTGCCTTGTTTTCGCCGTTGTGACCGTTGCCTTTCGCCGCTTCCATCGACCCCTCCCATGTGGCGGGACCTGCTGCCACCCTCGTAGTAACGATAGAAAACTATGAACATGGGGGCCGTGACTGCTGTCACGAGCGGTTGTGAGCTATGTCACACCCGCAAGTGACTGGGGAAACGGGGCTTATTGGGTTCCTCCGCTGGCATGGCAGTCGCTGCAGTTCACTTGGGTCATGTCGCCCAAGTCGATGGGATGCTGGAAGGGCACCTCTTTTACCGATGCCGTGCCGACGCCGCCTTCCTGCTGGCTCAGCACGCTGTGGCAGGTCTGGCAATCCTTGCTGACCGCCTTGCCGTCGGCGCTGACGTGCTGCCCATCGTGGCAGCGGAAGCATCCGTTGAAGTAGTAGTGGCCGATGTTGTTGGGATGCGTCTGCCAGTTGACTTTCATCTCGGGAAAGATCGTGTTGCGATAGATCTTCTGGATCTCGTCAACGGCTGCGCGAATTTCCAGCTGTTTGTCATGTGAGACCGCGGGATACTTGGTCTCGTAGAAGCTTTCAATCGATTTGGCGATGCCCTTCATGGCGGCATCGGTGGTGTCGTAGTTGGCAGCAAGAGCGGCCACTGCCTGCTGTTTGAGGAAAGGCAGCGAGATATCGAGGCGTTTGGCGAGCATGGAGTTGTCGACCGAGAGATCGGGAGGAACGTAAATGTGCGTCGGCCGGTTGTGGCAATCGACGCAGTCCATCCGATGCTTCTCGGCTTTCGCCATCTGCTCCTTGGTCAGGGAAGAATCCTTTGCGAAATACTCGGTCTCGCGGCCTTGCATGTCTTTCACGTGAATGTAGGGGATAGTCTGGCGCCTCTCATCGGTGGCGACATAGGTGATTTCGTTAGCGATATTCATGTGCCAGTGAATGCCATCGACAGCGCCGACGGCGGGATCTCCGCCCCCGACGTTAATCAGCATGCGCAGCTGTCGCGGAGTGTTCTTCTCGTCGCTCGCGTAGTGAGTGAAGACTTTCAACTGCGCTCCGTAGAACTTCTTCGGCCAGTGGCACTGCTCGCAGGTCTGCGCCGCGGGACGGAGGTTGTGCACAGGGGTGGGGATCGGTCGGGGATAGGTTTTGAAGGCGGTAGCGAACACTTGGCGCGCGCCGGATAGTTTGGACTTCACATACCACGTTGCGCCGGCACCGACGTGGCAGTCCACACAGGCAACGCGCGCGTGCGGCGACAGCTGATACGCCGTGTACTCGGGCGCCATGACGGTATGGCAGAGTTGCCCGCAGAACTGTACGGAATCGGTGAACTCGTATGCCTTGTAGCTGCCGACCACGCTGAGACCGATGAAAGCGATGACAAAGGTAAGCACGAAGGTGAGCGCACCGCGCTGGCTGGGATCATTGAAATCGAGGCGCAAGTAACGGACCTTCGCCTCGGGCTGCTGCCGACGTTTCCGCCGATCGTACCAAACCCCAACAGGCACGAGCGCCAGACCTGCTACCAGGAAAGCAGGCGCGATCATGTAGGCCAAGATGCCTACGTAGGGGCTCGGGTGGTCGGAGGTAAGATCGAGAAAGAACAAGAAGAGGAAGTTGCCGAAGGCGACCAGCGCAAGGGCTAGTCCGATAAGAGAGATGGGGTTGCGCACCCACTCGCGCAGTCGGGAAACACCGCTGGTCGGTACTGCATTGGCATCTGGCATGTCATTGCTCATGCAACACCACCCGTTCTCTTTTAATTTGGACTCCGTGGTCCATATTCAGCATCAGGCTACGTGACAATGCAGCCCGCGCACAGTACCCCGCAGATCACTTGCGCGTTTCCACCACTGCATCGACCGAGCCATCGCTATGTTCGGCGGAGAGCTCGCCCTTGTGATCGATATAAGCCTCGGCTTCCGCGGCCATCTCGCTGCGAGCCGCAGCCAGCAGAGTCTCAGAATCCAGACCATGTTCCTCGCGATAGTGCTCGTACGACATCTTGCCGTCCCACCACGCCCAGTTCATGGGATAAACATCCGGATCGAAGAAGACCTGGTAGAAGTGCCACACGACGATCGCGAGTGTGGCCAAGATCGCTTCATATAAATGAATGGCGGTGGCGATATCGAGCCACCAACGAGCCAGCAGATGGCCTACGGAGACCTTCGCCCAAAGCATGATGCCGGTTCCCGCCATGACGAACAGACCCCAGACCAGAGCCCAGTACTCGGCTTTCTCCGCGTAGTTGAAGCGGCGGAATTCGGGCTTCTCAGGACGCAGTCCCAGATGGTACAGCATGGTGCCGATGGCGTCGGCCGCGTCTTTGGGCGTGGGCAGGAAGTCAAGCAACAGGCGGCGTCCGTCTTTGCGGAACGCAACGTAGAACATGTGATAGAGACCCACTCCGATGAGCAGGACGCCGGCAACTCGATGCGTGATCCCCCGAACTTTCTCGCTCATGCCCAACAGATTTGCGAACCAGGAGTCGGGGAACTTGAGCGCGAAGCCCGTGATCACGAGCGTGATGAAGCTGGTGAACAGAATGACATGCTGGCAGCGCTGGTGGAGCGACATGCGCTCGACCAGCAGGTGTTCGTGCTGGCGCCGCAGTAGCGCCTTGCGCCTCCAGATGATCAGGTTGTGCAGCAGCATGGCACCGATCACCGCGAAAATCATTCCGAGATAGAGCTTGCGAATCCAGCGCACCGCTACGCTGCCGGTGTCGGCCGAGAGAGGCGCGTCGACATGGACCTTGCTCAGAGCGAATTTCTCAGTCACTCCCGGATGGCACTGCCCGCAGGTCTTCACGAGATTGGCGTGGTTGATGGTGGAGCGCGTGTCACTGGAAGGCAGGATGTTGTGCACACCGTGGCAACTCGCGCAATTGGCCACAATCTGCGAACCCAGTTTTGACGCCAGTCCGTGATAGCTCGCCAGATAGGTAGTAGAACGCCGTCCTTCCACGCCAAATTCATCGTTCAGACGCACGCCTTCGTGGCAGCGAGCGCAGGTAACGCGGGTGAGGTTCACTGCGCTAACCGAGGAATTCGGATCCAGATGCGCCTTGATGGAATGAATTCCGTGGCAGTCGGTGCACACCGGTGCCTGGCTGTTTCCACGGGCGATCGCCTGTCCGTGAATGCTCTGCATGAACTCCTGCTTCACCGACTCGTGGCACTTGGCGCAAGTGGCGGGTACGTTGAATCGAAAGATAGACGAGTGCTCGTCGGTGGCTGCGAGAATTTTGTGAGCTCCGTGACAGTCGGTGCAGACCGCCGCCTTCTCCGAGCCCGCCGCCACGGTTTTTCCGTGGACGCTCTGCAGGTAGGACGCGAACGGCTGGGAGCTATGGCCGCTGGCCTCCATGACGGATTTCTGTCCGTGACAGGAGCCGCAAGTCGCCGGAATATTCACGTGACTCACGCGTGACTTCGGATCGCTGGCGGGAAGCAGTTCGTGGGGACTGCCGTGACAGGAAACGCAGGTGGCCGCCTGCGCATCGCCGGCCTTGATGGCCTTAGCGTGATAGCTCCGCTCGTAAGCTGCCTGCTGATCGGCATGGCAGGTTGCGCAGGAAATCTTGGCTGGCGTGTTCTCGTGCGGAGAAGTCTTCACATCGGTGTGGCAGTCGACGCACGCGAACATGCCTCCGTGGATGGATGCCTTGAAAGCGTCGGGATTCACCGACATGCTGACCGGCTTGCCGCCGACATCCTTGGTCATGGTGGGATCGCCATGGCAGGCCAGGCACTCCTCGTTGGTGGGCTTCGGGGGATCGACTTTCTTGCCAGCCGCGAACGCAGCGCCCGTGAATACCAGACCCAGGAGTCCAAATTGCAGGACGCGCAGCGCACTGCGTGTGCGCAAACCCTTGTGAGCTGTCGGCATTCCGGCGGCCTCCTCCCCAATCGCCAAGCAATGGCAGGTCTATTGTTGGCGGGCGATGGGCGAAGGGGCAGTGAGTCGTCTCACCGGCGGATGTGACGCGTGTCACATGGCAAAGTTCGCGTTCTTCCGAGTTGCGGCGCGCCTACTTGGTGTGATGGCACCCGCGACAGAGCTCCTGCGAGGGCTTGACGAGGAGAGCCTTGGTTTGTGAAGCGTGGTGCACAGAGTGGCACGTCAAGCAACTGAGATGAGCCTTGATATGGGCTTGGCTGATTTCCGATTGGTGACAACGTCCGCAACGGGCCAGAATCACTGCGGGTTGCGCGCCGGTATAGCGTTCGATAAGTTCGGGATCGCCGGCGTTGGCATGTTCGGCACCGGGACCGTGGCAAGCTTCACAACCGCGAGTCGCCGGATTCTTGCTTTTCAGCGTCTCCACGTGGGCAGATTTGGTGAAGGATTTGTAGACATCTTCGTGGCATCCCTCACAGACCTCGACGCCGACATACTTGGAATTCTGGTCGGGGTTGGATGGAGAATCCTGCGCAAACGAATTCCCGCATGCAAACGCTAGGCCCGATAACATCAGTGCGAACATGCGAATGAAAACAGGGATTTTCATTAGGCTGTGGTTGAATGGGCGCTGCGACGGAGCCCCATGACCTACAAATGGACTCCTAGGCGCTCACGGCACGAGGCCGGCGAGTGCGTCCAAGTCCAACCGACCGCACTTTGTCGTAGGCAATGTGCAGATCCTGGCTGAGCAGGTCGACCACATGCAGGCAAGCCTCGCGGTGCTCGCGCAGGAAATTCAGAAGCTCCTTGCGCTTCACCATGGCCACGTGGGCATCGTCCAGGAGTTCAGCGGTAACCTCGTGATTGGTCCCAGACAAGGCGGCGCTAAGGCCGAGGACTTCGCCGGGAACGGCCACATGCAGCGTCAGGCGCTGGCCTGAGTCGGAACAGACCGTGAGTTTGGCGCGCCCTTCGCACAGAACGAATACACCGCGAGCCGGCTGCCCTTCGCGGAACAATACCGTGTTCCGCGGACAAGCGATTTTGGATTTCACTTGATCGAGCGCGGCCAGCACAGTGGTCGGCAGATCGCAAAAAACCCGGTCCGGACGCAAGGCGCATTCGAGGCAGTTTTGCTGTATCGCGCTCTCCATAGCAGGTAGATATGCCTTAGGCGGGAAAAGCACAGTGATTGCAGTCACCCGTATGGGTGACCCTAGGCACAGGACAGTGCATCGGGCAAGCTAGTTGTTGGTGGCCATCGCTTTCAAAGCGACCTTATTGCGAATGATGAGCGTGGATCCCTTGGCTTGAACGATCTGGCGTTTCTTCAGATCCGCAAACAAACGCGTCACGGTTTCGCGCGACGTGCCGATCATCTGCGCGATCTCTTCGTGCGTCAGGGCCAGTTTGAGGCGAGGCTCCTGCTTGGCGGCTTCGCCATTTTTGGAACTCCACTCGAGCAGGAGCTTGGCCAATTTTTCGGAAGCGGAATGCGACAGCCCCAACGATCGCACTTCGTGGCAGGCGTTGTTGTATTTTTCGCTGAGCTGCTCCGCTACTTTGAAACACGCATCGGAGTTGTCTTTCAGAAAGCGCAGGAAGTCTTCGCGCTTCACGAAATTCACCTGGCAGGGATCGATGGTTTCGGCAGTCAACTCGTACGGCTTGCCCGAGACAGTGGCGCTCAGGCCGAGAACTTCGCCAGGCTCCGCGATTTTCAAGATGAGGGTCTTCCCATCGGTGGCGCAGATGGAAAGCTTCACGCGTCCCTTGCACAGGACGAAAATTCCCCGGGGAGCCTGCCCTTCGACGAACAGTACCGCGCCCTTCGGGTAGGCGGTGGCATACTTGATGGCCTCGAAAGACTGGAGGGACGCTGTCGGGAGGTCGCAGAAGATGCGGTCCGACCGCATTTTGCAGGTCAGGCAGCTTTCGATGATGTCGAGCCCGTAAGGTGAGAGCACAAGTCCTCCAAGGAGAGCGCCGTAGAGTCGGAATAAAAGGCGTTCTGCGCCGTGGCGCTTTGCCACTACCAGACCGCTGTGACCAGCGTCACTACATCAGTGTCCGTCCGGCCATACCTGGGTGCGGTGACATTTGGCACCAGTAGATGTGACGCAGCTCACAGGGGGGCAAAACGCCCATGTTTTTCGGGGATGCCCACGTATTCAGGGTCTGCTTGTTTTTGTGGCGTTGCGCGCGATTTCAGGGCATACTATGCGGGCGAAGCCCTTCCCCAGCGCGCCAGGAAGGTGGCTGCCTGCATGTTAGAGGAACTCGAACAACAGGAAACGATCCAGGATCAGTTGGTTGTCCCCAGGCTGGAAATTGCCCCTCCAGCCCCAGTACTGGTCGAGAACGACCAGCGCCAGCGCCGGCGGATGGTGATCGCCTTGGTCATGCTCTTGGTGGCCTTGGGCCTCGTGCTGATCAAAGACCGCGACTTCTGGTTTCCTGCCCCGGAAGCTGCTGATTCCGAAGTAATTGACGATTCCGCGCCCGCGGCAGCCGAAGAAACGGCCCAGCCCGCAGCTCCCGCAAATACGACGGCGGCGCCTGTGTTGCCTAGCGCTAGGAGAAAGCACCCAACGCCTCCGGCAGGCGGCAAAGTCACTGAGCAAGCACCTCCGGCACCGCCTGCGGTTGTTGCATCGCGCGCAGTGCTGCCTCCGCTGCGTGTCGAGGTGGTGGCTGGGGATCAACGCCAGCTGGTGCGTCCGGGCAGTCCCTCGGTCAAGGTTGAACTGCAAAACGGAGCTCCGGGGCAAATCGCTTCGCAGGCTCCGCACGCACCGATCCCGGTGCCGGACTCTACGCCAGTGACCACAACCGGTGAAAGCGTTCAGATGTCGACCGACACCCGCCAGGCGCTCACGCGTCCCGTACGTCCGGCCTATCCACTGCTGGCGCGCCAGATGAAGGTTCAGGGCGCGGTCATCCTGCTGGTGGATATCGACAAGGATGGAAGTATTCAGGCACTGCAGATCCTGAGCGGACCCGCGATTCTAGCGGATGCGGCGCGCGAAGCGGTCAAGCAGTGGCGATTCAAACCGTACTTGCAAAATGGCGTGCCCATCGAAACGCAGGCCAAGGTTACGGTTGATTTCACGATCCGCGCGAACTGACGATAATTTGAAAAAAAGAAGAAGCGGCGCATCATGCGCCGCTTTTTTATTGTTGCCTGATGATGCCCGAAAAATCGGCTGAAATAACGAGCGCCCGGACTCTTTCAAGTCACAGGCGCCCGGGCAGCCCTCCCCCAGAACTGCTCGCTGAAAAAAATAAATCCAAGGTGGGCGCCTGCAAATAGCACTTCCGTGCCACTACATCCCCCACCAAGGTGCTACGCCGGATGCCTTGAGGGGCGCGGGTTTCCACGAATTAGATTAGATTTCCACCGTTTGCACAGACCGGTGCCCAGGAAGACTGCGGCATTTGCGCAAATCGACCTCCGGGTCGACTAGCAGGCTACGGAAGTCGAACCCTGGCCCTCCTGAATCAACCTCTGCAGTCTGGCTCTGAGATCGCAGATGTGGGCGGCAACAGCGGGGGAAAAACTGTCCCCCGCAGAATATTCTTGCCCCTGCATCGAGAGGAGCCAGGCCCGCGGGCACGCCCCAAATAATTCAGAGCTGAGCGCCATCAGGGCTCCCGGGGTCAGGTGGTGAGTGAACGAAAGTGGCGTCGCCTCACAACGCACTTCCCTGCAACAGATCTCTCCAGGCGTGCCTCCCTGCTCGCAGTCGACAAAAATCACGACGTCGGCCCGGCTAACCGTGGGGGCCAATTCCGGTGTGAGTTGGTGACAGGGCAAGACTTCGACGTCAGGGGAGTGGTTGGTACGAAACAACTCGACGGCGATCTGCCAGCCGAGGCCATCGTCGGAGCGCATCGGATTGCCGTAACCGAGAACGAGTATGCGGGCCATATGCCCTCCTCTAGCCAGGCTTGCGGGCGTGGTCGAGCAATTCGCCCGAGGAGTTGTACAGTTCAGCGACCAGCGGCATCTCGCCGAAAGCGTGAGTTGAGCAACTCAGACAGGGATCGTAAGCACGAATAAGCGCTTCGACGCGGTTCAGCATTCCAGGAGTGAGCCGCTCGCCGCGCACGAAGTGTTTGGCGACCTGCAGGATTCCACGGTTCATCGCCATATTGTTGTGCCCGGTTGCAATGATCATGTTTGCCCAGCGAATCAGCCCCTGCTCGTCGATTTTGTAGTGGTGCATGAGCGTACCGCGCGGCGCTTCGCAGCAGCCAACCCCTTCTTCGCGGTTCGGACCAGCCACCGCACGCACGTGCTTGGACAGAATCTCAGGATCCGTGAGCAACTGCTCCATGCGTTCCACGCAATACAGGATCTCGATGAGCCGGGCATGATGATAGTGAAAGCTGCTGAGCACGGCAGTGCGCTGCAGTTCGTGGAATTCGGCGAGTTCCTGGTCGGCGCGGGGCGTGCCGCATCGGTCGGCGACGTTCATCCGGGCGAGAGGCCCGACGCGGTAGATACCGTCGGGATATCCTTTGGGCATGTAGTACGGCGACTTCAGGTACGTCCACGTTTCATTCTTCTCGCCGATATATTCCTGATACTCGGCCGGATCGAGTCCGTTGGCAATCACGTCGCCGGCGGAATTCACAATGCGAATCCCGCCATCGTAGAACGTCAGGCCGCCGTCCTTCTTCACGATGCCCATGAACAAGGTGGGAAAATTTCCGAAACTGGCGATTTCTTCCCGGAATCCCTCGGTAATACCCTTGAACCACTCGAGCGTGCGTTCCGCAATCGCGAGCGCCTCGGGAATTGCGGAGAGGATCGCGTCCCGATTCAATTCGGTAAGAGGCTCGCTGACTCCCCCGGGGACAACCCACGCCGGGTGAATTCGCTTGCCGCCCAGGCGCTCGATGATCTGCTGTCCGAATTGACGCAGGCGGATGCCATCGCGCGCAACTTCGGGCTTCTTCTCATAAACCCCGAATATGTTCGAGCTTGCAGGATCCGCGTCCATGCCCAGCAGCAGGTCGGGTGAGGAAAGATAAAAGAAACTCAAGGCGTGGGATTGTACGACCTGGGCGAGACCGAAGATGCGGCGCAATTTGTCAGCGGTGGGAGGAATACGGACCGCCAGCAGTGCGTCACATGCCTTGGCCGAAGCCATCAAGTGACTGACCGGGCAGATGCCACAAATGCGTGCCATCAAGGCAGGCATCTCGGAAAACGGCCGGCCTTCGCAGAATTTTTCAAAACCGCGGAACTGGGTCACGTGAAAACGGGCGTCCTCAACACGGCCATGATCGTCCAGGTGCAGGGTGATCTTCGCGTGCCCTTCGATGCGGGTCACCGGGTCGATCAGAATCGTCTTGTGGGCAGCGTCTGGCACGTGACTAGGCTCCAAAGCGCGTCTTCGCGCTCAATTCCGGGGTACGCCCCTCGAGAAGTTCGCTGAGAAAGTAGAAGATGACGTCGGCGCGCGGAGGACAACCGGGCACGAACAAGTCGACAGTCACCACTTCGTGCACCGGGACGGCACGCGGCAAAAGCTTAGGCACGACCTGATCGGGCACCCCGGCATCCAAGGTGGTGTTCTCGCGATACGCCCGATCGCAGATGGCTTTGACGCCGAAAGGATTGCGCATCGACGGCACGTTCGCAGTCACAGCGCAATCGCCTAAAGAGACCAGGGTTTTCGTGCGCTGGCGGATGTGGCGGATCTTGTGGAGATCCTCTTCGCTGCTGACCGCCCCTTCTACCAGTGTGATGTCGACGTCATCGGGAAAAATCTTGGCGTCCACCAGCGGGCTGTAGACCAGATCGACTTTTTCAGCGAGGGAAATCAGGGCCTCGTCCATGTCCAGAAAAGACATGTGACATCCCGAACAACCATCCAGCCAAACCGTTGCCAGGCGGATCTTGCTCACTCGCGCTCCTCTCGCATGAGGGTCAGGTATGGTAAGAACTGGCGGCGCTTCAGCATCTCCGCGACCGACCTGCCCTTTTCGAACAACGCGCCCGTGGGGCAAACGTGCACACACTTACCGCAACCGGTGCAGGTTTCTGATGATCCCCAAGGCTGGTTCAGATCGGTGATGACCTTCGCGTCGATGCCGCGACCCATCACGTCCCAGGTGTGCGCACCTTCAATCTCTTCGCACACACGCACGCAGCGGGTGCAGAGGATGCAGCGGTTGTGGTCAACGATGAAGCGGTCGTGCGAGCCATCCACCTGCACCTTCGGATAGCGATAGGGGAAGTGCACATGCGTGATCTGCAAACGCTGCGCCAGGGTCTGCAATTCGCAATGGCCGTTGGAGACGCAGACCGAGCAGATGTGATTCCGCTCTGTGAAGAGCAGTTCCAGAATCGAGCGCCGGTACCGGTCCAGGCGCTCCGAGGTGGTGGTGACCTCCATACCTTCTTGCACCTGCGTGACGCACGACGGTAGAAGCTTGTTCGAGCCTTTGACCTCAACCAGACAAAGGCGGCAGGCGCCCACGGTAGTCAGGCCGCGCAGATCGCACAGGGTCGGGATGAAAATCTTGTTCTGGCGGGCGACGGCCAGAATAGTTTCGTCCTGACGGGCGCTGAAGTCCTTGCCGTCAATTTTCAGCGTCTTGATGTTCGTGCCCGGGTTCATGACGCTTCCTTCCCTTCGTGTCCGCAAACTCCGGCGGGGCAGATCTTTTGTTCGACATGGGCTTTGTACTCGTCGGCGAAGTAGCGCAAGGTGCTCACCACCGGATTGGGAGCGGACTGGCCGAGTCCGCACAGGCTGGTGTTCCGCAGCAAGTCACAGAGTTCCTCGAGCAGGATGATCTCCTGGGTGGTCGCGCTACAGCCCGTGATGCGGGCAAGAAGTTCGTTCATTTGGTAGGTCCCGACACGGCAGGGTACGCACTTGCCGCAGGACTCGGTCATGCAGAAATCCATGAAGTACTTGGCGACATCGACCATGCAGGAGGATTCGTCCATCACGATCATGCCGCCCGAGCCCATGATGGATCCGGCCTTGGCAAGGGACTCATAGTCGACCGGCATGTCTAGAAACTGCGAAGGCAGGCAGCCGCCGGATGGTCCGCCAGTCTGCACCGCTTTGAAGGCGCGTCCGCCTGGGATGCCGCCGCCGATATCGAACACGATCTCCCGCAGGGTGATGCCCATCGGCACTTCGACCAGTCCGGTATTGAGCACACTGCCCGCGAGAGCGAAAACCTTAGTGCCTTTGCTCTTCTCCGTGCCGATCTGCGAGTACCACTCGCCCCCGTTGCGAATGATGGGAGCGATGTTCGCGTAGGTCTCAACATTGTTGATCAGGGTAGGACAGCCAAAGAGACCTTCCTGTGCAGGGTAAGGCGGGCGCGGGCGAGGAGTGCCGCGGCGGCCTTCCACCGAGGCGATGAGTGCCGTTTCTTCTCCGCAAACGAAGGCACCGGCGCCAAGACGTAAATCGATGCGGAAGCTGAAGCGCGTTCCGCAGATGTTGGAGCCGAGCAACCCAATTCGCTCTGCCTGCCGGATGGCAGTGCGCAGCCGCTTGATGGCCAGAGGATATTCGGCGCGCACGTAGATGTACCCCTCGGAAGCACCCACCGCGAAGGCGGCGATCAGCATGCCTTCCAGCACGCGATGCGGATCGCTTTCGAGAACGCTGCGGTCCATGAACGCTCCCGGATCGCCCTCGTCCGCATTGCAGATAACGTACTTCTGTTGCCCGGCGGCCTTCGCCACCGTGCTCCACTTTAACCCGGTCGGATAACCGGCTCCGCCTCGTCCCCGCAGGCCGCTTTTGACGACCTCCTGCACAACTTCCGAGGGCGCCATCTCCGTCAGCACATTGATCAACGCACCGTAACCGGAAGCGCCCACGTACTCTTCCACTCGTTCGGGATCAACGATCCCGGAATTCTCGAGGACGATCTTCTTCTGGCGCTGAAAAAAAGGTACGTCAGTGCGGCAGATGAGGCGATCGACCGGCGAAGCCTCCAGCGAGTCTAGGATCTCTCCGGCGTCGGCGGGCACGACGTGTTGATAGAGCGTGCCGGTTTCGGTCGAGACCAGCGGCCCTTCAGCGCACAAGCCCATGCAGCCGACTCCCTTTGACTTGCACTTCTGCTCCCAACCGCGGTTCACGATTTCTTTGTCGATGGCTTCCTTGACGGACGAGCTTTGGCAGGAGACGCAGCCGGCCGCCACGCACACGTTGATGTGATGGGGCACTTCCCCCTGCGCAGCGCGTTCTTCCTCGGCAATCTGCTCGAGTTCCTCAGGAGTCATGGCGGGTCCATTTCTTCACGCGGTCGCGCAGATCGGTTGGCGAGACTTTGCCCGCCACCTCATGGTCGTAGACCACAGCGGGCGCAAGTCCGCAGGAACCGAGGCAGCGGGCCGTAAGCAGGGACACCCTGCCGTCGGCGGTCGTTTCTCCGGGCTTGATTTCAAGGTCGCGCTGCATCGCCGAGAGTAGCTGGGGAGCGCCCTTGATGTAGCACGCCGTCCCCATACACACCACGCAGGTGTGCTCGCCGGCGGGCTTCAAGGTGAAAAACTGATAGAACGTCGCCACGCCAAAGGCTCGGCTGAAAGGCACGCGCAGCGAGATTGCGACATAGCGCAAGGCGCCTTCGTCAAGGAAGCCGAAGGTTTCCTGAACGGTGTGCAGGGCTTCGATCAAACCATGTGAGTGGTGCCCGAGGCGGCGCATGGTGGCATCCACTAAACGCCAGCGCTTGTCGAGACTGGGGGGCGTCGGCTTCGAAAAATCCGTGATCATCCGTGGCTCCGTAGGAACGGTGGTTGTCACGCGCAGCACAGCAGGTGCGGCGTTGCCTGACTGAACACTTCAGACTAGGACGTGGAAAAAAATTGGTATGTGACGGTGGTCACGCAGCGGTAACACAAAAGGACACAGCGGTGTGTGTTTGTGTCGAATCCTGGCCCGCGACTTTGCCTCAACTTGATTGGTGAGCGGCGATCATTGCCTGGCCGAGACTGAGTCCCCCGTCTCCGGCAGGTACCTGACTTTGAATGAAGACCTCGAGTCCGGACTCGGAAAGTTGTTTTTGCAGGCCGGAGAGCAGGTACACGTTGTGAAACGTGCCACCACTCAGGCACACCCGAGTGAGCGATGATTCCGTGCGGATTGACTTCGCGAGGCTTGTAAATACAGCGATCAACGCGTTGTGAAATCTTCGGCTGATGGTTGCGACCGGAAGCCCGCGGCCAAGGTCGGTTAGCATCTGCTCGAACATACGGCGGGTATCGATGACGCGGATTCCATCCCGCAGTTTGAGATCCATTGGATAACCTGTTTCATCGCCGTCGTCGGCAATCGCCATCTCGAGTTCAATTGCGGCCTGTGCTTCGTAGCTCACGTGGGAGCGAATTCCGATCAAAGCAGAGACTGCGTCGAAGAGCCGTCCGCAACTCGAGGTCTTCGGCGAATTCAGATTCTCTTCCATCATCCGCAAAACCACTTCGATCTGCGGCGGTTCCAGGGAGGCTGCGAACGGGAATTTGAGCTTCAGAAACTCGCGCCCGAAGTGGTGATAGAGATACGCGACCGCCATCCGCCAGGGTTCACGAATCGCTTGCTCTCCCCCAGGCATACGAACGTAGTCGAAGTGCGCGGCGCGGCGGAAACCTTCATATCCGGTGATCAGCACTTCCCCGCCCCAAATGTGTCCTTCGGTGCCGTAACCGGTCCCATCGAGTGCTATGCCGATGACCTTCCCTTCGAGATGATTTTCCGCCATGCAACTGGCGACGTGAGCGTGATGATGCTGTACACCAAGCAGTCGCACCTGCTTCCGAGACAGCGCCCACTTCGTCGAAAGGTATCCGGGATGGAGATCGTAGGCAATGACCTCCGGCTTGATTTCAAGGATTCGCTGCAGATGCTCCACCACCTCCTCGAAGAATCGGTAGCTCTCGAGATTTCCAAGGTCGCCTATGTGCTGGCTGAGGAAAGCGTGCTTGCCCTTGGTCAGGCAGATGGTGTTCTTGAGCTCTCCCCCCACAGCAAGAATCGCGGGCACTTCTTCCTTTAGAAAGATGGGGACCGGAACGAAGCCGCGCGAGCGCCGCAATTGTCGCCGTTGGCCACCGATGACGCGGACGACCGAATCGTCGCAGCGCAGCAGAATAGGCCGGTCGTGGACGAGAAAGCAGTCTGCCAACCCCTGCAGGCGCTCGACGGCTTCCCGATTGTCAATGGCGATCGGCTCCTCGCTGAGATTGCCACTGGTCATGACCAGCGCCCGAAAGGCGCCGTCAGCGAAAAGCAGATGATGAAGGGGCGTGTAGGGTAGAAAGACGCCCAGTTCCCGATTGCGAGGAGCTACGTTGTCAGCGATCCCGCAGGCGGGCCGTTTAGGCAAGAGCACAATCGGACGTTGTATCGAACAAAGTGTTTCCACTGCCGATGCCGTCAGGTCACAATATGCTCCAGCCGCCTCGAGGGAAGGCACCATGATGGCCAGTGGTTTTTCAACGCGACGCTTGCGTTCGCGTAGGAGCGCAACCGCTGTGGAGTTGGTGGCGTCAACTGCCAGGTGGAATCCGCCGAGGCCCTTGATGGCGACAACCATCCCGGCCGTCAGGCCTGCGGCTGCTTCGGCAATCGGATCTCTTGAAAAGGTATTGCGTCCTTGGCGATCCCAAAGTTCGATTCGTGGACCGCAATCCCAGCAAGCGTTTGGTTGAGCGTGAAATCGGCGATTCAAAGGATCGTCGTACTCTGCCTGGCATGCGGGGCACATGCGGAATTGCGCCATCGACGTGTAAGGTCGATCGTACGGAATGTCGCGCACGATGGTGAAACGAGGACCACAATTTGTGCAGTTGATGAACGGATAACGATGACGTCGGTCCTTAGGGTCGAGTAGTTCACGCAGGCAATCGTCGCAGACAGCCACATCGGGCGAAATCAGTGTGCGGACAGGGTCTCCACGCTTGCTCGGCACGATGCGGAAGTCGCGATCCCCGTTGCAGGTGAGTTCGACGACTCGCACCTCGGTAATTTGCGAAAGAGGCGGCGCTTCTTGGGGAAGGCGATGAACAAATTCCTCGACGGCCTCCAGCGGACCCTGCACCTCGATGATCACGCCGGAGGAGTTGTTTGAGACATTCCCGCAAAGGTGCCGTTCGATCGCGAGGCGGTAGATATAAGGCCGGAAGCCGACACCCTGCACGATGCCAGCCACTTCGATCTGACGTCTGACCAAGATGCACCTATCCCGCCGGCTGAGCTTTCGATTCGACCTGCGCAGCACGTTTCTGCTCAATCCAACGAATCCACGCTGCCACGCCGACCCGAGTCAGGCAGGAAACATGAAGTACGTCCATGCCAGGATGTACGCGGCGAGCGTTTTGTTCGGCAAGCTCCACATCGAAAGGCGCGTGCGGGAGCAGATCGGTTTTGCTAAGGATCAGGAGTTCAGACTGGAAGAAGATCGAGGGATACTTCAGCGGCTTGTCTTCGCCTTCTGCCACGCTGAGTATCACGATCTTCGCGGCTTCGCCCAAATCATAGGAGGACGGACAGACCAGGTTGCCCACGTTCTCGATAAACAGAATATCCAACTTCGCGAGATCCCAGTCTTCGAGGTGCTTCTCGATCATGCGGGCGTCGAGATGACACGTGCCCCCAGTAGTAATTTGCTTCACTGGAAATCCGAAACGCTTCAGGCGGTTGGCGTCGTTCTCGGTCTGAATGTCTCCGGTCAGCACGGCAACGCGCGCTTCACTCGGCAGGATCTCGAGGGTGCGTTCGAGAAGCGTGGTTTTGCCAGATCCCGGCGAGCTGATCAGGTTCACGCACAGCACGCCATTCTGCCGAAAGCGGTCGCGCAAGGATTCGGCCACGCGATCGTTCTCGCTAAGAACTTTTTTCTGCAAGAGCACTTGATTCATTCTCTTCTACCTCCAGGTACGCCAGTTCCAACTCGTCTCCGCTGACGAATTTTGTCTGCATGCTGCCGCATTTCGGACAGGCAAACTCGTAGTCGTGGACGTCGAACGTCTCGCTGCATGGATCGCAACGGTGGCGCCGAGGACAGACTTCGATTTCCAACTGCAAGCCTTCGAGATCGGTGTCACGCGATAGCGCGTCGAAGCAGAAGGTCAGAGAGTCAGCATCGATAGCAGCCAGTTCGCCGATGCGTACGCCAACCCTCGAAGCTCGCGATCCCGGACGGCGGCGAACCTCGGTGGCCACAGCTTCGAGGATCGAGTTGGCGATGCCCATCTCGTGCATTTCAGCAAATCCTCGGGAGTTGATCTCCGGAGAGCATGTCGACAATGCGGTGCGTGCCGAGCGCGGTACGCATCGTGACCAGGCCTGGATGCGCCCCGCAGACTCTGCCGATCAGGCAGGCTTCACGGCCAAGAGGATGACGACGCATTGCAGACAGCAGATCCTTAGCTCGCTCAGGAGCGACAATTGCGATCAGCTTGCCTTCGTTCGCTACGTAGAGCGGGTCGAGCCCGAGCATCTCGCACGCACCTCGCACTTCATCGTGGATCGGAATTCGATCTTCGATGAGTTCAATTTCAACTTTCGAGGATGCCGCTATCTCATTGAGGGAGCTGGACATGCCTCCGCGGGTCGGGTCACGCATGCAGCGAATTTCTGCCGACGCAGCTAGCATGTCTGAGACAAGTCCATGCAGAGCGGCGCTGTCGCTGGCAATACACGATTCGAATTCGAGTCCGGCTCGTTGCGCGAGAATCGCGATCCCGTGGTCTCCGATGGGACCGCTTAGTAAAACCACATCGCCCGGGTGCGCCTGGCTGGCAGAAAGGTTCACACCTTCCGGAACCACGCCAATGCCAGTGGTGTTGATAAACAACTGGTCACCACTTCCCTTCTCGACCACTTTGGTGTCGCCGGTAACAATGGAGACGCCGGCAGCAGCGGCCGCATCGCGCATGGAGTGCACGACTTGCCGCAAGACATCGATAGAGAGGCCTTCCTCGAGGATGAAGGCAGCACTGAGGAAGAGTGGCTTGGCGCCTCCCATGGCGAGGTCGTTGATAGTACCGTGCACCGCGAGTGAGCCGATGTCGCCGCCCGGAAAGAACAACGGTTTCACGACGAACGAATCGGTGGTAAAGGCGAGACGCGAGCCGTTGATGGTCACGATGGCCTGATCATCGAGGCGATCGAGAACTGGATTCTGGAAGGCCGCCAGAAAGACGTCGCGGATCAGGTTTGCACTCAGCGTGCCGCCGCTCCCGTGGCCGAGCAGCACGGTATCTTTCGCAGGCAAGGGAGAGGGACAAGCCAGGGTTGCGATCGACTTGATGACTTCGGCCATTCCTGGTTCCTTCTCTCGCTACACCGCGGTCGCGTGGCGGCGATAACGGTAATAGGCAGAACACGCGCCTTCCGACGAAACCATGGGAGCGCCCAAGGGATTGTCGGGCGTGCAGCGAAATCCAAAGGCCGGACAATCGGTGGGCTTGCTCAGTCCTTGCAGCACGCGGGCGCTGATACACTCCGCAGGCTCGTCGGGCGTGATCAGTTGAAGATCGAAAACTCGATTCGCTTCGAACGCGGCGTACTCTTCGCGCAGTCGCAGGCCGCTCTTTGGAATGCTCCCAATGCCGCGCCACTTCTGATCAGCCACTTCAAAGACCTCCGCCACGACTTTCCGGGCAAGCTTGTTTCCTTCGTAGCTGACAGAACGCACATACTGGTTTTCGAGAATTGCGGTGCCGGCCTCCAACTGCTTCACAAGCATCAGTACGGCCTGCAGGATGTCGGCCGGCTCAAATCCTCCGACAACGATGGGCACCCGAAATTCTCGGACCAGCGTCTCGTATTCCCCACAGCCCATGACCGTGCAGACATGCCCAGGCGCGATGAATCCCTGCACCCGATTTTCGGGAGAGGCAAGCAGGGCACGAATGGCGGGAGGAACGAGCACGTGGGATACAAGCAGCGAAAAATTGCGGAGGCCCTGGCGCTTTGCCATCCACGCCGCCATGGCATTCGCAGGTGCCGTAGTCTCGAAGCCAATCGCGAGAAAGACAACTTTGCGCTCCGGATTACTCGCCGCGATCCTCACCGCCTCGGCTGGGGAATAGGCAATACGAACGTCGGCACCCTGCGCCTTCGCGCGCAGCAGATCGGATGATGAGCCCGGAACGCGCAGCATGTCACCGTAGGACACCAGCGTCACGTCGGGGCGCATGGCTAAGGCAATGGCACGGTCGATCGTCTCGAGAGGCGTGACGCAGACCGGACAGCCGGGACCGTGGACAAGCTCAAGTCCTTTAGGCAGCAGGTCGTCGATGCCGTAACGCATGATCGTGTGGGTCTGGCCGCCGCAGATCTCCATCAAGACCCAGGGACGGGTGCAGTAATCGGCAATCTGACCCGCGAGCGCGCGCGCGATTCGTCCGTCACGATATTCGTCGAGGTATTTCATGGCGCCCCATCACCGGGCTGGGAAGACTGTAGCCCGCGATGAACATGGCAGCGGTGAGGTACATCACACGCTGAAGTGATGGGTGCGTAGCGGGATCGCGGATAGCCCAATGTTGGCGCGGGTTTCGATGGGTTTGAAGTTTCAGGAAAGTAGCAGAGCGACGTCGGCGGCCCCCCATTCCTCTTCCACGGCGCCCAGTTGCTCGAGAATCTCGTAGGTGCGTTGCGCTTCCTCGGCGTCGATGCGGCTGATGGCGAAGCCGACATGCACCATAACGTAGTCGCCAACCTCAGCCTCGGGCACGAATCCCAAGGCAACCTGGCGCGTAATCGCGCCGAACTGGACCTGTCCGACGTCAACTCCGGCGATGTTTTCCTTGGTGAGAATCTTGCCCGGGATCGCTAGACACATAAAGCGTTCCTTTAAGCCGTAACTGATTCGGATAGCTCGACCAGCCAACGGTCAATGATCTCTTGCGCCTGCTCAATCGCGCTGTACAATTCTTGCTGCGGTGTCTTTGAGATGCCGTTGTTGCCTGCGGGTTCCAAGCCGACGATGTAGAAATGTTCGGGTAGTTCCCCAAGAAAGGCCGCGGTAGACAGCAGCTCGTGGGCGTCGCCGGGATGGGTCGCCGCCGAGTCTCCATTGGCGTAGCGCAACACTTCACATCCTTCGAGCACTTCAACCGCACCCGGTGCGTGCCCGCCGGAGATCGCGTCCAGAACCACAATGGTCTGCCGCCCGGTGAACAGGTGCAAGAGTTCCAGTCCATCCGCGCCGCCGTCCACAAACTCCACAAAGCCGCCAGCATAGGGATAACGCTGCTCCAATTCGGAGAGCACCGCGGGGCCGAACCCTTCGCCGCCGCGGCCGGACTGTCCGAGTGACAGCACCAGAATCGGCGCCCTGTAACTAGCAGTGAGAGCTTCCCTGGCCATGGTCAATCCTCCGGGGACACAACGGGATTATGGGTTGGAAACGAACGCCCTGCAGTGACCGCCATCACAGGTGTACAAAGAGTGATTCTTATGCCGGCTGGGCTTCCGACCACCAGGCGTGGACTTCTGTCTTCGATTTCCTTTGCACCGTGACGCCGAGCCGTTCCAGTTCGCGCAGAACAGCCTGGACAGCGGGTTCGACTGCCGCCTTTACGGAATCGCTGAGCGCGCAGCCCGCCTCATAGTTCTCTGCGCTGATGCCAATCAGCAGAATGTCCGCGGGCGAGGCGCCGTAGAAAATCTCCGCGGCCGCAAGTGACGACGTGATGGCGGGAGAATGGGTGTCCATGCGTATCGTCGACGGACAACGGGCTAGGTCGTTTTTGCGATAAAACGTGATCGTGGCGGGAGGCTTCCCATTGTCGACGGAGTCGATGACGATAAGCGCATCAAGGCCCGCGATGTGATCGATGAAGTCGAGTGCCGGCGTGCCCAGGTCTTCCAAAGTGACTCCAGCCTCGAAGCTGCACGAATTCTCAAGCTGGTGGAGTACGTAGGGACCGACCCCATCATCCCCCAGCAGAACGTTGCCGATGCCAGCAATCAATACGCGTTTCATAAGACCTTCACTTCGGCAATGTGCTTGCCTTCCGGATCGAAGGTGTGACAAGCGCACGCCATGCAGGGATCGAAGGAGTGAATCGTGCGCAGGACTTCCAGCGGCCGCTCGGGATCGGCGATCGGGTTGTGCATCAGTGATGCCTCGTAAGGTCCCGACGCTCCGTTGTTGTCGCGCGGACTCGCGTTCCAGGTGGATGGGACCACGGCCTGGTAATTCTTGATCTTCTGATCTTTGATCACGACCCAGTGCGACAGCGTTCCGCGGGGTGCCTCATGCGTGCCGACCCCTTCCACTTCGCTCGAACCGAATACGGGTGCGTTGTGAACCGTGTAGTCGCCCTTGGCGATATTGTCTACGAGCAACTGCCAGTGCTTGTCGGCCAATTCCGAAAGCATTCCGGCGCGGATGGCCCGCGCGGCATGGCGTCCGAGCGTGGAGTGCAACATGTCCGGAGTGGCGTGCACTCCGGCGATTGCCGAGACCTTGTTGAGTGCGAGTTCGGCATACTTCTTGGTCAGCGGATGGCCTTGGGCATAGCCGACCAAGACCTGGGAAAGCGGGCCAACCTGCATAGGGTGTCCCTGGAAGCGCGGCGACTTCACCCATGAATATTTTTGCTCGCCGTTCCAGCCGGTGAACTCGGGCTCGGTTTCTCCGCTCCACGGGTGCAGAGGCTTGGTCCCCTGGTAATAGGAGTGCGTCACATCCTCGGTAACGGCCTGACGGAATTCGGGATCCGCTGCGGTTTTGAAAGGATGCGTACCGGCAACGTTCCCGTTCATGATGTAGCCGCCGGGAAGATCGTGAGCCGATCCATGACTGTCGAGCGGCAGATCGGGCACGGCAAGGTAATTCCGCACGCCGCTGCCGAACTTGAACCACTCGGGATACATCGCCGCCACTGCGCAGACGTCGACGAGGTAGACCTGCTGCACAAACTGGTTGACCTCCGCCAGCAGCGTGCGAATCATCTCGAGCTTGTCCATGCCCAGCGCAGATTGGCTATCGAGGTCGATAGCGTTTGTGACCCCGCCCACTGTGAGGGTTTGCACATGCGGAGTCTTTGAGCCGAGAATGCCCACGACCTGCAGAGCCTTCCGCTGATACTCGAGTGCCTGCAGATAGTGCGAGAACGCCAACAGGTTGACCTCGGGCGAGAGCCGCATCGCCGGATGTCCCCAATACCCATTGGCAAAAATGCCCAGCTGGCCACTGGCGGCCACGGCCTTCACCTTGTCTTGAGCAGCTTTCAATTCGTTGCGAGAGTTCCGCGTCCACGGCGACAGACTCTCGGCCAGCTTCGAAGCGGCCGCCGGGTCGGCTTTCGGAATCTGCAGCACATCGACCCAATCAAGTGCGGACAGCTGGTAGAAATGCACGATGTGATCATGCAAAGCGTGTCCGATGAGAATCAGGTTCCTGATGTACTGGGCGTTCAGCGGCACTTCCAGCTTGAGAGCATCTTCCACCGAACGCACGCTGGCCATGGCGTGCACCGTGGTACACACACCGCAGAAGCGCTGCGTGAACAACCACGCATCACGCGGATCGCGCCCGCGGAGGATCTTCTCGATGCCGCGCCACATGGTGCAGGATGCCCATGCGTTGCTGACCGCGTTGTTCTCCACTTCGACGTCCACGCGGAGATGGCCTTCGATGCGGGTGATGGGATCGATCGTGATTCGCTTTGCCATAGTGTCTGCCGTTCAATCAGGATTTTGTTGTTTTGCGGGCTCGTCGTCGCCGAAATATCCGAACTTGAAATAACCGGTCCAGCGGATGTACGGCCGCCGGAACCGGAAGTAGCTCGCCATGTCGTGCCACTCGTGTAGCGGAGCGGGCAGAATGGCCAGCCGTTTCACCGCGATCAGGAATCCCACAATTCCAAGAGCGATGAAGCCGAGTGAAACTAGAACTTCGATCGTGACCGGGAAATACAGCGCTTCGGGATTGGGGCGGAACGCCAGGGTGGTGGGACTGAAGCGATAAATCATGCCGCCCGCCGAGCTGAGGATGTAGCCAAGAAACATCTTCCGGCGATCGTGATCCTGCAGCGACTGGCGCAGCAGGTAGCCACCGGCGGCGACCAGCACCATTTCGAGCCAAAACACTCCGGCGAAGCGGTCGAAGCACAATGCCGTGAATAGCGCTCCCCTGACAAGTATGTCGAGAAGGCGCAGCCCCATCCACCCGAAGATCAGCCACGCAGTGATGCGAGCGGCTTCGTCCAGAACCTCCATGTCCATGGCGCGCTTCCACACCAGACAGCACAGCATGGTGGTGCCGGCTACGCATCCAAACGACATGAAAGTCGCGGCTCCGAGATAGAGCACCGGAAGCCAGGGTGACTGCCAAAGCGGGTGCACGCGCTCACCGGCCAGCAGCATCAACGCGCCCAGCGACGACTGGTGCATGCCCGGCAGCAGGTACGCCGCGGCGATGACGTAAGGGAAAACGGAATATAAACGCTTCTCGATGCGCTCCACGGCGGGCCGTAGCCGAGAGTCGAAATACCACAACCGCTCCAGCACCGGCGGGATGTTTTCGATTGCCAGCGGGATCATGGCGTAGATCGACATGCAGATTGCGACCTCCGCCAGCGGTGAATGCATGTTCCACTTCCACGGAAACACAATCCAGTAGAAGTTCCACGGCCGGCCGGCATCGATGCCAAGCAAAAGCAGTCCACAGGCATACGCCAGGAAACTGGTGAGCAGGGCCATGCGCATCAGGGCATGCAGACGCTTGCGGCGAAAAACCCATGCGCCGATTCCTACCGCGAAGGCACCGGATCCCAGAGCCGTGAGCACCATCACGTTGAAAGTCTTCCAGATCCCCCAACCGTATGCGTCATTCATGCCGCTGACGGGCCCGAGTCCGGCGAGCTCGCGATACGCGGTGAGGCCCAAGGCAATGATCACGAGCCCCAAGAGTCCGAGGAAGAATCCGTTGACCAGCGGGAAGCCATACACAGGAACGGCTCGCTCCCAGCGATCACTGTCGGGGACACGCTCCACGCTTGTTGCCACGGTGCTCATAGTTGTGCCCTCAATCCGGTCTTCTTCTCGAGTTCGTGCGCCTCGTGCTCGTGCCCTTTGAGACGCTTGCGGATGACCTGTACCAGACCTGCATAGAGCAGAGCTGGCAGCGCGAAGTATTGATAGAAGCGCCGCTGCCATCGCAGCGTTTTTGCGGGAACGGATTCTGGCCCGATTTCCGGCAACCCGAGCTTGGCGAAAGGCACGCGAGAGAGGTACAGCGATTGCGTCCCACCGTTGTCGAATTCTCCGTAGACACGGTTTTCGTAGTAGCGGTTCGGATTGTTCTGAATTCGGCGCTTCGCTTCAAGCAGCAGGACAGGACGCGGTCCGAAGATCACCGCCCCTGTTGGACACACCGACGTGCATCCTGGCTTGAGACCCGCATCAAGCCGGTGATCGCACATTTCACATTTCGTTACACGAGGATTGAATCCCACCCATTGAAAGCGGGGAATGTGATACGGACAAGTAATCGTGCAGTACCGGCAGCCGATACATTTTTCAGCCGTCCACGTAACCACGCCAGTCTCGGGATCTTTGTGGAGAGCCTGGAACGGGCATCCCGCCGCACACGCCGGATCGAGGCAGTGCATGCACTGCCGCTTCACAAACGAGAACGCCGAGCCGTCCTCCGGCTTGTACAACTTGATGATGTTGCGGGTCACATCGTTAAGGTCGGAGGGCGACTGGTGCAACGCATCGCCGCGCGTATCCGGCGGCGTGTTGTTGGCTTCCGCGCAAGCCGATACGCAAGCCTTGCAGCCAATGCAGATGGTGGCGTCGTACAGCAATCCGACGGCAGCATTCGGCACTGGGATGGTCTCGGACTTGAGCGCCTCTTTGCCGACCGAGAGCACGACAGCAGCCGGCACGCTGGCTTTGGCGACGCCCGTGATGAGTTCACGACGAGTAATGGACACGTCAGTCCTCTTTCTTGTCAGCCGGCTTGCCTTTCAACTTTTCTGCATGGGCGATGTCGGCGGCCACGCGAGCGACCCCAGCCTCCGCGCTGCTCTGGAAACGCTGCGACGCCACCCACGCAGCGCTACCGACGGCGCCTGTGATTACGCCCACCAGGGCGGCGGCACCGACTTCCAATTTGCCGGCCGTGCTGTACACCGGAGGATAGGTATCGGGCGGCGTGGCCAAGTGGATGGGCACGGTTTCAAACGTTCCCATCTGCCAGACGACTCCCTTTTCTGTGCAGCCCACGCAGGGGGTGCCAGTTCCGATTGGCCATACGCCGGGAATCTCATTGAAGTGGCGGCTGGCGCAGGCGGCGTGGGTTACAGGGCCTTTGCAACCGAGCTTGTAGAGGCACCACCCTTTGCGGTGGCCCTCATCACCAAAGGCCGCGGCGAAACGGCCGGCATCGAAGTGTGCGCGACGGGGACAGTTCTCATGAATCACGCGGTCGTACGCAAACTTCGGACGCCCGAACTCATCGAGCGCGGGTAGCTTGCCCATGGTCGCGTATTCGAGAACGACGGCCAGCAGGTTATAAGGATTGGGCGGACAGCCCGGCAAGTTCACGATCGGCTTACCGGAGACCACGGCATCCACGCCAACCGCGCCGGTCGGATTCGGATCAGCGGAAGGAATGCCGCCCCAGGAAGCGCAGGAGCCCATTGCAATGACGGCGGCGGCCTTGGCCGAGACTTCGCGAAGCACTTGAATGGCAGGACGGCCACCCAGCTCCATGTAGACGCCATCGTCCTTCGCCGGGATCGAGCCTTCGACTACCAGAACGTACTTTCCGGCGTTCTCTTCCATCGCGCTGCGCAAGGCAGCTTCCGCTTGCGCGCCTGAAGCTGCCATCAACGTCTCGTGATAGTCCAGCGAGATGACGTTCAGGATCAGGTCGGCTACGTCGGGGCGCGAAGTACGAAGCAGCGTCTCAGTACAGCCGGTGCAATCCTGGAAATGCAGCCAGATCACCGAAGGACGCTTGGCTTTCCCGATCGCATCGGCAACATGCAAGAGGCCGGCCTTTTCCGTGAGTGCCATTCCCATGGGAGCAGTCACCATGATGGCGGAACAAAGTTGGAGGAAACTGCGGCGCGAGACACCGCAAGCTTTGAGATGCTGCTCGATTGTGGGCTTCGGAGTTCCAGTCTGGTTGGGCATGCAGCCTTCCTCAGTCTCGGATCGCTCCGGTTCGGCTGGGCGAGTGCACGCCGCGCACGAACCCGAGTGTTGGTTGGCTGCCCCGTTGTACGGTAGCTTGGTGACCTGCGTCACACCGAGCTGAGATTTACAGACGAGAGGAACCTTGAGGTGGACAACCGTGCGGAGGAAGATTGTGTGCTCGACTCTTCTGGGGTATGAACGTCTGCCACAAGCAAATCTATAGCGGAATAACTGTATTCGCGAATCCCCTTGAGTTCGGCGCTGCAATCCTCCTTCCGCCCGTCGTTCACTCTCCGTCAATAATTCCGTGCCCGTTGCCAGAACGTGGCGTCAACGAGCATCTTTATCGCTGCAATTGGCACACCAAAGCAGTGATGAGAATCACCACTCTCGGTGATACGCGCCCCCAAGATGACTTGGCGCCAAACCGATCCATCCCCTGCAAAGCGAGGAAAAGCGATTTCGGGTGCAGGGTTTTGGTGCAACAAGCTCTGATCGGCATCACTACATTGACGTCTCCAAGCGATTACTTTCTCGACTGCGCCATCCCCCGATACAATAGTGCCTTTGCCGCAGCGATCCACAGGGGAGGACAGCGCACGTGATCATCGGCGTTCCGAAAGAGACGTATCCCGGAGAACGGCGCGTTGCGCTGGTTCCGATGGTCTTTCCCATCCTGGCGAAAGCCGGGTTTGAAGTGTTGGTTCAAAGCGGCGCCGGCATGCAGGCAGGCTATCCCGACGGCCAGTACGTAGAAAAAGGCGCTCAAATTGTGGCGGACCGGGCAGCGTTGTTTGCGAAAGCGGACATCGTGATCCAGGTTCTGTGCTACGGCTCTAACGACGTGACGGGCAAAGAAGACCTGCCTCTTCTGCGGCGCGACCAGTTGCTCATCGGCTTTCTGCGCCCCTTCGGATCACGCGAAATCATTCAGGACATCGCAGGTCGAGGGGTTACTGCATTCAGCGTGGAGTTAATGCCACGCACCACCCGCGCCCAAAGCATGGACGCGCTGTCATCCATGGGCACAATCTGCGGATACAAGTCTGTTCTCATAGCGGCCGACAGCCATCCGCGCATCTTCCCGATGCTGACGACTGCCGCCGGAACCATCACGCCAGCACGCGTATTGGTGATCGGCGCGGGAGTCGCCGGACTACAGGCGATCGCGACCTCCCGCCGTCTGGGAGCGGTAACCTCTGCTTACGATCTTCGGCCCGCTGCCAAGGAACAAGTGCAAAGCCTGGGTGGGCGCTTTGTGGAACTACCCATCGAAGCCAAGGACGCCCAGGACGCTCGCGGATATGCCCGAGCGCAGGATGAGAGCTTCTACAAGCAACAGCGCGAGCTACTGGGACGCGTCGTCAAAGAAAGCGATGTGGTCATCACAGCGGCCGTGATCCCGGGCAAGAGATCGCCCGTGCTGGTCACGGAGGAGATGGTGAAAGGAATGGCGCCAGGTTCGGTGATTGTCGATCTCGCCTCCGAGCGAGGCGGTAATTGCGAGTTGACCAAAGCAGGAGAGACCATCATCCAGCACGGCGTCACCATCATCGGTGCCATAAACGTGGCCAGCGGCGTCCCGTATCACGCGAGCCAAATGTACGCCCGCAACATCACTTCGTTCCTGACCCATCTCATCAAGGAACAAAAGCTCCAACTAAACATGGACGATGAGATTGTGCGTGAGACTCTCGTCACGCGCGGCGGTGAGGTTGTGAATGCGCGTGTCCGCGAATTTTTTAGTACGCCGTCTCCGGTCACACAAGGTTGACGAATTTGGGGAGGATAGATGAGTGGTTCCATCCTGATTAATGGTCTTTTTATTTTCATGCTGGCGGGCTTCATTGGGTTCGAAGTCATCCGCCGTGTGTCTCCGCTGCTCCATACGCCCCTCATGTCGCTCACGAACGCACTGGATGCGATCGCCGTAGTGGGCGCAATCGTGCTGGTGGGTGAGCACAAGAGCACGTTGTCAGCTGTGCTCGGCACCATCGCGGTTGTGGCCGCGACCAGCAATATCGTCGGCGGATTCCTGATCACGGACCGCATGCTTAAGATGTTCAAGTCCAGCCGTCCGGCAGCCAAATCATGAACGAATTCGCTGGCAATCAGGTAATCATCGAAGTTGTTTACCTCCTGGCGAGCGCGCTGTTCATTCTCTCGCTCAAGTGGATGAGTTCGCCCACCACCGCACGCCATGGCGTGTGGGCCGGCGAACTGGGCATGCTGCTGGCCATCGGCGGTACGCTGCTGCATCACGGCATCGTCGACTACCAGTGGATCGCCATCGCATTGGTATTGGGGACGATCATCGGCGTCCCGCTGGGCCGTGTGCAGATGACCGCCGTCCCTCAGCGGACGGCCCTCAGCCACGCTTTCGGCGCCCTCTGCGTCACGCTGGTGGGCACGGCCGAGTTTTATTTGCGCACTCCTGATATTTCGCGCTTCATGATGGCCGTGCTTTCGATGGAGGTCATCCTCGGATCGCTGACCTTCACGGGAAGCCTGATGGCCGCGGGCAAACTGCAGGAAGTCTTACCGCAGCGGCCCTTGACCTATAAAGGCCAGAATCTCGTCAACTTTCTCCTGCTCGTGATTGCTGTCGCGATAGCCGTCTACCTGGTGCTGCATCCGGAAGCGAAACAGCTCTACCCGTTCATGCTGCTGATCGCACTTGCATTCGGCGTTCTGCTGGTGATCCCGATCGGCGGCGCTGATATGCCGACCGTCATTTCACTCTTGAACGCTTATGCCGGACTGTCGGCCGCGGCAATGGGCTTTGTGCTCAACAACAAATTGCTCATCGTCGCAGGCGCGCTGGACGGATCTTCCGGTCTCATTCTCTCGGTCATCATGTCGAAAGCGATGAACCGTTCGTTCACCAACGTGCTGTTCGGCGCGTTTGGACAGGTGCAGGCGGCAGCGGCAGGTGCGCAGGAAGCAAAGGCCGTCAAGAGCGCAACGGCTGAGGAAGCGGCGGCGATTCTGTCGGCCGCCAACAAAGTTGTCATTGTGCCCGGCTACGGCATGGCGGTCGCGCAGGCCCAGCACAAGGTTCGCGAACTTTATGACGCCCTCACCAAGCGAGGAGTAGACGTGAGGTTCGCCATCCATCCAGTAGCAGGCCGCATGCCGGGACACATGAACGTGCTGCTCGCCGAGGCCGACATTCCCTACGACCGCTTGATGGACATGGACGACATCAACGGCGACTTCCCCCAGACCGATGTTGCACTCGTGATCGGCGCGAACGACGTGACCAATCCCGCCGCTCGTTCGGATGCCACCAGCCCGATCTACGGGATGCCCATCCTTGATGTCGACAAGGCGCACACGGTGATGGTGATCAAGCGCGGCATGAGCCCCGGCTTCGCTGGAATCGACAATCCCTTGTATTACCTCGACAACAACCTGATGCTCTTCGGCGATGCGAAGGCATTTGTCGGGAGCATCGTGCGCGAACTGACAGGTGGCGGCGGTCACTAGCCCGACGTCGCCCGACAGCCGTGTCTGCGCTATCCTGACAACATGCGCGGGCATCCCTTACCTGCGGGTGATCGAAAATTGGTTCAGATCGTCGACGCGGCTCTCGCGGACGCTACGCGCCGCAGCGGCCCATGGTTGGTGTGTCGTCCGGGCTGCACTCAGTGTTGCGTCGGTGTGTTCCCGATCAATCAACTCGATGCGACCCGACTGAAGAGTGGCCTCGCCGAACTTGAAAAGCGAGATCCGGCCAGGGCAGCGGCAGTGCACGCACGATCCCGTGAAGCGGCAACTCGGCTGAGAGCTGACATTCCCGGCGATCCGCGCTCCGGCATCCTGGCGGAAGACGACGCGTCCCAAGCGCGCTTCGAAGAATTCGCCAATGACGAAACCTGCCCGGTGCTCGACCCATCGACTGGGATGTGTGACCTTTACGAATCCCGTCCCATGACTTGCCGGACTTTTGGTCCTCCCGTGCAATCGGAAGATGGTCTGGGTGTATGCGAACTGTGCTATCACGGAGCAAGCGATGAGGAGATCGCCGCTTGCGAGATGGAAGTCGATCCCAACGACCTCGAAGGAAACCTCTTGAAAAAGTTTGAGGCAAGGACAGGAGTTCGAGGCCAGACGATCATTGCATTTGCTCTGCGCGATTAGCTAGGAACCGCCACCTAGATGATGAAGGACCTTTTCCGCCGCGCGCACGCCCCGGTATTGAGCTTCCTCAAAGATTGAAAATCCGCTCAGATCAGAGTTCGCAAACAACAACCGGCCGTCGAGATCGGCAAGTTTTCGGCGCTTTTCCGAGAAGATCGCGCCGGGTATAGGCCGAGCCATAGCGTGGCCGAACCGCATGACATCGACTCTCGAAACGCAGGTTCGAATGTCCGGATGCACGCGCTCAAGATCTCGCAGGATGGCCTCCTTCCAATAGCTCCAGTCCTTCTCCAGCAGCAAGCGCCGATTGGCAGCCGGCGCCCCTTCGGCCAGAGCCCAATAAAATGTCCACACGGTACGATCAACCCGGCTGCGCACGGTCTGATGCATGGCGTCGACGTAGCCCAGCATTGGCGAATTCATCACGACATTGTCCCAGGTAGGATCGCTCCCGGACGTCGCAGGCAGTCGCTGCAACGTTAGGTTGGCCGTCAGCCAGGGCGAATACTGGAAGTCTCGCAGCGGACCGAAACCCTCGACGACGTACGGAGCCAGAAACGTAGGCGCGGCGAAGATCACGAACTCGGCCTGATACTCGATCTCTCCAGCAAGAACGCCGTAGCCGCTTCCCTGCTTTGCGATGTGATGAACCATCTGATCGGAGCGCACATACGACCCGACCCGCTCGAGCAACCTGCGAACGATCCAACCGTTCCCTTCCGGCCACGTTAGCGGACCCTTGTCTTCCGGCTCGCGGGATGCAAAATAATGAATTCCCGCCCACGCTGAAGTGCTCGCAGCCAGCGCGCCATAATCATCTCGACAGCAGTAATTCATGTACCAGGCAACAATTCGCGAATCCAGACCTTGCGCGCGCAGCCACTCGCTGAATGGCATGCGATCCAGATCTGCCTGCTCGCGAGAGAGCCCGCGCTCCATGGGAATGGTGAATCCTCCTGAGGCACGGAAGCGGTGAATCTGATCTTCCAGCTTGCGGAACTGTTCCCGGTCTTTGTCGCTCAAGCCGATCGCGGGCTCGATTCCTTCCTGCCACCGGCCATATAAGAACAAGCGCTCTTGGGGCGAGAAGCAAAGAGCGCGTTCGTCCCACACGCCATTCTTCAGCACGCCGAGTTCTTCAAACAGTTCGCGGACGTAGGTAGCTTTCGGGCCGGGCACCGGAACATAATGTGCCGCCCAGGGATACGCCGTGACTTCGTTTTCGCCCCAGCGGGAATTGCCTCCCGGTTGCTCGTTCATTTCAAGAAGGACGAAATCCTTGCATCCGCGTTTGTTCAGCCGCCACGCCGCGCTGAGACCTGCGATCCCTCCGCCCACAATAACTACGGCATGTTTTTCAGTTCTTCGAGGCGGCGGAAAAGATGCGCGGTCGCGCAGCAAGTGCCCCATCTGAAAGGAATCGTTGACGAAGCCGCCGGCAATGGGGCGATCGCCCTTCACGGAGAGTCCCACAAGCGCGGCACTGCCGGCCTGCAGAAACTTTCGACGCGTGAACTTCAATGGCTGATGTCCTTCCAATCCTGGTCGTAAGCGCGCACCAGTACCTGATCGTTCAGGCGATTCGGCGGCATCAGCATCGGCGACATGTCAGGCGGGAACTGGAACATCGTGGGCAGGCCGTCGACAGAAACAAAGCGCAGCCCAGCGGGCAGAAGAGTCGGCGGTGAGTATTCATGCGACGAGGCGATCACGAAGCCCCACTCCCCAAACGACGGCACGTACAAGTGATAGGGATAGGTCTTAAGTCCAGCTTGCTTCAGCGTCTCGACGATGCACCAGTACGAGTCGCGCGCAAACATAGGCGAAGTACTCTGCACCACCATCAGGCCTTGCGCGCTCAGATGCCGTGCCGCAGCTTTGTAAAACGCCGTGGTGTAGAGCTTCCCCAGCGAGTAGCTGGTCGGATCGGGAAAGTCGATCACGATGAAGTCGTAGCTGTCGGCGCTAGTATCTACCCACGGGAATGCATCAGCATTAATGACGTGTACTTTTGGCGACAAGAAGGATTTCTGGTTCAGGCCTGTCAGCATCGGGTGGGTCGAGAACAAGCGCGTCATTTCCGGATCAAGATCGACTAGGGTGACACTTTCCACCTGCGGATACTTGAGGATCTCGCGCACCGCGAGTCCATCGCCGCCCCCCATCACCAGCACCCGGCGTGGGGCGGGCACGGCCGACAGTCCAGGGTGAATCAACGCCTCGTGATAGCGATACTCATCGCGGGAACTGAATTGCAGATGACTGTTGAGAAACAGGCGGATGTCATCCTTAAATCGGGTCAGCACGATGTGCTGATAGCGCGTGTCTCGCGCGAGAATAATTTCGTCGGCATAGATATTGTCTTCCGCTGCCGCGGTGATTCGCTTTGCTTGGGCCAGGCC
>DASRDJ010000094.1:0-9013 GCA_035652655.1 Terriglobales bacterium
GCCGAAACGCTGTGTGTCAATAATCCGGAATACAGAAATTTCCTGACTGGTTTGGTAGAAGACTATACCCGTTCCTATGACATTGATGGCCTTATGTGGGGCTCCGAACGCCAAGGTGCCCTTTGCGATAGCCTCGGAGCAACGCATGACACGCCCCCTGTCGATCCAGGCGAAGTCACCTGCTTCTGTGAATTCTGTCAGGCCAAGGCAAAACAGCGCGGCATCAATTTCGAGCGCGCGAAAGAGGGCTTTCTCGAGCTTGAAAAATTCGTTCGCGCCTCTCGCGTTGGCAAGCGTCCCGTCGACGGCTATTATGTCCACTTCTGGCGTTTGCTGCTCCGCTACCCCGAGCTCGCCGCGTGGGAAATGCTCTGGACGGACAGCCTCCGCGAAACCTACGCCGCAATCTACAAGACCGTCAAAACGGCGAAGCAATCCATCCCGGTTGGCTGGCACATTTGGCACAACAATTCCTTCAACCCAATCTATCGTGCCGAACAGGATCTTCACGAGCTCTCAAACTATTCCGATTTCATTAAAGTTGTCATGTACAACAATTGCGGCGGCGAACGTATGGCTCTCTACGCCAACAATATCGGTTCCACACTCTATGGCGACCTCTCCAAGCGAGCGATAATTGACCTCAACTACGGGCTGATGAACTTCAAGGAACGCAGCTACGATCAGATCCCACACACGGGTCTATCGTCAGACTACGTTTTCCGGGAAACAAAACGTGCGCTCGCAGGAGTGGAAGGCACGAATACTCTCATCTGGCCCGGCATTGACATCGATATCCCCACGGACAGAGGTAACAGTAAATGTACGCCTCAGAGCGTTAAAGAAGCCGTTCTTGCTGTGTTTCATGGCGGCGCCTCCGGGGTTCTCTTGTCCCGCAAGTATTCTGAAATGCGTCTGGCCAATCTAAATGGTGCTGGCGACGCCGTACGCGAACTGAAACTCTCCACCTAGGATTCGTCGCGAGGCTGTGACAATATTGACAATGGGTTATCGGATGCATTTATGCCTCAAATCTACGCTCGTCTTCGCGATACTAATCGGTCTGTCGTCCGCGTTTGCGCAACTCGGCCCTACTCGCTCTGAGTCGATTGTGATTTTCGCGCCGCATCCGGATGACGAGGTTATTGGCTGCGCTGGGATAATCATGCAAGCGCTAGCGCGCGGAGCACGTGTGAAGGTGGTTGACATAACCAGCGGAGATGGTTTTGATGCTGCGGCAGCCGGCCTCACCCATAAGAAGGTGGATGAAGTCGGCCCCGATGATTTTTTCGCGCTTTCGCGCTCACGACAGACTCAGAGCCGCAATGCACTTGAGATTCTGGGTGGAAAAGCTGATGACCTTATCGTGCTTGGCTACCCAGATGGCGATCTGGGCAACTTGTACGCCAGCACCGATGAAAAGGTAGTCCGCCAGCAATTCACCAAGAAAAATGAGACCTATGCGCTAATCCAGAAGGACTACCACAGTTCCGTGCATGGCGAGCCGGTTCCCTATCAACGCAGCTCCGTGCTCGGCGACCTGGTTGAACTGCTGACCACGCTGCAACCCACCGAAATCTACGTTACCGATGAAACCGATGGCCACGTCGACCATCGCGCGGCGTTTTGGTTTGTCCGTGATGCGGCACAACAGGTTGGATATAAAGGCGCCGTCTATACTTATCTCGTCCATGGATTGCCCGCCTGGCCTTTCCCCTCTGGGGTCACACCGAACCGACGGTTTGAATCGCGGAAGGTCGACGGTGAAGTGGCCCCGCGCGGTCTTCCCTGGCCGCCACCGAGACGCGTACCGCTTACGCCCGAGCAGGCACAACGAAAACTGAAGTCGATCCAGGCTCATTACATATCGGTGGTTGGAATGCCGGACCACCAAAAGGAAATGGAATCATTCGTGAAGTCGGAAGAGGTGTTTTGGACACCCCTTGCAGCTTCCCGGTAAATTCCCCAATTTTTTGCCCGGCAATGCGGCCGTCGGTGACCTAACGGTGGAGTAGAAGTGAAGTAGTTCCTTGTTCAGGACGGGTTAATTCCAGTACAGACCGCTCGGAACCCCTTGCTTGTAAATCCTTGACAAGTAGAGTAAAGTCCGAAATTTTCAGAACGGTTCAAGGTAACTGGCAGGTTTGTTAAACCGTTTTCGGAAGCCAGTTTTGCGGGACCCATGTGAGGGGCAATCTGATGATTGCGCAAAGCCAGGTCGGCACTTCCGCTTTCTAGCAAAGCAGCTCGTGTATGACCAAATGCAATCTCCATCTGCGTCCAGCCGGGCGTAATGCCAACGATGACGCCGCCCGTGGTTCGCGCTGCTCGACCAGGATCGCGTCATTAAAAAGGACGTGCGTGTTCAGACGATGATTCGTTGGCGCTTCAAGGCGAAGCTCCGGATCGCGCGCGTCGCGACCAGAGCGTAATCGTCATATATTTAGACTGCGAGCGACCGTTACCGGACTCAAAGGCACGCGCGCATGAATGCTTGTCCCCTGGCCCGGTTTCGAGTCGATAGAAAGCTGCCCATCAACTAGCTTCAATCGTTCCTTCATACTGGTCAGACCTAGTCCTTGCCCAGTGATCGCCTGATTGAAATCAAACCCAGAACCCGAATCACTCACGCTCAGCTTGACTTCATCGGATGTGGCGTCCAGAGACACCCGGAAGCTCCGCACGCCACTGTGCTTTACAGCATTCTGGAGCGCTTCTTGCAACACTCGGAATAAGCAAAGCGACATTTCCTTGGGTAGTTTCGGCGGGATATTTTCGGAGTGAAACTCAATCTCGACATTCAGCCTGGCGGAAAGCTCCGTGCAGAACCCTTTGCACGCGGATACCAGGCCCAGATAATCCAGCTTCGAGGAATGTAGACGGTGCGACAAGGCTTGGATGTCCCTGCCGAGCTCTTTTATCTGCTCTTTGATTTCCTCGGTGTAAGACCTTGCTTGCACCTCCGAGCCGGAAAGATCTCGTTCAAGGCATTCCAGATTCACGCACACCATAGCCACGCGCTGATTGAAATCATCGTGCAATTCTCTGGCGATCCAGGCACGCTCCTCTTCCTGAGCCTCGATTAGTCTTCGGCTCATGGTGGAGAGCATCTCTTCTGCCTGCTTGCGTTCCGTGATGTCGGCGGCCACGGATAGAGTGTAGTTCTGACCGCCCACCTCAAGCACTTCGCCCGAAACCAGTAGGGTTCGAATCTCACCGTCTTTTCTACGAATGAATGCTTCCAGATCACGCACACTGCCGTTGATCTGAATCTGACTCTTGAATTCGGCACTTTGCTCGGCTTTCGCCCAAAGGTGTAAGTCGGGCGGTGTCCGGCCAATGACCTCATCGCGTTTCCAACCCAATTGCTGTTCGAAGGACTCGTTGACCTCAATGAAGCGAGAATCGCTCGTTTTGCTAATGGCAAGTACAAGAGGACTCTGACGAAAGGTCTTGGAGAATTTTTCCTCTGACGTAGCAAGTTCCGCTTCGGCCTTTCGCTTGCGGGCTCTTTGCCAAAACAAGGCAAGAATGGAAATGGCCTGAAGGAAAATCACTGCAATGCTGACGACAAAGTATTTCCGTCCACGTTCCCAAAGCGTTGGTTCTCGGTTCAGTACAATGCTGCCCGGCGGAAGATTGCTCTCCTTGAATCCCCAGCGCTTTAGCGCCCGCCAGTCGAACATGTAGGTGGTTACATCCTTCATGATCGGGATGTTCTGAGGTTTCTCACCGTTGAGTATTCGTAATGCCATTCCTCCAGCGACCTTGCCTTGTTCGATGGAATCAGAGACTTTGCCTCCTACCTCACCATGATTGAGGCTCCTATCAATCAAGCTGAAAACCGGCACCTTCGCGTTGCCTGCTACGATGGCGCCCGATTCGGCTGTGGAATAAAGATTCCCAGCGGAATCGAGCCCCAAATTGCCGAGAATAACGATTGCGTCATTCGGTAAGTTCTGAAGCCTTTGGACCAAATCAGGCACCGGGATACCGGTGAAATAGGAGATCTCGAGATGGCTTTCATAGCTCTTCAATTGATTCTGAATTGCGGCGTTCCGCTCCAGATCGACATCTCCCATGCCACCAATTACAACCACGCGCTTTATACCCGGCCGTAGCTGTAACGCAGCATCGAGCGTCTTTGCTGCCGCAATGTCGCCCACCACACCTGTGAAATGAAGCTCTTCGGGCAGACTGGCCAGTAGCCTATCTGGAAGACAGAAGACAATTGGCACTCCGCGAAACGCTTTCTCATGCGTTTCGGCAAGGAATTGAAGTGGGGCTTGCCCGACAACGATAATCACATCGGGCTGATAATTCCGATATCTATTAGCGATAAAATCTCGAAACTGCTGGTCCGAATCGGTAAACATTCCTGCTTGCAAGAATTCGCGGTGAAAAACAATTCGGTAAGGTGAACTATCGAAGCTAGCACGTATTCCTCGATCGACATAATCGGAAAGCGGCAAATAAGCGCCTACTTCGTGGATAATCAGAACGCTCCGAACTGGTTTGACCTGGGCATTCGAAATGCCCGCCAGAAGAGAGAAGAATAGAAACAGAGTCTGGAGAACTACGGCGTCGCGCCATCGGCTTCCAAGTGAAAGCCGGACGAAGCGAGCATCACTGCAGCCCTCGTTCATGGCCGCATACCCGACGACTCTCGCAACGAGTTTACGATAAGCCATTCTAAGCTATGTCCTACTACTTACCCCTGTCAGAATTAACAGGCTTGCTGCGTTTAATTATCGTGTTAGCATCCTACGCCTCTTTATGAACTTAGCAATCTTTTAGGCTTTTTTTGCCATCAGCTTGAATTTAAAAGCTGCCCCACGTCATGTAAATTTGAGGTTGCAATGTACAAGGGCTCGATTAAACGCCACTATGGCCGACGGCCTGGCTGCAGGGTTTGCCTTGCAGTGTTCATCTTTACCTTTGCCTGCACGGAACGGCTAGCCGCACAAACGGCATCCACCGGTTCTGTCACTGGCATCGCCCTCGATCAGAGCAATGCGGTAGTGCCAGGAGTCGTTGTTAGTCTTTCGATACCTAACGGCCCACAAAGCCAGATTGCAGTTTCAGATGACCTCGGACGATTCGCTTTTGTCCTGGTGCGACCCGGCAAATACGACATGCACGCATCTAAGACCGGTTTCAAAGAACTGAAACTGTTGGACATACGTGTCCATGTGACCGAAACATTGCGTGTGGAACTGCGCCTTGAGCTCGAAACGCACGTCGAGCGAGTGCAGACAGCCGCCGAACCGCTGATGGCTCAAGTCGATAGATCTGCGCTTGGCAGATTGGTGAATGAAACTGCCATTCAAGATCTACCGTTGGTCACGAGAAACTTCTCACAGATTGCAAGCCTTTCTCCTGGGGTCACGGCAGGAGTCAGCAATGCGGGCGAACTCGGTCTTGGCGCTACTGCGCAATCGCAAATCGGCAGGTCCAACGACGGCATCTACGTACACGGCGCGCGATCCTACGACAATAACTGGCAGCTAGACGGAATCAGTGTGAGCGACGTGCAGAGTACCGGTGCGACAAGCGGAGGAATCCCCCTTCCCAATCCCGACACGTTGGAAGAGTTCAAGATGCAAACCGCACTTTACGATGCGGCGTTCGGGCGTTCTGTGGGAGCCAATGTCAGCATCATCACAAAGAAAGGCAGCAATCAGTATCATGGGACCGCGTTCGAATTCTTGCGTAACAATGTCCTCAACGCGAACGACTTTTTTTTGAACCGGACGGGACATCCGCGACCCGACCTAAAACAAAACCAATTCGGATTCTCGGCCGGCGGGCCGATAGTCAAAAACCGACTTTTTTTCTTCAGTTCCTATCAAGGGACGCGACAGATAAACGGTCTGGCCACCGGTCAGGCCCGGATCGCGTGCAGTGCCAGCTTGAGCGAGCCCCCACTCACAGGTGACAGATCGGCTGCCGCGATTGGGAAATTGTTTGGTGGCATGAAGGGTGCACTGGGGGGAGTCGCGATTAACTCAGACGGATCAAACCTCAATCCAGTGGCTTTGACGCTTTTGAACTTCAAGCTTCCAGACGGCAGCTATCTGATTCCTAACCCTCAGACGATTGATCCATCCAGGCCGTTTGCAACCCAGGGTTTCTCGGTTTTCAGTGAACCATGCCATTTCAGCGAGGACCAGGGACTGCTCAATGTTGACTATGCCGCTTCTCAGAATAACCAAATCGCAGCGCGATTCTTCATTTCAGGCAGCGACCAGACAGTTACATTTCCAAGCAACGGCTTCAATCCAGTCGGTAATATTTCCGGGTTTACTAGTCCGGGCAATTCTCAGTTCGTGGTTTTCTCTCTTGCTGATAGTTACGCTCTGACAAAGAACTCACTGAACGAATTTCGCATCGGCTATGTCCGAACTCAAAGCGGGACGGAAGCAGAAGCTCCGTTCAACTGGAGTGACGTTGGAGTGGCCGAGAGCGACATGAATAGGTCAAACGAACTGCCCAGCTTAAACATCTTGGGCTCCGTTAGCATGGCTCCAGCTTTTCCTCGGACGTACACGCAAAACAGCTTTGTCTTCAGCGATGTCTTCAGCTGGTTTAAAGGCGCGGACGCTTTGCGATTGGGGGGTTCCATGACTCGGTTGCAAGACAATCTTTATTTCGCCGGATTCGATTCGAATATACAATTTCTCAGCTGGACGGATTTTCTACTTGGCCTGGATAGCACAGGTAACGGCACGGGAACCTTCAGCAATGTCTTTCAATCGGACGATCAATTTGGTTTCTTTGATCGCCAGTACCGGGCTTGGGAGGGTTCGGCGTTTGCACAAGACGACTATCGGATTAATCAGAAGCTGACTCTAAACTTAGGCCTGCGATATGAACGAATAGGGCAATTAGGTGACAAACTCGGCCGTGGTTCGAGCTTCGATTTCAGTAAAGCCAATCCAAACCCGCCGCCAGGCGGAAGCCTTGACGGCTTCATTGTAGCTTCTAACTTTTCCGGCACTCTCCCACCGGGCGTCATACGCGCGAACAATACTTTTGCAACTTATGGCAACGGTCAGAACGCGATTGCGCCTCGAATCGGCTTTGCCTGGCAAATGTTGCCACAAACTAGTTGGCTCACACTGCGTGGTGGCTATGGCATCTATTATTCGCGCCCAACCGGCCAGGCTTTTGCCCTTTCAATCCCTTCTGCTCCCTTTGCCTTGGCTAGGATCAACACGGGACTAACGAACGGGGACGCGACATTCCAAGCGCCATTCCAACAGCCATTCCCAACTCCCGATTCGTTTCCCTTATTTGTCCCTTACTCGTTGGCCACGCAATTGTCGATTGCGTCGATTGCGCAGGATCTTCAGCCAGCAATGGTTCAGCAGTTCTCTTTGAATGTGCAGCAAGAATTCCACCACGGTTGGTTGTTGGAAATAGGATTCATTGGCACACGGGGGACGCACCTGCAGCGCCTCCGTTCCCTCAATCAGGCGCTAGACGCATCCCCTTCTGATCCGGTCAATGGCATGACCTCTAACACATTGGCGAATATCCCCTTGCGAGTGCCGGTGCCGGGAGTGCGTCCCGACTCTCTTCGCGTTGCGGAATCCGAAGGGAACTCCTGGTACAACGGACTTGAAGTGAGCCTGACAAAGAGAATGAGCCACGGTCTACAGTTCCTTGCGTCCTATACGCTCTCCAAGACCGAGGATACAGACGGATCGGAAACCAATGGAATCTCGGCTGTAAACACGCTCCCTCTCGGCAACCAAAACGCTCCCTCGCAGCGCTGGGGACGCGCTAGCATTGATCGCCCCCAGAGGTTTGTGTTCAGCACAACCTGGGCGCTACCTGGGCCGGCAACTGGTGTTACGCGCGCAGTCCTGGGTGGCTGGGATTTGTCCGCCATCTTAACCGTTCAGTCTGGAAGTGCCCTCACCATCGCGTACACCAATGCCAACAATGTTTTCGGTATCAGTCAGGATCGCGCGGAACTGTCGGGCCAATGTAGGCACAGCCAGCTAGTGACAGGTGGGCTGGACAGCTACTTCAATAAGTCGTGCTTCAGCAATCCTCCAATAATCGGCGCGGACAGTATGGGGCGGGGATTCGGAAACAGCGGAACGGGAATCGTAGATGGCCCGGGGCAAGCGAATCTCGATCTGGCAATTTCAAAAACTTTGATGCTCAATTGGCCGATAGAGAAAAGCAGCCTTCAAATTCGTGCAGAGTTTTTCAATGTGCTGAATCATCCCCAGTTTTCGAATCCAGACACCAACTTTTCTTCGCCAACCTTTGGAGTTATAGGCAGTACATCTGTTAATCCGCGTGTAGGTCAACTGGCCTTACGATTCGCTTTCTAATTCATCATTCAAAGCGGGAAACCTATCTTATCGGAAGTCTTCTAGGTTAACGGTCTCGGATTTGCGGCCTACGCGTTATTCCCCGGGCGCAAGGCCAGCATAGGCGTCGAATATTTTCATGAATTTGAGTGCAGATCTACCTTCCAGGGATACACTTCACAAATTTCCGGGGCGATTACGTTCTAGCGAGATGGGGCAAAGCAACTCAACATGGAATGGCAATTACTCTGCCAGATGCCGATTAGATTCGAACGGAGCTTCATGACCTTAGGTTGCTTCCGCGACCAGTAGGAACGAAGCGCTTCAGTTTAATTCACCTTCAGTTTCGCTATTCTGCCACAGGCAATAGCCGGCGAGAAGTTCCGGTATCAAGGACCCAGATAGAATTGCTTGACTGCGTGAAATCAGTCGTCGAACCTGTTTCAGCTAGAGCGATCACCCGTAGCCCCACCCGCGCTCCCATGACCACGGAGGGGTGTCTGTGCAACTTAGGAATCACCTCCTTTCAAATCGAATCGTCAGAGACTCATGCGCGCAGGTGTGCGGCAAAAGACTTATCGGGACGCCTGAGGCCTCAGGCGTCCCTCCTGGTGGTCACTCTTCATCGGACTGGTATGCGTTGACGGTTTGTCCGCCGAGGTCGATCGGGGGAGAGTGCTTCG